>NZ_JBFOCM010000012.1:0-235660 GCF_040907825.1 Aeromonas sp. s7(2024)
CAGCCTCTCGACTTGCCGCTGCGAGAGGACTTGCCGGGTCGCTTTTTTACGATGGAGACGCCGTAGTCATTCTTCAGTACATCGACGACGGCCTCAAAGAACTGAGCCTTCTGACTCATCAGCGCCAGCTGTTGCTCGAGTTCCTTGATGCGCTGCTCGGGCGTCTGGTTGTCGGGGTCAGGCATGGTGATGCTCCTGGCGGCACGCACAGAAGCCCCCTGGCTCCAATCTTGCCGACCATGTTTACGCAACCATACCAGAACGGTGGAGCGGCCTTGAATGCCATAACGCACCTGAGCCTGTTTGTAGGTGAGCTCGCCTTTTTCAATCTGCTCGACCAGTGCCAGTTTAAAAGTCAGCGAGTAATCGCGCTGTGTCCGTTTCACACCTTGTCCCATCGGGTTCTCCATTTATTGGGAGGAAAGGTGTAAACCATATTCAGGACGGGACAGGAAGTGAATAAAAAGGCGCGTGAAGCGCCTTTTTTGTTGCATAACTGGTCGGAGTAAGATAAAGCCCCCAACTGGCTGTTTTCTGATAGAATACTCCCCCTGTGTGAGTCTCGGATGGGCTCACGGTCCGGTCTCCCGGGCCCAGTTTGCCGTCTTGTGCTAAGGCGGGTGTAGCAATAGGTTAATCATGAGTTTTGCCGATAGTTTGTTCTTTTTAATGCTGCTGGTTGGCGGCAGTGTGTTCTTCTCCCTCTCCGAGATCTCTCTCGCCGCGTCTCGCAAAATCAAATTGCAGGTGATGGCGGATGAAGGTAATCGCCAGGCCGAAAAGGTGCTGGCCCTGCAGGCCCAGCCGGGCAACTTTTTCACCGTGGTGCAGATTGGCCTCAATACCGTCGCCATTCTGGGCGGTATCCTGGGTGAGTCTGCCCTCAACCCCGCCATCAAGGGAATTGTCTCCCAGTTCTACCAGGGCCCCTGGCTTGGCGAGATCAGCTCCGGTGCCTCCTTCGTGTTCGTCACCGGCATGTTTATCCTGATCGCCGATCTGATGCCCAAGCGTCTGGCCATGACCATGCCCGAGCAGATTGCCGTGGTGGTGGTGCGCCCCATGCTCTTCTTCGTCACCGTGTTGATGCCGCTGGTGTGGGTCTTCAACGGATTGGCGAACTCCCTGTTCCGTCTGATGCGCGTCTCCACCGTGCGCAACGACGAGATCACCTCCGATGATATCTATGCGGTGATGGATGCCGGTGCCGAGGCGGGGGTTATCCAGCGTGAGGAGCATCAGCTCATCGAGAACGTGTTCGAGTTGCAGTCCCTTGGTGTCACCTCCGCCATGACGGCCCGCGAGAGCCTGATCTATTTCACCCTGCAAGAGAGTGAAGAGAGCATCAAGGCAAAGATCGCCGAACATCCCCACAACAAGTTTCTGGTCTGTGACCACAACCTCGACAGCATCAAGGGCTTTGTCGATGCCAAAGAGCTGCTGATCCGCGTTATCGGCGGCCAGAGCATCGACCTTATCGGTGGCAATCTGGTGCAGAACGTCATCATCATCCCCGATACCCTGAACCTCTATGAGGCGATGGAGTACTTCAAGAATCATCGTGGCGACTTTGCCGTGGTGATGAACGAGTACGCGCTGGTGGTGGGGATCGTCACCATGAACGACTTGATGAGCACCGTCATGGGCGAGTGGGCGACCCACGTGGTGGAAGAGCAGATCGTCCAGCGCGACGAGAACTCCTGGCTGGTGGACGGGGTCACCCCCATCTCCGACGTGATGCGCGCCTTCGATATCGAAGAGTTCCCCGAGAACCAGAACTACGAGACCATCGCCGGCTTTATCATGTATATGCTGCGCAAGATCCCCAAGCGCACTGACTCGGTCAAATACGCCGGTTACAAGTTCGAAGTGGTCGATATCGACAGTTACAAGATTGATCAGCTGCTGGTTACCCGGGTCGAACCGGCTGTGGCCGAGAAGCCAGCTCAGGAATCGTAAAAGGAGCGACATAAGAGTCATGAAGATGCAGTCTCATTCCCGTGCGCTGGCCTGTGTCGCGCTTGCCCTGGCACTGGGTGCCTGTAGCCAGAGTGCGCCGCGCAAAGCCACAGTGGCTGCCAAGCCGGTAACCCCCAAGCCTGCCGTGGTCGTGCCGCAGCCGGATCCCGATGCGGTGGTACAAAGTGGCATGGCCGAGCCGAGCCCGGTCTTTGACGAGCAGTATCACGGCCCGGATCAGGGGTCGCTGGAGTCGGTGACCGCTCTGTTTGCCCGTGGCTACATCGAGTCCGCCATGCGCGAGACCATGCTGGCGGCGGTGCACAACGACTATCCGCTGCTCGGCATGCGGGATGTGCGGTTGACCGATCCGGTCTCCAAATTCCTCACCTCCGAGCATGCGGCCACCACGGCCCATGACTACCTCTATGCGGGTGTGCAGCGTCGCCTCGGGCGTCCGCTCAGCCCTGCCCAGTGGGAGCAGATCTGGCGCGGTTTGCCGCAGCAGGGTCGGGTCTCCGACTGGGTCAAGCAGATCAAGCGAGTGCTGGCCGGGCGTTAAGTTACCAGCGGATCAAAATAGTGATGAGGCCACCTTCGGGTGGCCTCTTGCATTTCTGCGTTTGCCTCGCCGTTTGCACGCTGATTTCTGCTGATACTGATTGCCGCCTGTGGCACTTTGTTTTATCTTGTTTTGGCCATCCAAACATCCATATGTTTTTATGGCTGCAAGGTTAAATGGCTTCCCAGGATGAAGCGGGACTATCTGCAGCGATTCGATGTGAAACCGCAGATCAACAAAACAAACAGATAAATACGCAAATAAACAACGCATAAAACAAAGAGACACGACAGATGGAAACCAGGGAATTGTGGGTGCTGGATGGGGGCATGGGGCGCGAGTTGGCAAGGCGGGGGGCACCGTTTCGTCAGCCAGAATGGTCAGCGCTGGCCTTGATGGAGGCGCCAGAGACGGTGCGTGATGTGCATCAGGCCTATGTGGCGAGCGGGGCCAGGGTCATTACTACCAACAGCTATGCACTGGTGCCGTTTCATATCGGCGATGAGCGTTTCTTTGCCGACGGGGAGGGGTTGGCGGCGCTGGCTGGTCAGCTGGCCCGTGAGGTGGCTGACGAGCAGAAGGGCGCCGTGCAGGTGGCGGGTTCTCTGCCACCGCTGTTTGGCTCCTACCGTGCCGACCTGTTCAAGGCGAACCGGGTGAGCGAGCTGGCGATGCCGCTTATCCGGGCGCTATCTCCCCATGTGGATATCTGGCTGGCCGAGACCATGAGCCTGATTGCCGAACCACTGGCCCTGAAAGCGCTATTGCCTGATGACGGCAAGCCGTTCTGGGTCTCCTTCACGCTGGAAGATGAGGCGCCGGGCAACGAGCCGCGACTACGTTCCGGTGAGCAGGTGGCTGTTGCGGTGACCACGTTAGTGGCGGCCGGGGTCGATGCCATCCTGTTCAACTGCTGTCAGCCCGAGGTGATCGAGGGGGCCCTCGAGGTTGCCCGCACCCGATTGCAGGCGCTGGGCCGCGCAGACATTCGCCTCGGTGCTTACGCCAACGCCTTCCCGCCGCAACCCAAAGAGGCCACCGCCAACGATGGGCTGGACGAGATCCGCGCCGATCTGGGGCCGCTGGATTATCTCGGCTGGGCCGAGCGCTGGCGCGCGGCCGGGGCGAATTTGATCGGCGGTTGCTGCGGTATCGGTCCCGAGCATATTCAGGCGCTGAGCAGCCGGTTGCGCTAAGGAGCATCCATGAAAGAGAGCAAGATTGGGCTCTGGTCACTCACCGCGCTGGTGTTCAGCTCCATGGTGGGGGCGGGGATTTTCAGCCTGCCCCAGAACATGGCCGAGGTGGCAGGCGCCCGCGCCGTGCTGATCGGCTGGGGCGTGACGGGTGTGGGCATCCTGGCGCTCGCCATGAGTTTTCTCTATCTGTCGCGGTTAAGGCCGGATCTCGACGGCGGTATCTACAGCTACGCCCGCGCCGGTTTTGGCGATCTGGTGGGCTTCTTCTCCGCCTGGGGATACTGGCTCTGTGCCACCATCGGCGTGGTGGGTTATCTGGTGATCGCCTTTGCGGCGCTGGGCAGTTTTGTCGATACCCCGGAACTGGTCTGGTTTGGTGACGGCAACACTCTGGCTGCGTTTGTCGGTGAGTCCTGCATCCTCTGGGCGGTGCATCTGCTGGTGGCCCGCGGCGTGCAGCAGGCGGCGCTGTTCAATCTGGTGGCGACCCTGGCCAAGAGCCTGCCGCTGCTGCTGTTTATCCTGTTTGCCTGCTACTGGTTCGATCCGGTCACTTTCGCGGCGGATCAGCAGGGCAGCACCCTGGCGGTACCGGTCTCCGAGCAGGTGCGCAATACCATGCTCATCACTCTCTGGGTCTTCACCGGTATCGAGGGGGCAGCGGTGCTGTCGGCCCGCGCCAGAAACCGGCGGGATGTGGGCATGGCCACTGTGCTTGGCGTGGTATTGGCGTTGCTGCTCTATGTGCTTATCTCGGTGCTGGCGCTGGGGATATTGAGTCGGCCCGAGCTAGCGGCCCTGCCCAACCCCTCCATGGCAGGGTTGATGGCCCAGATGACCGGCTCCTGGGGCAAGCTGCTCATCAGCGTCGGCCTTATCGTCTCAGTGCTCGCCTCCTACGTGAGCTGGACCCTCTTTTCGGCCGAGGTACCGTTCAGCGCGGCCCGCCACGGCGCGTTTCCTGCTATCTTCCGGCGCCAGAACCGCAACGGGACGCCTATCGCATCGCTCTGGCTCACCAGCTTGACGGTGCAGACTTGCCTGCTGCTGGTGTGGCTGCTCGGCAAGGGCTACACCAGCCTGCTGCTTATCTCTACCTCGATGATTTTGGTGCCCTACCTGCTGATCGGCCTGTTCTTGCTCAAGCTTTCGTTCAGCAAGAAGGGGGATCGCGGGCAGGGCCGAGGCCTGATGCGGGCGGTGGCACTGGTGTCGAGCGGTTACGGCTTCTGGCTGCTCTATGCCGCCGGGGTGGAGTATCTGCTGCTGTCGTTGTTGCTCTACGGGCCGGGTCTGCTGCTGTTTCTCTACAGCCGTCGTCAGCTAGGCGCAGATCTTTGCCTGAGTGGTCGCGAGCGGCTGTTGGCCGGTGTGACCTTGCTGAGCCTGATCCCCGCCGTCTGGTCGTTCGCCCATCTCTGACATCGAAGATGTGACTGAGCATAAAAGAGAGCGCCGCCGTGGCGCTCTCTTGTTATCAGGGACTGGTTATCAGGGGCTTGCTATCCGGGAGTTGCTATTCGGGGCGAAGGCTCAGCGGCTGGCAGGTCCGGCCGGTTTGCCAAACAGCACCGCGAGTTTTTGTCGCCAGGGTAGGCCACGGGCGTCATGCAGCATGTCGCGCCACTCGTGGAAGGTGAGGGTGAGGGGGTTGAAGCTGTGGATCGGCTTGGTGATGCCGAAGCGGCATGGCTCGGCCGGATCTTCTTCGACAAAGGTGCCGAACAGCCGATCCCAGATGATCAGCACCCCGGCGAAGTTGCGGTCTATGTACTTGGCGTTGCTGGCGTGGTGCACCCTGTGGTGGGAGGGGGTGTTGAAGATCCACTCCAGCCAGCCGAGCTTGCCCACCACCTGGGTGTGGACGAAAAACTGAAAACCCAGGCTCAGCAGCACGGTGGCGACCACCGCCTCGGGCGGGAAGCCGATGACAATCATCGGGATCCAGAACAGCCACATGCCGGAGATGGGATACATCAGGCTCTGGCGAAAGGCGGTGGAGAGATTGAGTCGCTCCGAGCTGTGGTGCACCACGTGGGAGGCCCACAGCCAGCGCGCATGGTGGCTGGTGAAGTGGAACAGCCAATAGCAGAGATCCTGCAGCAGGAACAGCAGTAGCACACTCCAGAGATTAAGCTCGATATCGAACAGTCGCCAGCCCCAGAGGGTGTCATACAGATAAGCAATGGCAATGGCCGCCAGCGCATCGCCCCCTTGGTGCATCAGGGCCAGGGCGGCGTTGGCGAACAGATCCCGCCACTGGTAGGTGGCAGTGGGAAAGGCCGCGCCATGTTTGCGCAGGTAGAGCATCTCCCAGCCGATAAAGGCCAGAAAAACCGGGGAGAGGTAGAGCAGAAGCAGTTGCACATCCATATGCGGCCATCCATTCAGAGCAATTGCTCTCCAGCATAAAGGATGGTTTTAATATTTCATTAACATTTTTCAGCCAACGAAGAGATGGCATGAAATATGGCTCGGCAGCAGAGGAAGGCGCGGCGGATGGCTATGCTTGATGCAGGCTTTTTCAGGAGGTGCTGGCTTATGCGCGTCTGGTGTTGCTTGTTACTGGGGTTGTGCATGATGGCGCACGCCAAGACCCGAGTCGAGATCCTGGCGGATGCCGCTTATCCCCCCTACTCCTGGCAGGAGGGGGAGGAGGTCAGGGGGATCTATGCCGACATCATCCGAGAGGTAACCTCTGCCATGCCTGACTATGAGGTGGTGCTCAAGCCGATGCCGTGGCGGCGCGGTCTGAGCATGGTGGAACAGGGGACCGCCTTCGCCATTTTTCCACCCTACTACATGCCCGATACCCGCCCTTATATGTGGCCCTACTCCCAGCCGATGCTGGATGAGGAGCTGGTGGTGATGTGCGGCGCCAGTGTGGCAGCCAATACCCCGCAGTCCAGGTTTCCGCTCGACTATCACGGTTTGCGCTTTGGCATGAACGCCGGCTTTGCCGTTGGCGGCGATGCCTTCTGGCAGGCGGTGAAGGAGAAGCAGATCGACGTGGAGGAGGTGAAAAGCAATCGGGAGAACCTGCTCAAGATTGTCCGCGGCCGGGTCGATTGCACCATCAATGATCGCCTCTCCCTGCTCTATGAGTTGCTCAACATGATAAAGGCCGATCAGCTGGCGGTGGCCGATATGTCCCTGCTCAAACAGGGGCCGGTGCTCAGCAAGGAGCAGGGGTTTCTCGGCTATAGCCGCAAGGGGGAGTACCCCTACAAACAGGCCTTTATCGACCAGTTTGACAAGGAGCTCTATCAGCTCAAAAAACGTGACGGAGTGAAAGTGATCGTGGAGCGCTATCTGGGAAAGTCCCCGCGCTGAGCCGATGAGATGGGCACTCGGGTTCAGCTGGGTTGAGTCTGCTCAGCGTGACACACAAGAAGAGGGACCTTGCGGTCCCTCTTCGTTTATCCAGCAGAGCATTTTGGCTACAGCACCTGACTCAGGAACTGGCGCAGACGTGGGGAGGGGGGATTGTCGAAGAAGTCTGCAGGTTTTTCATCCACCAGCAGTTCGCCACTCTCCATAAAGAGCACCCGATCCGCCACCTCGCGGGCAAAGCCCATCTCGTGGGTCACCACCACCATGGTCATTCCTTCGCGGGCCAGCCCCTTCATCACATCGAGCACTTCCCCCACCATCTCAGGATCGAGCGCACTGGTGGGCTCGTCAAACAGCATGATGCGTGGCTGCATGGCGAGTGCCCGGGCGATGGCCACCCGCTGTTGCTGACCGCCGGAGAGTTGGGACGGGTAGCTGGCGGCTTTCACCGACAGCCCCACTTTCAGCAGCAGCGCCTTGGCTCTGTCTTCGGCCTCACGGCGCGACAGGCCACGCACCTTCTGCGGGGCGAGGCAGATGTTGTCCAGCACAGTCAGGTGGGGAAAGAGGTTGAAGGACTGGAACACCATACCCACCTCTTCCCGCAGCTTGTTGACATCGCCCGGCTCGGTCAGGCAGATGCCGTCGACCACGATGTTGCCGTCGTTGATGGTCTCCAGCTGGTTGAGGGTGCGCAGGAAGGTGGACTTGCCCGAGCCGCTGGGGCCGACGATCACCACCACTTCCCCTTCGGCGACCTGGGTGCTGACATTTTTCAAGGCGTGCACTTCGCTGCCGTAGAACTTCTCTACGCCGGTCGCTTTGATGATGGGATCAGTTGCTGCGCGCATATTTCACCTCCAGAAAACGAACCGGGAAGGCGAAGGGGGTGCCGGTGATGGCTGCACTTCTCGATGCCTGTAGCACCTTGATGATGGGATCAGTTGCTGCGTGCATATTTCACCTCGAGACGGCGTACCAGGAAAGAGAGGGTGCCGGTCAGCACCAGATAGAGCAGGGCCACGGTAAACCACACTTCGAACGGGCTGAAGGTGGAGCTCACCACCTCGCGCCCCGCCTTGGTCAGATCGGTGATGGAGATGACCGAGACCAGCGAGGAGTCCTTGATCAGGTTGATGAACTGGCCCGCCAGCGGTGGCAGTACCCGCTTGAAAGCCTGCGGCAGAATGACATAGCGCATGGTCTGGGCCGAGGTCATACCCAGGCTGCGGCCCGCCTCCATCTGCCCCTTGTGGATGGAGCTGATACCGGCGCGGACGATCTCCGCCACATAGGCACCGGTAAAGACGGCCAGTGCCGCGACCCCGGCAGTGAAGCGATCGAGGTTCAGCACGGTGCCGATAAAGAAGTAGACGATAAAGATCTGCACCAGCAGCGGCGTGCCGCGGATGAGCTCAACGTAGGTGACCGCCAGATTGCGCAGGGCCGGATTGGGGGAGAGACGCGCCAGCCCGGCCAGGGTGCCGAGCAGGATGGCGAAGATGCCTGCTACCAGCGAGAGCTTGACGGTGACCCAGACGCCCCAGACGATGGGGCCTGCGGTCCAGCTCAGTTGGGTGTCGAGGGTATCGCCACGAAAAACGGTATCCCCTTCGGCGACTTGTACGCCGGTGCTGGCGATGGCTTGCCGCACATTGGGGTCGAGATCGTCTTGCAGGAACAGCTTGCCCTTCTCGGCCTCGCTGGTGCCCGCCATCACGGTGCCGTCAAATTCGGCGACATTCTTCTGCTCCGCCTGATAGGCGATGTATTGGGGAATGCGTTCCCAGCGCCAGGTGTAATCCACTGACTGGACAGCCTTGTAGATGCCGAATACGGCAACCAGCAGCATCAGCAGGAAAACCCCATGCCAGAGCAGCTGATTGGGCTGTTTTTCCATCTGTCTTGTCGGTTTGGGTGTGTGCACAGTCACAACCTCTTCTCGTTATTGTGTGGGGAGCTGCGTGGTGCAGGGGCGGCATGTGCCGCCCCCCGGAGGTTATTTGAGCTGATTCAGCCAGGCGTTGGATTCGAACCACTTCTTGTAGAGACGGTCGTAGCTGCCATCGCCCTTGATCTGGCGCAGGTAGTTGTTGAACCAGTTGAGGGTGTCCTGATCCCCTTTGCGGATGGCCCAGGCCAGCGGCTCGAAGGTGAACGGCTTGTCGAGGTGTACTACGGCGCCCTGATTCTGGGAGGCAAAAATAGCGTTGTAGGGCAGGTCATAGACGAACGCATCGACCTTGCCGTTGATCACTTCCAGCTTGGCGTCATCCTGGGTTTCAAACTGCAGCAGGGTAGCTTTGGGGATCAGGCGCTTGACTGCCTGCTCGCCGGTGGTACCGAGCTTGACCGCGATCTTGTATTTCGGGTCGTTGAGGTCGGTGAAGGATTTGATTTCGCCCGCCTTCTCTTTGCGCAGGACTATGGTCTGGCCGACCACGATGTAGGGATCGGCGAAGTTGACCCGCAGGTTGCGCTGGGGAGTGACGGTCATGCCGCCCATGATGACGTCGAACTTGTTGGTCAGCAGCGCCGGAATGATGCCATCCCAGGCGGTGTTGACGAACTCGACCTTCACGCCCATCTCTTTGGCGACCATCTTGGCGAGATCCACGTCAAAGCCGATGTATTGGCCCTGCTTGTTGGTCATCTCGAAGGGTTGATAGCCGGCATCGAAACCGACTCGCAGCACGCCGCGTTCGAGCACGGCATCCAGGGTGGAGGTAGGGGCTGGGGTCGGGGCCGCCGTGGCGATCCCGCAAAACAGCAGGGTAGAAAGAATCAGTTTTTTGATCATAAGTGACGTCTCTGTCGGTGGTGTGTTCGGCCTTGAACCTGATCCCGTGCGACTCCGTGGCACAAGAGACTGCTGCATCCGGCAACAGGCAAGACAGGATGAATGTCTTGAGCGGGACAAAAGCCCCATATGAGATGCTATGAATAGTGGTTGAGTGAAAAATGTACCAAAAACAGATTGTGTCAGAAGACTCAACAGGTTAGAGACATTTATTGCTCATGGCTTCATTCATAAAATCACACGAAAACAACATATCTATCTAATTGAGTGGGTTCAAGCCCAAATTATCCCCAAGACATTTTGTTACATAGAGAGGGGCTCGTATGTGGCTTGAGTCTGGTTGGGCTTATCTTTTTTGCATATCTCAAACCTGCTATAGCGGAATGGTGTGAGTTATCTGGTGGTGTGAAAAACAGACGAACAATATGTTTTTATTGTGAAAACAGTCAGGGTCTCTGGGTCTTGGCAAACGGTTCTCATATACTCACTTACCTCCCTCTGCCTGGTTTTGATATGGATGTCTCGTTGTTGCTGAAGCTGGATGTATTTACCCTGATGGTGATGGCATTGGGGGGATATAGCCTCGGGTTTATCACGCTCTCCATTATCTGGTCGACCCACCGGGAGATCCCGGGCATCGGGTTATGGTGGTGGTCCAGTCTCTGTGCGCTGGTGGCCCAGATACTTTTCTCGTTACAGGCATTTTTCCCCAGCCCCTCCGGCATCTGGCTGGCCAATACCCTGATCACGCTCTGCATTGTGTTGATGCCGCCGGCGCTGCAGCGCTTTTTCGGACAGCCCCCGAACTGGCGTGCCGGGGGGCTCTTCATGCTGGTCTATCTGCTGCTTCTGAGCTGGTGCATTGTGGAGGGGGGGATGGCATCCCGGGTGTTGCTGGCTTGCCTGAGTTACATGGTGCTGGGTGCTGTGATCGTCTATCTGGTCTGGCGCCACGGTTACCCCCACTATCTGCCGGCGGTGATGGTCTTTACCCTGGTCAACGTGCTGCTCTACGCCTTCTACTTGATGCGGCTCTGGTTCCTCTGGCGGGACAACGTACAGATGCTGATGGATAAGAGCGGGGTCAATGTGCTGCCCTTCCTCTCCATGCTGATGGGGAGCTATCTTTCCACCTTCGGGGTGCTGCTGCTCTGTACCCAGTACCGTGCGCTGGCGCTGCGCCAGCAGGCTAGCCACGACCCTCTTACCGGTCTGCTCAACCGGCGTGGCTTTATGGAGCAGCTGAAGCAGCAAAAGTGGGGTGACAGTGGCGCGCTGGCGGTGCTCGACATCGATGATTTCAAGCAGATCAATGACCAGCATGGCCATGAGGTGGGTGATCGGGTGCTGGCCGAGCTCGGTGCCTATCTGGGTAGTCAGCCCGATCTGGTGTGCAGTCGTTTCGGTGGCGAGGAGTTTGTGCTGCTCTTCTCGCAGCCCGGCGTGCTGGCCCTGCAGCGCTGCGAGGGATTGCTGGAGGAGGTCGCGAACCGCAACATGGGCGGCCTCTCCATCACGGTCAGCATGGGACTCTCCCACTGGCAAGGGGAGTGGCACTTTGACCCTCTGTTCACTCAGGCCGACCATGCGCTCTACAGCGCCAAGCGGCAAGGCAAGAACCGGGTCTGTCAGGCTGGTCGGGAGGTGTAACTCCCGTTCAGTCCGGTATTACGTTATCTCGGCAGGCTGGGGGCGCGGTGCCTGCGCCTTGAGGAAGGGGAGCAGCAGCAGGGCCGAGACGCCTGCCGCCACCGAGATCACCACGAAGAAGCCGTTCCAGTGCCAGATCTCCATCACCTTGGCCAGCGGATAGCCTGACAGCGCCGCCCCCATGTAGGCAAACAGGCCGACAAAGCCGGTGGCCGCTCCCGCCGAGTTTTTGTGAGAGCACTCCGCTGCCGCCATGCCGATCAGCATCTGGGGGCCGAACACGAAAAAGCCGATGGTAAAGAAGCAGGCCGCCTGCATCACATAGCTGAAGAAGGGCATCAGCCAGAGCGATCCTACCGCCAGCAGGATCCCAACCGCAAAGATGAGGTTCATTGGGCCACGGTTGCCGTTGAACAGCTTGTCCGATCCCCAGCCCGCCACCAGCGCACCGATAAAGCCCCCCACCTCGAACATGGAGATGGCCGAGTTGGCGCTCATCAGATTGAAGCCGCGCTGCTCGGTCATGTAGAGATTGCCCCAGTCATTGATGGCGGTGCGTACCACATAGACCAACACGTAGCAGCAGGCGAGCAGCCAGATATAGGGGTTGCCCAGCACATATTTGCGCAGGATCTGGCGATGGGAGAGCCCCGCATCCTGGGTCTGCTGGGCCAGCTCCATGGCATCCTTGCGCCACTCGCCCACTGTCGGCAATCCCATGGCACTCGGGGTATCCCGCAGCCGCCAGCAAAGGAACAATCCCGCGATGATGGCGATAAGGCCGGGCACTATCATGCCGTAGCGCCAGCCATGCTGCAGGGCGATGGTGCTGACGATAAGAGGGATGAGCGCGCCGCCGACGTTGTGGGCGGTGTTCCAGGCCGACCACCAGACGCCGCGCTCGGTGCGCGAATACCAGCTGGTAAGCAGCTTGGAGCAGGGGGGCCAGCCCCAGCCCTGGAAGAAGGCGTTGGCGACCCAGAGGGCGGCAAACATCCAGAGTGCCGACGAGAGGCCGAACAGGATATTGATAACGCCGGTGGCCATCAGTCCGACACCCATGAAGTAGCGCGGGTTGGCGCGGTCACTGATGATGCCGGAGAAGAACTTGGAGCAGCCGTAGGTGATGTAGAACAGGGTCCACAGCATGCCGATATCGGACTTGTCCAGCATGCCGCTCGCCAGCATGTCCGGCATGGCGAAGTTGAAGCTCTTGCGAGTGAAGTAGAAGACCGCGTAGCCCAGATACATGGTCAGCAGCAGGTGCAGCCGCCAGTGGCGATAGGTGGTGTCGATCTCGGCCTGATCCCGGATAAGGGGCCGGGGCGGCGCACTTCTCATAAAACTCAGCACAGGCAGGCCCTCTGGTGGTGATTAGCCATGACTCTCCTCCCGTCTGCGACTGGGCAGGTTGACCGTCAGCTGGGTGCCGTGGATGCAGGAGAGTTGCAGACTGCCCCCGAGCGCCTGTACCCGTTCGCGAATGCCGAGCAGGCCATAGCCCTGTTGCGGGCGGCTTTCCGGCAAACCGCGGCCATCATCTTCCAGCACCAGTTGCAACTGATCGCCGCTGGCCCGGGCGCGAATGGTGACCGAGTGGGCGTTGGCATGTTTGACCACATTGTTGAGCCCCTCCTGACAGACCCGAAACAGGGTGACCCGCTGGGCATCGGAGAGATCCCCATCCGCCAGCTGCCACTCCAGACGGGTGACGATGCCGTGACGCTCCAGCTCCAGCTCTCTGAGCAGTGCCCGTACCGCCTGTTCAAGAGTCATGTCGTCGAGCTGGCGCGGGCGCAGCCGCCCGAGCAGGCCGCGCACCGCGTCGTAGATCCCGAGCGACAGTGTGTCGATGAGGGCGCTGCTCTGGCCTACCCCAGCGTTGTCGGGGGCGAGGCGGCGCACGATCCCTGCCTGGGTTCGAATGGCTGTGATGGTCTGGCCGATATCGTCGTGCAGCTCGCGCGCCACCTCCTTGCGGATGCTCTCCTCGGTCTCCAGCAGCCGCTCGGTGAGTTGGCGATTATGGGCGAGCTGGCGGGTCAGCGCCTGATTGAGTTCGCGCTGGCGCTGGATCCCGGCGCCGAGCAGCAGGCCGGTGAGGCTCTGGGCCAGCAGGGAGAGCAGCAGATCCAGCGGGTGATCGTGCCAGGCCTGACTGGCCAGCAGGGCGATGGTGTTCATCAGGGTGGCGAGCAGCGCCCCTTGCCAGCCGTAGCGCCACGCCATGGCGATGATGGGGATGGCCAGACAAAACGGGGTAAAGCGCACCAGCGAGTTGGGCAATCCCAGTTGCAGCCAGAGGCTCAATACGAACAGCAACAGATACCAGACCAGATGGCGAAAGCGCCACTCCACCGGTTGATCCACCAGCGCAGGCCCCAGCGGCACCCAGGTGGCGCGGGTGAGGTAGTGCCAGATCAGCATGCAGGTGGAGGTCAGGGTCAGACCGCCGGTCAGGCTGAGCAGCAGGGCCGAGAGGCCATCTTCCCCGGCCAGATGCCAGAGCAGGGCTTGCAGCAGCGCCGCCGCCGTGACGGTGGCGAGCAGCAGCAACAGTTGCTGCCAGTCGTTGCGCACCTGTTGGCGACGGGCAATCAGCAGCGGTAGCAGGGTCAGCAGACTGCCCGCGACCAGCCAAGGCCAGTGGGGCAGCCCCACCTCCAGATTGAGCCAGTAGAGCAGCAACCCTTCGCACAGCAACAGCGGTGGCCAGTAGTGGCCGGGACTTTGCAGCAGCAGGCCGAGGCGCAGGCCGAAGGGGAACAGCAGCACCGCCAGCGCCGGGCCGCCCGCCAGATGCAGGCTGATGCTCCAGAGGCAAAACCAGCCAGCGGCAAAGATGAAGCAGGCCGCCAGCGCGATGGCGACATAGCTGGCAAAACGGGAGATCACCAGCTATCCAGCATGCGGTGGGCCAGCTCGACGTTGTTGCTGACCTTGAGCTTGTCCATCAGGTTGGCGCGATGGACGTGGACGGTTTTGGGGGAGAGGCCAAGCTGCTCGGCGATGGCCTTCACCTCCAGCCCCTGTGCCAGTAACTGGGCAATCTCCCGCTCCCGATTGGTAAGGGGATCCCGGCTGCTGCTGGCCAGTTTCTGGGCGATGTCCGGCGTAAGATAACACCCCCCCTGGGCGGCGGTACGCACGGCGGCGATCAGCTCGTCCGGACTGCAGCGCTTGGAGAGAAACCCCTTGGCGCCGGTTTGCAAGGCCTGCTCGATGAGGGCGGGGCTGTCGTGCACCGAGAGCATCACCACCGCGAGGCCGGAGGGGAGCTGCTTGAGCAGATCCAGTCCCGACTGGTCGGGCATCGAGATGTCGCAGACACAGACCCGCGCCCCGCTGCCGGGCAGACCGGCAAGGGCGTCGCTGGCGGAGCCGAATTCGGCGACCACCTGCAGATCGGGCTCCAGATTGAGCAGTTGGGCAAAACCGGATCGGACGATCTGGTGATCGTCGATGAGGGCAATTTTTATCATGATGTCAGCCTGAAATTCGGTGCGTCATGACCATGACGCGGCCAACAAGATACCTGCCCCCCGAGTCAGGCTCAAGCAGCAGCAGGAAAAGGGGCTAAAAACCGGGGGGCAAGGTGCGCAAAGCTTGATCGGGATCAGCTGGCAAGGGCGAGCAAGCGGGCTGATCAACAGGGGGATGACCAGCCCGGGGGACTCAGCGGTGCAGCTCGCCGGCGCGTTCGGGCTGATAGACCACTTCCAGAATTTCTACCTCGATGGTGCGACCGGCCGGGCCCGGCCAGGCGATGCTGTCGCCCACTTTCAGGCCGAGCAGGGCGCTACCCACCGGCGCCAGTACCGAGATGTTGCTCTCGTCGCCCTTGGCATCGCGCGGGTAGACCAGGGTGAGGCAGAACTCGTTGCCGCTGCTCTGCATCTTGAAGCGCACCTTGCTGTTCATGGTGACCACGTCCGGCGGCATGTCGGCCGGTTCGCGGATCTCGGCGCGGTCCAGCTCCTCTTGCAGGGCCAGATGCTGCGGGTGGTTGCCGAGCAGTTGTTCGATACGGTCCAGGTCAAGGCTGGAGATAACCAGATGAGGTTGTTTCATAAGATATTCCTTATCAATAGCGGATAGGCCCATACCGGCGGGTGCAGGTTGGCCATCACGCAAAGTGTTACAAAAATGGATTCAACAGGTTCAATCGATTGAAAATGCCATGCCCCCAAGCGACTCGCGGCCGAAGGAGCGAGGCGGGGGCTCAGCAGGGTGTGAGCAAATGCGAGGAAATAGCGAGTATTTTCATGAGGCTACCATAACCATTCTGGCTGGCCTTGGCAACCGCGATTGAGTGACTACTCAGGAGCCTGATAGTTGTACTGACGGATGATCCGCGTGAGCGAGCCATCACGGCGCATCTCGTCTATCACGGCTTGCCAGCGACGCCCTTCGGTGAAGGGGAACTCTTTGTGAGCGGCAATAAATAACTGGGTGCGCATCAGGGTTTCACCACGAACAAGTTGCCCAGTAGAAAATCCTTCTTGCTGTTGGTTGTAGAGAATAGCGTTCCAGGCTGCTACCCATGCATCGATACGCCCTCGTTGTAGTTTGTGCGCATTGAGTTCTTCGGTGGCGACAGTTTGACTGGTCAGATTGAGTCTTTGTTTGAGTAAATGTTGGCCGAAAGAGTGGCGCAGAGTACCGACCTTGAGGGTGGACAGCTCACCGGCTTTGATTGGAACAGGATGAAAGCGGCGATCGCTGACGATAACAAATTCCTCGTCGATTATTGGTGCTACCCAATAAAAGAGGTGCTCTCGTCGAGAGCTCCGCACTGGCGGGATCAGCAGTACATCCTTGCGGTGGGTCACTTCGATGAGGGCTCGGGCCAGCGGCATCAACTCGATAGTGAGCGGTTCTTTTAAGCGCCGGGCGGCCTCTTCCATGACCTCGATGGCCATGCCGCTTGGAGCCCCCTGCTGGGAACGTATGACATAGGGGGGCAGCTCGGCCGCCACCAGCATTATAGCCTGGGCACCGGTGTTCACCAGCAACAACAGCAGGGTCAAAAAAGGCAGGCAGAGAGTGCGCATCAAGGTCGTGAGTCAGAGTCGAATGAGCAGAGTGTAACATTCCTGCCTGCGTTGTCGTTGGGCTCGCTGAGGGGTTGGGATCTCAGTCGAAGAAATCGCGCAGATCGCGCACTTCGTAATCAGCGAGTTGCTGCCAGGGAAGCTGAGCAGGCAGCTTGCGCAAGGTCACCTCCATCCGGTAGCTGCGATAGCCGTCGAGACTGGCCGATTCGACCACAAGCGGGAGCTGCCACTGACTCGACCAGAGAATGCGGGTTCGTTGCTGCCCTTCGCGCTTCTCATACCAGCGGGCCTGCTCGGGGGCGGCCTCATCCAGCGGGGTCATCCCCTCGATCAGCGCCGGGTTGACGAGATGGCGGATCCGTGGCCAGTCGGGTTTGAAGGCCACCTGGCCATACTCTTCCACCGGCACCTCAACCAGCTGGTTGTGCCAGCTGTCGGCATAACGCAGTTGCAACTCACCTTCATCATTGCGACTGACCCAGCGGGCTGCCATCTGGTGGGTAAAGTGCTTGTGGCCGGGCGTGGCATCGTGAGTGGCGTGATAGGCACGGGCAAGGGGGAGGGGAATGAGCCGCTGGCTCCACACCTGATTGCCCACCCGCAGCCACTTCTCTTGCCAGACACTCTCTCTGGCGATGCCATCGCTGCCGGTGTTCCGGTCGTGATAGCTGATCCGGGCGGCGAGATCCGGGGGCGTGTCGTCAGCATGCAGGGGAAAGGCGAGGGTGCTGCCAAGCAGCCATAACGAAAGCAAAAGTCGCATCATCATCTGTCGCTCGAAAGAGCCGGGGCCCGGGCCGCTGAGTCAATTGCTCAGATGCACCTGGGCCCCTGCTGCTTACAGGCCGAGCGCCTCCCGCAGTTTGCCAAACACCTTGGTGTTATCCAGTGTGCCTTTGAAGCGGTTGCTGCCGGCGCCATCGGCAAACAGCATCACATCGCCGCCGCCGTGGGTTTCCGATGTCAGTTTGACGCCGGTCTCCTGCAGATAGTCATTAGCCATCACCTGATCGCTGGTGAGGACGGGACGCACATCGGGGCGGTTGGGGCCGTTACCGAACACCAAGGTGGTGAAGGGCTTGCCATCCACGTCGTTCTGGGTCGAGCCGTCGCCATTTTTCACCAGATCCAGCACCGGATTGCCCTTGGCGGAGTAGCCGTTAATGGTCATGGTGTGGTCATGGTCGGCGGTGACCACGATCAGGGTATTGTTGAGATCCACTTTACCCAGCGCCGTCTTGACCGCCTCATCCAGTGCCACCGCGTCGGTGAGCGAGCGCTTGGCATTGGTGCCGTGCAGGGCGTGATCGATCCGGCCGCCTTCTACCATCAGGAAATAACCCTGACTGTTCTTGCTCAGCAGGTCGATCGCCTTGGCGGTCATTTCGGAGAGAGACGGCTGGGTATTGGCAGCCCCTTTGGCGACCCGATCCAGCTCATAGTCGAGGTGGGATTTGCTGCTGAACAGACCGAGCACCTTGCCACTGGTGACCTTGGCCAGTTCACTTTGGGTGGTGACATAGCTGTATCCCTGCGCCTTCATCTCGGCGGTCAGGTCGCGGTTGTCATTGCGACCGCCCTTGTTGCTGGCGCTGTAGGGGGTCCAGTGGTTGGCACCACCGCCCATCAGCACATCGACCCCATCCCCAAGCGCCTGGTTGAAACCAGTTCCTCCCGGAACAGCTTGTGCAGCGATGTCATAAGCTGCATCCCGATGGCAGATGTGGGCGTAGGTAGCCGCCGGGGTCGCGTGGGTCAGCTCGGTGGTGGTGACGGCTCCGACCGATTTGCCTGCCGCCTTGGCTAGCTCCAGGATGGTGGGCACCGGCTTGCCGTTATCGCTGCTGCAATTGTTGACGGTTTTGTTGCCATTGACGTCTTTGCCGGGGGCGACGGCTTTGGTGTCGCTGCTCATGGCGATCACCTCGTTGTTCATCTTGACCCCGGTGGTGTAGGCCGCCATGGAGGGGGCCGAGTCGGTGGTCTGGGCATCGTTGGAGAAGGTCTTGATGCGGGCACTGCGCGGCAGTTTCATCATCTCCAGATTGCCCTCTTCCCCCACCTTGAACAGGCGGGTGGCGGTGAGCACGGTGGGGCCCATGCCATCACCGATAAAGAGAATGACGTTTTTGGCATCACCGGCCTGTGCCTGGGAGGTTGCGCCCAGCGCACTGAACAGGGCGGCGCAGACCAGCGTGTGCTTGATGGATGTGTTCATCTGTTTGCTCATGAAAGTGCTCCTTACAGCTTGGCCGCAGCCTTGATCTTGCCGAACACGGCGGTGTTATCGAGTGAGCCATGGAAGCTGTCAGCCCCCTTGCCGATGGCGCCGAGGAAGACATCTGTGCCGCCGTGGGTCTCGTTGCCGATCTCGCCCACCTTGACCACCACTTCCTGGTGGTAGTCATTGGCGGAGACGGTGGCATCGTCGAGCGGGGCGACGCTGCTGCGCGGGCCATCTACCCGGTTGTAGCCGTTGCCAAAACCTATGATGGTGTAGGGCATGCCCTCGCTATCCTTGCTTGGCTCGCCAGTCTCGTAGTTCTTCACTAGCCCGAGTACGCCGGGATTGTCGGCGGTGGTCTTGCCGGTGCGCTTGGCATAGCCGTTGAGCACGAGCGTATGGTCGTGGTCGGCGGTGACCACGATCAGGGTGTTTTTCAGCTCGGGGTCGCTCTTTTTCACCTCGTCGATGGCGGCCTTGATGGCGTTGTCGAAGGCGATGGTGTCCTGCAGCGCCCGCTTGGCGTTGGTGTCGTGCAGGGCGTGGTCGATGCGGCCCCCTTCCACCATCAGGAAGTAACCCTTCTCCTTGCCCTTGAGCTGCTTGATGGCGGCCAGGGTCATCTGGGCCAGTGACGGCTCGCTGGCGGGGCGGTCCAGGTCATATTTCATGTGGCTGGAACCAAACAGACCCAGCAGCGGTTTGCCCGCATCGGCCTTGTTCAGCTCATCCAGATTGCTGGCAAACTGGTAGCCCTTGGCCTGCATTTCGCTGATGAGGTTGCGGCCATCCTCCCGCTTGCCCTTGTCAGCTTTGGGCAGGAAGAAGCTGCTGCCGCCACCGAGCACCACATCCAGCCCCTCCTTGAGGGCGCTGTTGTAGCCTTTGCCGCCCGGCACCAGCTGGACGGCGATATCTGCCTCCAGATCCCGGTTGCAGATATGGGCATAGGTAGCCGCCGGGGTGGCGTGGGTCACCCGGGTACTGGTTACCACACCGGTACCGCGGCCATCGGCTTTGGCCAGCTCCAGCAGGGTGGTCACCGGCTTGCCGGCGCTCTTGCTGCAGTCGCTCTCATAGGTGGCGTCGCCGTCCATGCTGATGACGCCGTTGTTGCTCTTGACCCCGGTCATGTAGGCCGCCATGGAGGGGGCCGAGTCAGTGACCTGGGCATCGTGGGAGAAGGTCTTGATAAAGGCCGTCTCTGGCAGGGTATCGATGGTGAGATCACCCTCTTCGCCGACACCGTAGATGCGGGCCGCCGTCAGGGTGTTGAGGCCCATGCCGTCACCGAGGAAGAAGATGACGTTGGTGGGTTGGGCTACGGGCTTGGTCGCCACCGTGTCATTGTCTGATTTGCAGCCGGCAGCCAGGGCGGCGCCGATCATCACTGCAAGTCCTGCCATTTTTCTCATTGGGGTTCGCTCCTTGTAAAACCTGAGCGCAGCCTAGAGGGGGCAGATGACACTTTTACTGACTATCGGTGACGGTTGTGTGAAAAAGTGATGAAAATGTTACACTATATCAATGTGTTATCTATCAATTGAGCCAGTTGGTCCGGTCGCTTCCGGCAAGGTTGCTCCGCCTCGGCGGTTTGCTGATTTGATGAGGTGATGGTTAGAATGACCTGTCAAAAGAGGCCCGCAGCAGGTAAAATGCGCCCCCTTCGTTCGATGCCCGCGGCAGAGCGCCTGTTGTTCCATGCGCGCGCCCGCAGCCCCCACAGAGAGTAACGGATATGTCCATCAACTGGTTCCCCGGTCACATGCACAAGGCCCGCAAAGAGATTGCCGAGGTCATGCCCCAGGTCGATGTGATCATCGAGATGCTCGATGCCCGCATCCCCTTCTCCAGCGAAAACCCGCTGGTGCCCGAGCTGCGTGGTGATACCCCGGTGATCAAGGTGCTGAACAAGGCGGACCTGGCCGATCCGGCGATCACCGATCTGTGGGTGGCACACATGGAAAAAGAGAAGGGGATCAAGGCGCTGCCGCTGACGCAACAAGAGCCGGAGAAGATCAAGCAACTGCTGACTCTCTGCCACGAGATGCTGCCGGAGCGCAATTTTGAGCTACGCGGCGTGCGGGCGATGATCATGGGGATCCCCAACGTGGGCAAGTCCACTCTGATCAATACCCTGGCGGGGCGCATCATCGCTCGCACCGGCAATGAGGCGGGGGTGACCAAGTCCCAGCAGCGGATCAAGCTGGATAACAACGTTATCCTGACCGATACCCCGGGTTTCCTCTGGCCCAAGCTCAATCCGCCCTCCTGCGGTTATCGTCTGGCCATCACAGCGGCCATCAAGGACACAGTGTTCGACTATGCCGATATCGCCATGTTTGCCGCTGACTACTTCATCAAGGCCTATCCGGAGCGGATCAAGGCGCGCTACCAGATTGACGAGCTGCCCGAGACCGAGATCGAGCTGCTGGAGATGATCGCCCGCCAGCGAGCGTTTATGCGCAAAGGGGGGCTGGCCGACTTGCACAAGGCGTCCGAGATCCTGATCAACGAGTTCCGCTCCGGTTTGCTTGGCCGCATCTCGCTGGAGACGCCGGAGATGGTGAGCGTCGAGATTGTCGAAGCCGCCGCAGAAGCCGAGCAAAAAGCCAAAGAGAAGGCCGAGCGGGAAGAGGAGCGTCAGGCCCGCGCCCGTCGCAAGTACGCCCGCAAGCGTCAGAAATAGTTATCCTCAGGCGTCCCGAGCTTGCCTGACTGCGAGCGAGCTTGTGTGACCCAGATGACGAAACACTAAGAGGCGACCCCAGGGGTCGCCTCTTAGTGTTTTATCTGGTGAAGTGCCGCCCACTTCTCATGGCGTGTCCGCGCTATAAAGCCATGCCATCAGCCAAAACGGTGGCGCGCTGTTTCAAACAGTGACATATGAAGCGGGATCAGCTGCTGCCAGTCGCGGCGATAGCCGCCACCGGGCACCGCCGCGATGGGCAACCCATGCTTGATTGCACAGTCAAATACCATGGCATCGCGCAGGCGAACCCCTTCATCGCTCAAGGAGAGATAACCAAGCTCGTCGGCATGATGCACATCGACGCCCGCCTGATAGAGGATGAGATCCGGCGAATAGAGGCGCAGTGCCAGCGAGAGTGCCTGTTGCAGTGTGGTGAGATAGGCATCGTCCGTCATGCCGCTTGGCAGCGGAAAGTCGAGGTGAGAGGCGGCTTTGTGATGGGGAAAGTTGTGCTCCCCATGGAGGGAGAGGGTGATGATATCGCGCCTTCCGGCGCACAGGGTCGCACTGCCATCTCCCTGATGTACATCGAGATCGACGATCAGCACCTGTTCACAGCGCCCCTCGTCGAGGCAAGCCTGGGCGGCAATCACCAGATCGTTGAACAGACAAAAACCGTTGCCGTGATCCCGATGGGCGTGGTGGTAGCCACCGGAGATCTGCAAGCCGCAGCCCTGCTCAAGCGCATAGCGGCTGGCGGCAACGGTGGCACCCACCGAGCGCAAGGTGCGCTCCATCAGCATGGGTGACCAGGGAAAACCGATCTTGCGGATGGCGCGCTCTTCAAGCTGGCCGTTCAGGGCCGCTGCGACATAATCGGCATCGTGAATGCGACAGATTTGCTCCCGGGTGTCCGACGGCGCTTCGCCAAGGGGGTAACCCTGCACCTGCAGGCGCTCAAACAACCCCTGATACTTGGCCAGCGGGAAGCGATGGCGCTCGGGTAGCGTCAGGGAGGAGTAGAGAGGGTGATAGAAAATGCGCAACGACATGGTGCCATTCTCCCTGGCAAGGTGGTGCTTTCTATATATGAAATCAGCAGATGAATCCATATATGTACTCCCTATATAAAGGGGAAGTGGCTGCGCATAAATCAAGACGCGTCGTGAGTGAGACCGCAGGATATGGAAAAGGGGAGCTTGGCTCCCCTTTCAGTCAATCTCTCAGCCCGGCTTATTGCTGCTGGATAACCCAGATCTGGAAGGCTTTGCGGGTTTCCGCATCTGCCTTATTGTACCAGTTTTGCAACTGGGTCAGGGCTTCCGGATTGCTTTGAGCCTTGCTGGGGGCAACCTGAACCGGTGCGCTGGCGGCAGCCATCACGGCAGCAGAAGAGACGGCCACTGCTTTAGGCTGGTTGAAGGCTTTACCCATGTTGATCAGCTCTTGCTGATAGTCACGGGTCAGCTGGAAGCCTTCTACTTTCGGCATCACGAACTGTTCGCTGCTTACCTGCTGGCCGCTGACCTTGTCTTTCAGCGCCACTTTCTGATCTTTGACAAACTGCTTGGCTTCGGCTTCGTTGCGGGGTTTTTTATAGTCCAGCACCAGCTGTTGGTTGTCGGCGGCAGTGAAGTTCAGCACCAGCGGCTCGGCGGTGACCAGCTTGATATCGCTGCGGCTGGAGTAGTTGCCTTCAAAGGCGACGACCAACTGGTGTTTGCCGGCAGAGAGGGGGAAGGTGCTGGTTTTGTCGAGCAGCTTGGGGTTGATGGATTGACCATCGATCAGCTGGACGACATAAGGGGTGGACACTTCCAATTGGGCATCAGCAAGGGCACTACCGGCCCACAACAGACCAGCCAGGGCCGGTACCAGAACAGTCAGTTTCATTTCATCTCCTTGAACAGTCAGGCGATTGCCCACTGAAAACAGGGGCTCATTTTTACAGGTTTGGCCTACTGCGGCAATGGCTCTTTCTGGTGCTCGATGTTTGCGCAGCTGTCAGTTTGCTTATCAATAGCGGCCGACTTATTTATTCGATCCGCCGTGTAAACGGGGGGAGGGCATCAAGTAACCCCTTGCCATAACGCTTGGTCAGCAGACGCCGGTCAAGAATGGTGACTCGTCCCCGATCGGCCTCTTTACGGATGAGGCGGCCACAGGCCTGGATCAGTTTGCGCGATGCCTCCGGCACTGTCAGTTGCAGGAAAGGGTTGCCGCCTCGCTGCTCCACCCACTCGGCGGTGGCCTCCTCGACCGGCGAGTTGGGCACCGCAAAGGGGAGTTTGGTGATCACCAGATTGGTAAGATAGTGACCCGGCAGATCCAGCCCCTCCGAGAAGCTGCCGGTACCAAACAGGATGCTGGCCTGACCGCCATCGCACTTTTGTTTGTGCAGGGTGAGCAGGGCATTGCGGGAGGCTTCCCCCTGCACCAGCAGTGACAGTCCCTTGGCTCGCAAGCCAATGGCCACCTCATTCATCTGGCGGTAGGAGGAGAAGAGCACCAGACTCGCCTCCTTGCCCGCCAAAATGCGTGGCAGTACGCTGATGAGTTCGTTGGTAAAGGCTGGCGAGTTGGGTTCGTGCTCCATCTTGGGCAGATAGAGCTCGGCTTTCTGATAGTCGAAGGGTGAGCGCAGGCGCAGATAGCGGGTACCGTCGTGCTCCTTGAGCCCCACCTGATGGCGAAAATAACTAAAGGAAGATAGTGCTGTGAGGGTCGCGGAGACCAGCACGGCTCCCAGACATTTCGACCAGAGCCACTCCTCCAGCAGATACCCCACTTCAATCGGTGAGGCGTGCAGCCAGATATCGCCGTCATCGCTCTTGGCCATCCAGCGGGCGAGCGGGGTTTTGCCGGTCGGCACATGGCGCCCCAGCATTTCCCAGAGGGCGCAGAAACTCTCCAGCCGCTGCAGATGAAAACCGCTCTCTGCCAGCAGGGGTTCGGCCTCCTTGCGGCGGATCTCGCCATCTTTCAGCGCTTCACCTATGGCCCCCTGCATCCGATCCAGCGCCCGTAGTGCCTTCTTGCTCGACTCCTTGAGATTCTCTGCCAGCATGGGCAGGGGATCAGGCAATACCCCTTCGGCGAAGCGGTAGTGGGGTTCACTGCCAAACAGCCGATCGTTGGCGCTGAGCCACTGCTCGACCGCCTTCAGATCAGGCTGGATGGAGGCCAGTGCATCCTGCAGTTTGAGTTGGGGGTCGAGCAGGCTCTCCTTATTAAGCGTCCGCGCCAGCTTGCCTGCACTTTGTACCAGCTTCTCCAGCCAACGACGCGAGCCTTTGACGCTGGCCGACGCCGCGCCGTGATCCCGGGCGATGGTGGGCAGGTGATGGGCCTCATCCAGCACATAGATGCACTCATCAGGGGGCGGCAGAATGATGCCTCCGCCCATGGTCAGATCGGAGAGCAGCAGCGCATGGTTGACGACCAGCACATCGGCGCTCTCCATGTCGTTGCGGGCGCGATGAAAGGGGCAGTGCTGGTGATGGCTCAGCGCCTTGTTGCAGGTGTGGCGGTCGGCGGCGATGCGATCCCAGCAAGTGTCGGGAATGGGCTCCGGCCAGTTGTCCCGATCCCCGTCCCACTTGCCATTGGTGTAGGCCTGCCACAGAGCTTGGTAGCGATCTTTGTCGCTGTCAGATGGTTTGGATTTGCTCAGACTGCCAAAGTCGAGCTCGAAGTTGGCCATCTCGGCGCCACTGGCTGCCTGCTCCAGCAGATGCTCGCAGCAGTAGCGCTGACGCCCCTTGACCAGCATAAAGCGAAACGGCAGCTCGCTGTGGCGGTGGTAAAAAGGAAGGTCTTTGAGGATCAGCTGCTCTTGCAGGGCCACGGTGGCGGTGGAGATCACCAGCCTCTTCTGGGTGAGTCGTGCCACCGGAATGGCACCTTGCGCATAGGAGAGAGATTTGCCGATACCGGTTCCCGCTTCGGCAACCAGAATACGGCGCTGTTTGTCGTACTCGCCGGTCAGGGTTTTGGCTATCTCTGCCACCAGAAAGTTCTGCTCTTTGCGCGGCACAAAACCGGGTAATCCATCCGCAATCTGGCGATAGGTTTGACGAATGGTGGCTTTAAGGCGAGTAGAGAGCATGAAGAGAAGGCCAGTTAGGGGTTAATCGAAGAACAAGGATACCCGCAACCCCTCGGTGAGGTCGAGGCAGCAGCCATTATCACGGCAGTTTTACGCTGATCAGACCACTTTGGTTGTTTATCAGGTAGTTAGCGTTATTTGCATGCAAATCAGACTATTTGAGTCCAAATAATCAGCAGAATTAGTTGTAAACGTTTTCCTTTTGCCTTGCCGTCAGGTGAGACTTGGCTCACATTTTTGCCTCCATGACTATGGTTTCCGTAAAAAGTTCCAAGTTTTTTCATTGCGGTTCAAAAAATCCGGTGCTAGTCTCGGCGGCATAGTGATGCAAAGAACATCGCTAACACAGGGAATAACAACAACTTAGTGTTTAATTACAGTAGGCATTGGAAACTATGAAAAAGACAATTCTGGCTATTGCTATTCCGGCTCTGTTTGCATCCGCTGCTAACGCCGCAGTGATCTATGACAAAGACGGTACCACTTTCGACGTATACGGCCGTGTACAGGCTAACTACTACGGCGAAGCTAACGACAAATCAGCAGAACTGGTTGGTGCAACCCGTCTGGGCTGGTCTGGTAAAGTAGCTCTGAACAACACTTGGTCTGCCATTGCTAAAACCGAGTGGCAAGTAGCTGCTGAAAACTCTGGTAGCAATACCAGCGACATCGATCCGCGTCACATCTATGCCGGTTTTGATGGTTCCCAGTACGGTAAAATCATCTTCGGTCAGACCGATACTGCTTTCTACGACGTACTCGAGCCGACCGATATTTTCAACGAGTGGGGCGATGCCGGTAACTTCTATGACGGTCGTCAAGAAGGTCAAATCATCTACTCCAACACCTTCGGTGGTTTCAAAGGTAAAGTTTCCTACCAAACCAACGATGACGTAGCGGTCAAAATCACTGACGTTGGTCAGAAGATCAAAGAAGACGCTATTTGGGGTAAAGACGTTAAGCGTAAGAAAGCTTACGGCGTAGCTGCTGGTTATGACTTTGACTTCGGTCTGGGCTTCAATGCCGGTTATGCCTACTCTGACCTGCAAAACAAAGTTAATGGCCACACTGGTAAGAAAGACGAGTGGGCTGTCGGCGCGCACTACGCTATCAATGGTTTCTACTTCGCTGGTGTTTACACTGAAGGCGAAGTGAAGAACAAGAGCCTGGGCATGAAAGATGACGGCCGTGGTTACGAGCTGGCTGCTTCTTACAACGTAGACGCTTGGACCTTCCTGGCTGGCTACAACTTCAAAGAAGGCAAGGCTAACGCTCAAGCTGCCGGTTCTACTTACAAGGACTTGGTTGACGAGACCCTGCTGGGTGTTCAGTATGCCTTCACTCCGAAGCTGAAAGCTTACACCGAGTACAAGATCCAGGGCATCGACAAGCAAGACGACGAGTGGACTGTTGCTCTGCAGTACAACTTCTAATAAGTTGCACATGAGTAATATCCAGGCTTGAGTCTTTGACCAAGCTACGAATGGCCGAGATAATTTCTCGGCCATTTTCTTTTTTGGCGACAGCGGATTGGCGCCATGATAAATCGCCGGATTGCTGTGTTACGTGATGTTTGGCAAACCATCTGTCTCGATTAATCTCTCCTGCTTCCTGCTTCCTGCTTCCTGCTTCCTGCTTCCTGCTTCCTGCTTCCTGCTTCCTGCTTCCTGCTTCCTGCTTCCTGCTTCCTGCTTCCTGCTTATCTCTTTGATGGGAGGCACTGCTCTCCTTTGCGTCATACAGCAATTGCTCGTAGCAGCTTGGTTTGACCGTGAGTATCTGGCTGCCCTTGCAAGGGGCGGTGCTATTTGCGCGGATTGCGTGGATATTGAGGAGGCATACTTGCTGGATGTGAGGCCGCGCTAGAGTAGGATATTGAAGCCAGTCAGGGGGGGGCGACGTAAGGCCGAGCGTGACTGACGTCAGTGTTTAAATCGGTAACAAATAAAATGGGAAGATGCCCAGGCATCTTCCCATTCTGGCGATATGAGTTAGCGGCTTTTGCAGGATTAGCCGTGTTGGCGGCGGTCGTTGGCCTGGGCCAGCAGCATGCGGCTTTCACGCAGGAACTGGTCGGCATGCTCGCCGAAGAAACCGGAGACTTGCGAGAAGGCCTCGATGAAACCGTCCCTGTCCCCTCGCTCCAAGAGCCCCAGCGCGTCGCCGAAGTTTTGGTAGTAGCGACGGATCATCGCCAGATTCTGCGGTGACGACAAAATGATGTCGGCATAGAGGTGGGGATCCTGAGCGAACAGCCGCCCCACCATGGCGAGCTCCAGCCGGTAGATGGGGGAGCTCAAACTCAGCAGGCGATCCAGATTGGCCTGCTCCCGGGAGAGGTGCCAGCCATAGGCAAAGGTGGCGAAGTGACGCAGTGCCTGAATGAGGGTCATCGCCTCATCGTGGGCCTTGGCTTCTACCTGTTGCAAGCGGGCGCCCCAGATAGTCATCTGATCCAGCAGCCACTGGCTGGCGGCGCCGTCGCGCCCCTGACAGCAGACGATCACCTGCTTGGCAAGGCTCGCCACATCCGGCCCGAACATGGGGTGCAGCCCCAGCACAGGACCCCGGTGCACAGCCTGCATGTGCTCGATCGGCGCCGCTTTCACGCTGGTGACATCAACCAGCAGGCAGTGGGCGGGCAGGTTGCCGAGGCGGTCGATGATTTGGCAGGTGATATCGATGGGCACCGCCACCATCACCAGACCGGCTCCGGCGAGGATCTCGTCAGCGCGCGGCCAGTCTGCTTGTTCCAGCGTCTCGACCCGGTAGCCGGAGAGGCTGAACATATGACCGAACAGCCGGCCAAGCTGGCCCTGACCGCCGATGATGACCACCTTGCCAAGGTCCGGCTTCATACACTTGAAGCCAGTATCTTTTTCACTGGCGTAAGATTCGCGCATCACCCGGCGCAGCACGTCTTCGATGAGATCGCCGGGTACCCCCAACTGCTCGGCCTCGGCGCGGCGGCGGGCCAGCATGCTCGCTTCCCGATCCGGTGCATAGATGGGCAGGCCGTGGCGGCTCTTTACCTCACCCACTTCTCCCACCAGGGCCAGACGGGCGGCCAGCAGATCGATCAGCTGCTTGTCCACCGCATCTATCTTGTCCCTGAGTACATTCAACTCTTCAGCCATATCCAGTCCCTGCTGGCGCCGCGAGCGGCGGCGCCCTGAAAATCAAGATGCAACAAGGTATCACGGCATGAGCGGTTTGATGCCACCAGCGGTGATACCCAGATTGTTCAATAGGTTACGACAAGATACCACGGCTTATCGTGCAGTTCTGCCTTTGAGGGGGTCAGCCAGCTGGTTGTGGCAGCGGGCCAGCAGGGTGGCGGTGGTGTCCCAGTCGATGCAGGCATCGGTGATGGAGACCCCGTAGCGCATCTGCTGCTTGGGCTGCTCGCTGGACTGGTTGCCCTCAAACAGGTTGGATTCGAGCATAACCCCGATGATGGAGCGGTTGCCCTCCTGGATCTGGTGGATGACGTTATCGGCCACCTTGGGTTGCAAACGGTGATCTTTGCTGGAGTTGCCGTGGCTGCAATCCACCACAAGGCTCGGCAGCAGGTGCGCTTTCTCCAGCGCCTCTTCCGCCAGCGACACGTTGACCGAGTCATAGTTGGGATGTTTGCCGCCGCGCAGGATCACGTGGCCATCCGGGTTGCCCTGGGTCTGCAGCAGCGCAACCTGGCCCTGCTGGTTGATCCCCATAAAGGCGTGAGGGGAGGAGGCCGCCTGCAGCGCATTGATGGCAGTCCCCAGGTTGCCGTCGGTGCCGTTCTTGAAGCCGACCGGCATGGAGAGACCGGACGCCATCTCCCTGTGGGTCTGGGATTCGGTGGTGCGGGCGCCGATGGCTGACCAGGAGAAGAGCTCGGCCAGGTATTGCGGGCTGATGGGGTCGAGCGCTTCGGTGGCCAGCGGCAACTCCAGCTCCGCCAGCCAGCAGAGCAGCTCGCGGGCACGGTGCAGCCCCAGCTCTACATCGAAGGTGCCATCCAGATTGGGGTCGTTGATAAAGCCTTTCCAGCCGACCGTGGTGCGCGGTTTCTCAAAGTAGACCCGCATGACAATGTAGAGAGAGTCCTGATAGGCATCATGCAGCGCTTTGAGTCTGGTTGCGTACTCTTTGGCAGCGTCCATGTCGTGGATGGAGCAGGGACCACAGATCACCAGCAGCCGGTGATCGCGGCGGTGAATGATATCGGCGATGGTATTGCGGGCCCCTTGCACGAATGCCAGCGCCTTGTCGGAGATGGGTAACTTCTCCTTGAGCTGGGCAGGCGTGATCATCACTTGTTCGGACTGGATATGGATGTTGTTCAGGGGGTCTCTTTGCATGATTTCATTCTCTCTACTGTATTAAGCCAAAAGCGGTTGTACCTATATATTTACACTGGTACCTACTTTGTTACGCAACCGCCATCACCTTACCAAGGAAAAACAAACAATCAAGTGAAACTAGTGGGTTTACCGCTAAAAAGTCAGATAAAGGAGCTACTATATAGCGCGAACAGGAATAATACAGAGGGTTTTTCGGAGGGTTAAGGGGTTTGTTGTAATTTGATGTTTACGGTTTGAGGGCGTGAAGGCTGCGTTGCCCAGCTGTTTACCCACAGTAAATGGTATCTCTGGGAGACTGCACGCGATGGCAATGATGGTGTGAGGTGGCTATCTGGTCAGCCATAGAAAGAGGGAGCCATCATGGCTCCCTTTGCGGTAGGAAGGGGGATCCCGTCTGGCTGCGGATCAGCGCTTTTGTTTTCCCTGCAGCTCTTTGTTCAGGCGAGTGAGCATCCCCTGGGTGACCAGCACAATGCCCTGCTCGGAGCGGTGGAAGCGACGTGCATCTTCATCGGCGTTTTCACCTATCACCGTGCCTTCCGGCAGTTTGCACCCCTTGTCGATCACCACCCGGCGCAGTCGGCAACCGGCACCAATCTCCACACCCGGGAAGATAACGGCCTGATCCAGGGTGCAGAAGGAGTCGACCCGCACATTGGTAAAGAGCACCGAACTCAGGATGAAAGAGCCACTGACGATGGTGCCCCCGGCAAACATGGAGTTGATGGTCATGCCGTGCTGGCCGTTTCGGTCCTGCACGAACTTGGCGGGAGGAGTCATGTTCTGACTGGTCCAGATGGGCCAGTCCTGATCGTAGATATCCAGCTCAGGCGTGACGGAAGCGAGATCCATATTGGCCTCCCAGAAGGAGTCCACAGTGCCCACATCGCGCCAGTAGGGGCGGCGATCCGGACAGCAGCCGACACAGGACATGCCAAACGGGTGAGCGAATGCGGTGCCCTCTTTCACCACGCGGGGGATCACGTCCATGCCGAAATCGTGATGGGACTGCTCGTTGGCAATGTCCTCTTCCAGCAGCTGATAGAGATACTCCGCATCGAAGATATAGACGCCCATGGAGGCCAGCGCGGTGTCGTCCTTGCCCGGCATGGCGGGCGGGTTAGCAGGCTTTTCGACGAAGGCATTGATCTTGCGATCATCATCCACCGCCATTACCCCGAAGGCGCTTGCTTCACTGCGTGGCACCTCGATGCAGGCAACGGTCACCTTGGCGCCCATATTGACGTGGTCGAGCAGCATGGCGGCGTAATCCATCTTGTAGATGTGGTCGCCTGCCAGCACCACCACATATTTGGGGGCGTGATCGCGGATGATATCCAGATTCTGGTAGACCGCATCGGCGGTACCCCGATACCAGTTCACCTCATCCACCCGCTGCTGGGCAGGGAGCAGATCGATAAACTCGTTCATCTGGTAGCGCAGGAAAGACCAGCCCGATTGGAGATGGCGCAACAGGCTGTGGGATTTGTACTGGGTCACGACACCGACCCGACGAATGCCGGAGTTGATGCAGTTGGAGAGCACGAAATCGATGATGCGGAATTTGCCGCCGAAATGAACGGCAGGTTTTGCACGGTTGTCGGTTAACTGTTTGAGGCGACTACCCCGCCCTCCTGCGAGTACCAAAGCCATGGTCTCGTTCAGCAACTGTCTGGATTTTGCTGTATTGGCAGGCTGTAACAACATCTCATATCCCTTTGTAGATAAATCACTACAATGTTGCCTCCTTTGAGCCCTCAAGAAAGTGCTTTCAGTCACATTTTATGGTTTCTGACGTAATAAAATGACCTTTTTGTTATTAAAAATGACGGGTTGATCCGTCATTGCTTTCAATATGGTCAGTTGTCAATTGAAGCGAGTCGAGCAATAAAAGGGACGGCGAGAGACCGAGAGGAGGGATGAAAAAGCCCCAGCCAATGGTTGGCAGGGGCCCGGTTTGTTGAGACCCGGTAAGCCGGGCCTGGTTAACAAGGTTCAGGCTGCGTTGGCCAGTGGCTCCTCGCTCTTCTTCTGGTAGGCCTGCGGGGTGAGCCCAAGCAGCTCCTGCACGGTCGAGGCGACGGTAATGGAGGAGACGGTGCCCACCAGGATCCCGGCAAACAGGGTGAAGGAGAAGCCGTAGAGGGCGTCACCGCCAAACAGCAACAGAGCGCCCACGGTAAACAGGGTGGTGCCCGAGGTGATCATGGTGCGACTGAAGGTCGCCTTGATGGCCACATCGGAGCATTCGTGGATGCCCATCTGGGTACGCGAGCTCAGCAGATCCCGCAGCCTGTCCGAGATGACGATGCTGTCGTTGAGGGAGTAGCCGATCACCGCCATCAAACCGGCGATGATGTTCAGATCGAATTCGATCTGAAAGAGTGACAGCAGCCCCAGCGCTACGATGGCGTCATGCACTACCGAGAGCAGAATGCCGATGGCCTGACGCCACTCGAAGCGAAACGCCAGATAGGCCGACATCGCCAGCGAAGCGACCAGCACGGCCAGCATCCCCTGCTGGAACAGTTCGGCACCCACCTGAGGGCCGACGATGGTGGTGCGCAGCAACTCGACCGGCATCCCCAGCTGTTGGGTCAGCATGGTGGCGAGATCTGCCGCGGGCCAGGGCAGTTCGTGGGGGGGCAGCTTGATCAGCCACTCGCCGGGAATACCGGCCGAGCTCAGCTCAACGGCTCCCGCCAGCGGGGAGACCAGCATGGCATTGAGCTCATGGGCCTCTTTCAGGGTCTGGATATGAAACTCCAGCAGGATCCCGCCGGTAAAATCGAGCCCCAGTGTCAGGCCGTTCACCAGCAAGATGGCGACGCTGGCCACGGTCAGCAGGATGGAAGCCCACAGGCCGATATAACGCCAACGGGTCAGCCCCATGGCAACGATCATTCTCAACATAATTCTCTCCTTGGCCAGCCAGCATCAGGCTGTTGGCCCATCACGACGTGTCGCGACACGCCGGGAAATAGTGTTCTGCTTTGGCCGCTCCGGTCATATCCATGGCCGATGGCGCAGCCAAAGCCGCTCATCAGAGGGACTGCTGTCCCGTTACACCTTCAGCGTGCGCTCGCTGCTGCGTCCCCACAGGGGGTTGATGATGGCGCGCGTCCCCCAGATCCCGGTGATCATGCTGGAGAGCAGACCCAGAATGAGGGTGATGGAGAAGCCCTGCAGCGGCCCGGAGCCGATGGAGTAGAGCACCACGGCGCAGATGAGCGTAGTGATGTTGGCATCGAATATGGTGTGGAAGGCCGAGCGATAGCCAAAGTCGATGGCGTTGGCCAGTGAGCCACCCTCTCGCAGCCGATCCCTGATCCGCTCGAAGATCAGCACATGGGTATCTACCGCCATGCCCACCGTCAGCACCAGACCGGCGATCCCCGGCAGGGTCAGCACGGCACCCGGCAGCACTGCCAGCATGCCGACCTGCATCAACAGGTTGGCGACCAGCGCCGTGATGGCAACCCAGCCGAATTTGCGGTACCAGGCCATCATGAACAGCATCATGCCCGCCATGCCGAAGGCCAGCGCGGTGAAGCCCGCCTCGATATTCTGCATCCCCAGCGTCGGGCCAATACTGCGTTCTTCCAGGATCTTGAGCGGGGCGGTGAGGGCGCCGGCACGCAGCAGCATGGCCAGCTCTTGCGCTTCCGGCAGACTGCCAATGCCGGTGATGCGGAACTGGTTGCCAAGGGCGGTCTGGATGGTGGCGACGTTGATCACCTCGCTCTGGGCACGCAATTTACCCTGAGCGTTGGTTTTGTACTCGGTGAAGACGGTCGCCATCGGCTTGCCCACATGCTGGCGGCTGAACTGGTTCATCTTGCTGCCACCCAGGGTATCGAGCACGATATTGACCTGGGGTTGACCCATTTCGCCCATATTGGCGCGGGCATCGACGATGTGCTCGCCGGTGAGTACCGGCTTGCGCGCCATGCCGACGGCCTGACCGTTGCGATCGGCGATATAGAAGTGGCTGTCGGCTTTGGCCTCGTAGAAGGCCAGCGAGGCGGTGGCCCCGATCACCTCTTTCGCCTGCTTGGGGTTGTGCACCCCGGGCAGTTCGATACGGATACCATCCTGCCCCTGACGAACCACCGAGGCCTCGACGATGCCGAGCTCATTGATCCGTTTTTTCAGGATCGACAGGTTCTGGGTCACGGCGTTGTTGACCAGCAGGGTACGCTCCGCCTCGCTCAGCACCAGTTTCAGGTCATTGCCGGAGCGGGTCAGCTTCCACTGATCCTGACGGGTACCGGCACTCTCTTTGATGATAGAGAGCCAGCTCTCCTGTTCGGCGACCTCCGGCAGGGTGACGGCTACGGCGCCCTGTGCGCTGCGCGTGACGCTGGCGCCGCGCAGATTGGCTTCACGGAAGCGGGTGCGCAGGGTGTCCACCAGATTCTTGGTCTGGTTGTCGATGACAAAATCCACGTCCACCCCGATCAGCAGCTGGGAGCCGCCACGCAGGTCCAGCCCCAGCTTGATGGGGTCGGCGCCGAGGCGAGTGATCCAGGCCGGCGCGTTGGAGTGAAACTCCAGGGTCAGGGCGGCACTGTCGACCCCTTGCAGCTCCAGCAACTGCTTGGCGCGCTGCTGTTCACCCTGGCTGGCAAAGACCAGCTCGACTCGCTCAGGTTGCTCGATCACCTTGAGCGGGGTCAGGTGTTTGTCGCTCAGCAGCATCTGTTGCTGGGTGGTCAGGCGCGGCTGTCCGTGCAGGCCGAGGGAGGGCTGCTCACCAAAAAAGGTGGGCAGGGAGTAAAAGGTAAAGGTCAACAGCATCAACAGCAGCAGTGCGTACTGCCACTTGCTCATGCGGTTGAGAACGGTGCGATTGCTCTTTCTCATGGCAAACAAGCCTCTGTCAGGAGAATGGTGCCTAGGCCGATAGCAACAAGGCTCGGCAAGGCGCAAAAAATGGGATGCATCAGATGCGGATCAGGCAGCCGCCGGATCCGTCAGGAAGAGGAGATGAGCAAACAGTGGATGTGCCAGCCCCTCCGGGGTCAGGCGCTCAGATAGCTCTGGGTGAAGCGATATTGCAGATGTTGGCGCTGTAGATGGCGCCGGTGGATCGCACCGAAGCGATCGCGAAAACTCTGTTTGTGATAGAGCTCGGGGGCCAGCATCAGCCAGCCGAGCAGCAACAGCAGGATGGCCTGGGCCGACCAGCTCTGGATCAGCTCGTAGACCACACTCTTGGGCTGGTTGTCACTGCGCAGGGATTGTTCGAGACGCAGCAGGTGATTCTGATGGCTGCCGACAAACTTGATGATGCCATCATCGCTGTCGCTAAGCTGATTGAACACCTGAGTCTGCTGCTGTTCACTCTGGGGAGATGCGGGTAGCAACGGGCCTTCCATTCGGGCGATGGAACAAAGCAGGGTGAGGGCGATAACCAGAGTTACCAGCACCAGTTTTACTTTGTCGATAAGGCGCAAAAAGTTAATTCCCGATAAATAGAAAGGGCAAACTACCATAAGCGCCCGGTTTGAACAAGGTTGCCCCGGGCTCATGGCACCATTCGATGCCGCTCGTCAGCTGCCGCTCATCTGCTTGAAGTCGCGGGAATAGCCCTTGAGCAGGGAGTAGAGATGGGCCCGCTGGGAGATATCCAGTGACTGGCTCATGGCGCTCAGCCAGTTGACGGTACGCTGGCACGACTGTTCGGTATAGCCGGTAAAGCGGCCATCCATCAGCCCATCCCCCTCGGCCAGCAGGTCGGTCAGCTCGCGGGTAAAGTCGGGACTCTGGCGCTGCTTCATCAGCCTGTCCAGCTCCTGGGTCCAGGACTCCTGAAACTCGAGCCAGGGGGGCATCAGCTCGTATTGCCATTCGGCCCACTGGGCCACCAGTGGCGCCTGTGCCGGTTTCACCTCGCCAATCCAGAACTCGAGTCGCTTGTTCATCTTGTCGCGAAACTCCGCCAGCATCTGCTCTTTGGGCTCAGTGGCAAAGTCCTTTTGCCGCTCCTGTTGCCGCTTGACCCGATCGGTCATAAAGCGGGCCACCTGCTCGTCGGTCAGGGTGCGCGCCAGCCTGACCGCACGGGGGATGGTGTTTTCCAGTGTGCGGGTCAGGCTCTGCTGCACCGCATCGAGATTGGTCGAGATCTGCTCCGGCGTCATGGGGCTGGCCACTGCCTTAGCCAGCGCGTCGAGATCCTTGGCGTAGCGCGGCAGCTCGTGTTGGCGATGCCAGGCCATCAGCCCCTTCACTTCGCGGCTGAGCAGATCCTTCTGCGAATAGGAGAGGGCAAAGTAGTCATCCAGCTGCCAGATGATGGCGGTATCGAGCCAGTAGTAGATCACCCGAGTGGAGCAGCCGGTCAGCAGCAGGCCGATCAGCAGCAGACCCCAGGTTTTCGGCTTGTGCCAGCGCACCTTGTTTATCATCTGTTACTCCAGTCGTTGCCGGTTGATGGCGATCAGGGTGTCATAGTCGAGTGAGGGCTGTTGCTCTGCCATCAGCAGGGCCCAGAGCAGGCCGATATAGTCGACCCAGGGTAAAAAAGCCTCGCTCTGAAAATTGGGCCACTGGTGGCGCGGCACGGCCTGCAGATAGTGCACTTCCAGCTCGTCGCGCCGCTCGGCGGGCCACTCATGGGTGCGCTGGATGCTGGCGAGCTCAAAGCCGGGGTGACCTGCCGCGCCATACTCCCAGTCGATGACCCAGGGTTTGCTTCCCAACAAGTTAGCCGGATTGAGATCATGGTGGCAAGGGCGCCAGCAATCATTTGGCTCACTGCTGACGAGCAAGCTCCGCTCCAGGGCGGGCAGCCAGGAGGGGATGTGGGCCAGTCTGGCGCGATAGCCCGCGGCGTGGGCTCGCACCGCCATCACCACCGCAGGTAGCGGCAGGCGATGGAGCTTGCGCAGCACCTCAGCCAGCAGACGGGGCTGATCGACTGCTGGTGGCGCCGCGTGTACCCAGTTTGGCTCATCGCACCATTCGAGCAGCATCAGACCGCTGGCGGGATCGCCATAGTGGCAGGGTAGCGCCAACCCTTCTGCCATCGCTCCCTGATAAAGCTGCCACTCGGTGGGACGGTCGATGCCAAGGCGCACCGGGTCGGAGTGGCCCTGACGCAAAAAGTAACTGCGCCCCGAGGGGAGGCGCAGTCGATAGTTGCAGTTGGTCAGACCTAACCCGAGTGGTTCCAGCAGCCCCTCCCGCCAGGGGGCGGGTAGGCTGGCCAGTAGCGGATCACAGTTGCCTGTCACCAGGAGCCTGTTACCAGCCAAAGGTGGATTTCTTCGCCTGTTTGCGGATCTCTTTCTGGTCAGCCCACAGCAGTTCGCCGTTTTGCAGATCCATCAGGTTCATGGTCATCTGGTAGTAGACATCCTTCACCTTCCCATTGTCTTTGACGATGCTAGCGAGGTTGCCATAGACCATGTAGCGGGCACCAGTCTGCTTGCCCAGACGCACCATGGAGGCAGTATCCACCATGCCGCTGCCCTGCTGGTATTCGAGCTGCTGCTTGACGGCGGCCACCTTGCTCATGTCGACGAAGCGGAACTTGCCGGCCCGCAGCAACTTGGTGCGGATGCTATCGGTGATGGCTTCGGTATCGATGTGCTCGGAGGTCTTGTTGCGGATGGAGTCCATAAACATCACCGGACGACCGCCTGCGGTGATCTCGCTGGTGGCAGGGGTGGCTAGCATGGAGTCCGCCATCTTGTCGGCGATGGCCTGCAGGTCGCTTGAGCCGTAATCGACGGTGACGGTTTCGGTTTCAGTGGGATCGCCATAGCTGACGGTGGTGCTGGAGCAGCCGCCCAAGAGCAAGGCGCCGGTCAATATCAGCAGGGCATGATTCATTTTCATCAGTAGGATTCCTCAATCACTTCGCGTACGTAAATCCGGTAACCCTGCGCCGCCGGGCTGGGCGCCAGGGCCGAGAGGGTGCGGGTCTGATAGCCATGCAGCTTGATGGGGGTCCAGCCGCGGCCATCGCTGGCGACCTCCTGACCGGCCTCATCATACCAATAGAAGATATATTGCAGCTTGTTATCGCCGCGCTGGGTGCTGGCGGCGGCCACATTGACCTGCAGCAGGCCATTTTGCTGGCGGCGGCTCAGCTCGGTCAGGGTGACGTTGACGTTTTGATGCTGCTCCAGCGTGGGTGCACCGCCCGCCGGGCCATAGAGCGCCACGCCGGAGGTGTTGGTGGCACAGCCGGTCAGCAGCAGCGCGAGCCCGAGGGCCAACCCGTATGCTTTCATCTTGCTCTCCTTAATCGGGGTGAGTGGGGCCGCGTGTGAGCCTGCCCGGTTAATTGTCTTGCTCATCTCTCTTCGCCATCTGCTCAGAGCGGCATCACCCGGGTGGTCAGACCGGCGCCGAGGCGCTGTACCCAGACCAGGGTGGTGCGTCCCTTGTGGATGGTGAGCGGCAATTGCCGCTGCGCTGCCCCTGCGCCCAGGGTGAGATTGATGTCACCAGCCGGCACTATTCCTTGCCAGCTCGATGCCTGAGCTGGCAGCGTCAGCCAGCTGCGGGTATCGGCCCGCTCCGAGAGGGTGTTGAAGATCCCCACCAGAATATTGCCCACATCCCCTCCCTCTTTGGCGGCGGTGCGGCGCATCTGCTCCTTGGCCACCAGTCGCAGCGCCTGGCGGGTCAGCATGCCGGGCAGCCGCTCCTGCAGATCTTTGGCGGCCAGCGCTTCCAGCCTGACCAGCTCGCTGGTCTGCTCGACCTGTTTGCCGACTGCCACCGTCAGCGGGCCGGTGTCGCTGGCCCGATTATCGTAATAGGGGATGGCGACGGTAAAGGTGCGAAAATCGCCGCGGGAGGTGGAGATGGGCAGAGGCAGGAACAGTTCGCGCCGTGCCGGGATCAAACCATCTTCAAACAGCACCACCAATTGGCCCTGATTTTTAGCTGGCAATGGCGCTTTGCGGCCTATCTTTTTCTCTGTCTCGCGGATCTCGTCCGGTGAGCCACGCAGCCGCGCCAGACGCAGCAAGGCATCTTGCAGGCTGCGGTTGTCCGGCGCTATCTGGTAGCCGCGTTGATAGTCGACCCAGGCGTCGTTGAGATCCCCGGCCGCCTCATAGAGCACGGCAGAAAAGTAGAAGGTGTAGGCGTTCTGAAAACCGTTCTTGACCTTGCCGATCAACCGGTCGAGATCCGGTGCGCCGCGCGACATCAGCTGGCGCATCTCGCCTTCTGCTTCGGCCTCTTCGCTCTCATCCTTTGCCTTGCGTACCTCATCGGCTCGCCGTTTCAGGGCCTGCTCCTGCACCTGATTGGCCCGGCGCACCTCCACCAGGGCGCCATCGGCATCACCCCGTTGCAGGTAGTTGAGGGCCAGATAGTGATGCAGCATGGTGCGTTCGTAATCGGGGGTGAGATAGGCCATCGACTGATCGTTGGTGAGCAGACTGCCCACCTGATCCAGACCGTGGCTCAGCCGGTATTCGGCCTGATTGTCTTCCCACTGAAGGCGGCTGTCGGCGGCGGTGAACGCCTGCTTGCTACCCGCATCCTGACCGGCGAGCCAGGCAATGCGCCCCTGTTCGAGCCGATCCAGCACAAAGGTGTCATCCCCCAGGGTGGAGTCGCGCACCTCGGGCAGCGCCTCGGCGGCATGGCCCAGCAGCAGCTGGTTGCGCAGTGGCACCATCTGATCGGAGTAGGAGACGAACATATCCTGCCAGCGGGAGGCGCAGCCTCCCAGCAACAGCAGGGCGCCGCAGAGCAACAGGGCGCTGCGGCAGGTTGAGGCGTTGCGATTCATTAGAGGCTGAGCAGCGGTCCCAGCGGCTGGCCACCGACCAGATGCATGTGGATGTGGTAGACCTCCTGCCCGCCGTGGCGGTTGCAGTTCATGATGAGGCGGTAGCCATCTTCGGCGATGCCCGCCTCGGTGGCCAGTTTGCGGGCCACGGTGAACATCCGGCCAAGGGCCAGTTCATGTTCGGCTTCCACGTCATTGACGGTGGGGATCAGCACATTGGGGATGATTAGAATATGGGTTTTGGCCTTGGGCTGGATATCCCGGAATGCGGTGACCAGATCGTCTTGATAAAGGATGTCGGCGGGGATCTCTTTACGGATGATTTTGCTGAAAATGGTTTCTTGCGCCATGGCTAACTCCCTTATATGAAACAGAAAATTGAACTAGAACCCCAAGCGGCTCCCGAAAGGGGGGCGAGCAGCACGCCAAGTGTGACACAAGCCGACATTTGACACAGCTGATGTCCCATTCCCTTCAGTTATTGTTAAAAATACCGATAGCCAGAGGGACGTCATCTGCAGCGCCTGTTCAGGGTGGTCTGCAGGGTATCAAAAGGACGGGGTACTCAGGCAAGGGACTTTTGCATATACAGCGGGACAATAATGAAACAAACAATGTCGGATCTCTCCATCTTGCAGCGAGTCTACCTTGGCTTCGCGATCCTGGTGGCCGTGATGGTGGCCAGTTCACTGCTCACATTTCGTAGTCAGGAGACCCTGGGGAACGCACTGGAGCAGGTTACCCAGCAGTCTATGCCGCTGGTGATTGCCAGCAGTCAGACCCAGATCACCCTGCTCAGCGCCAACAAGTGGCTGGGGGATGTGCTCACCGAGCAGGATCCCAAACAGCTGCCGGCCGAAGTGGCCGAACTGAAACAGGCCAAGGCCGCGGTGGGCAAGAGCCTTGATGTCTTGCGCCAGCAGGTCGCCCACCACCCCGAACTGCAAGGGGAGATGAGCAGCCTCAGCCAGCAGGTCGACAGCTACCTGCAACTGACCGATACCCTGCCCGGTGAACACGAGGCGCTGCTCACCCGGCTGCACAAGGTCAATCTGGCCAAGGGGCAGTTTCAGGTCAGTCTGCCCCAGTTCAAGAAGAGTCTGGGTGACATGATGGTCACCATCGACGACAGCTTCATCAAGATGCTCTCCGAGACCCTGACCACCAAGCTATCCGCCATCGAACTCTCCACCATGGATGCCCTCAACCAGACTATTCCGGCTCCCATCGAAGGGGCGCTCAAGCGCAACAAGATGCAGATCGAGGGGTTCAACAGCACCATCAAGGATCTGCAGGGGGAGCTGAAGAACTTCGAGAACGACATGGGCCACTATGTTCACGGCTTTGTGCGCGACACCACCGCAACCGAAGGCGTGCTCTCCCAGTATCTGGCGCTGATGAAGCAGCAGGAACAGATGCGGGAGAAGAGCAAGCAGGCGAGCGCTCTCATCGTCGAGATCCAGAACCAGCTTGAGCGGATCACCGGCCAGAGTCAGCAGCTGATGAGTCAAAGCATTCAGCACGCCAAAGCCACACAGAGCCAGAGCACCCTGACCCAGGGAACCAGCATCGTAGTCGCCATCCTGATCGCCATGCTGGTGGCTTATACCCTGGGCAAGGCCATTCGCCGTCCGCTCAGGGAGTTGCTGCGGGTGCTGACCGAAGTGACCCAGGGCGACATGACCCAGCGAATCGGTTTTCAGAGTAAGAACGAATTCGGCCAGCTGGGCAGCCAGATCAACCTGCTGATTGCCCAGATGGGGGAGGTGCTGGCACAGCTTTCACAAGCGTCTGCCCAGCTTAACGATGCCGCCCACGGCAACCGCCACACCACCGAATCGGTGCGGGCGGATCTGGAAAAACAGCGGCAGGAGACCGCCTCGGTCGCCGCCGCCATGACCCAGATGGAGGCCTCGGTGCGGGAGGTGGCGCAGGCTGCCAACCAGACCCTGGAGCGGGTGCAGGATGTGGAGAAGGCCTCCGAGATGGGGCGCAAGGTGATGGCAGGCAATATCACCACCACTCATCAACTGGCGGGCAAACTGCAACAGACCGGCAAGGTGATTGGCGATGTGAGCGCCATGAGCAGCCAGATCGGCAATATCCTCGATGTCATTCGAGGCATCGCCGAGCAGACCAACCTGCTGGCCCTCAACGCCGCCATCGAAGCGGCACGGGCCGGCGAGCAGGGGCGCGGATTTGCGGTGGTGGCGGATGAGGTGCGCAGTCTGGCGGGCCGTACCGCCCAGTCCACCAGCGAGATCCAGACCATGATCGAAAACCTGCAGCAGGGAGTTGCCAAGGCGGTGACCGTGATGCAGGAGTGCTCCCGCGAGATGGACAGCTGCGTGGATCAGAGTTCTCACGCCAACAACGCCATGGAGGAGGTGCAGGGGATTGTGGTGCTGATCAGCGACATGTCGAGCCAGATCGCCTCTGCCGCCGAGCAGCAGCAGGCGACCAGCGCCGATATCGCCACCAACCTCAACCGCATCTCCGATATCTCGGATCTCAACTACCAGGGGATCGAGCGGGTGGCCGAGACCAGCCAGCAGCTGGACTCCCTCGCCGAGCAGCAGGAGAGCCTGGTCAAGCGCTTCCGCCTCAGCGCCTGATGGTCGAGAGTTGAAACAACAAGGCCCCGCAGATGCGGGGCCTTCTCTTTATTACGGCAGCGACAAGGGGATCAGGCGTAGGCAATCGCGCCCTTGCCGACCCCTTCATAGGCGACAATCTTGACGAACTTGTCGCCCACCATCTTCTTCACTTCGCGGGCGATGTAGCAGGCCAGCAGCTCGACCGTGGTGTCGGTGTCGATCATCTCCACTTCGGCGCTGGGGATGGCCAGCTGGAACAGCCCTTGCGGCGCCACATATTTGAAGCCGGTGTGATGCTCGCCAAGCTGGGCATTGGCGCGGGGGCTCAAAGCGAGCTCGGTCAGCGCCACCTTGTCCTCCTCTGTGCCAAGGTAGATATCGCCCCAGCGTTCGGCCCAGTTGAGCTCAAGCTCCTGGTCGCGCTCACCATCGACATGGATCTCGATGGGAGAGCGGTGGCCATGGGCGATGCGCTGGCAGTTGCCATCGTGCTTTTTCAGGCCATGGCTGTAGTGGTAGAAGGCACCGGTGATCGCCTCCTGACGCAGGGTCAGGGAGAGATCCTTGATATTGCCCGGCAGCCGTTTGGCCAGTACCGCCAGCAGGTAGCGGGTCACCGACTCTTTATCAACTTGCGGAGCCGGGATAAAGGCAAAGCCCTGGGATGGGCAGCGCAGATGGATGGAGCGACCCGGGCGCAGCAGATCCACTGTGCTTTCGTCACCATCCAGTGTCTCGACGTGGATCAGCGGGCACTCGGTCGGCACCAGCAGCTTGTGGTCCACCTCTTCATCGATGATCGACTTGATCAGCTTCTTTACCCGGCCAAAGTCCAGCAGCATGCTCATTTCGTTGAGCTCACCGCTCATTTCGATATCTACCAGCCAGCTCTCGCCCACCATGCCGCGGCGTTCGCACAGGTAGCTGGAGTCGATCACGGTCAAATCTCTTACAAATAACTTCATCAGTCAGGCCTTGCTACAGAGAAAGGGCAGTTTTGCGCTATTATGACCCGCGATTATCGGCAAAGGAACTGGAACCCCCCATGAACAAACTGCTTATCAAGAATGCCACCCTGGTCAACGAAGGCCGCATCTATGCCTCCGATGTGTTGATCGAGGGGGAACGGATTGCCCGCATCGCCCCGGATATCGAGGCGCCCGATGCGCTGGTTATCGATGCCGCAGGTCGCCATCTCATCCCCGGAATGATCGATGATCAGGTCCACTTCCGGGAACCGGGATTGACCCACAAGGGGACTATCGCCAGCGAATCCCGCGCCGCCGTCGCCGGTGGCACCACCAGTTTCATGGAAATGCCCAACGTCAATCCCCAGACTACCACCCTCGACGCCCTCGAAGCCAAATACCAGATCGCCGCCAACTCCTCCGTCGCCAACTACAGCTTCTATCTCGGTGCCACCAACGACAACCTTGAAGAGATCAAGCGTCTCGACCCCAAGCAGTCCTGCGGGGTCAAGGTGTTTATGGGCTCCTCGACCGGCAACATGCTGGTGGACAATCAGGAGACCCTGGCGGCCATCTTCCGCGAAAGTCCGGTGATGATCGTGACCCACTGCGAAGACACCCCGACCATTGCCAAGGCGGAAGAGGCGGCACGGGCCAAGTGGGGCGAGAATGTGCCGATGGGCGAGCATGGCCGCATTCGCAGTGACGAGGCGTGCTACAAATCCTCCAGCATGGCGGTGGCGCTGGCGAAAAAATACGGTGCCAAGCTGCACGTGCTGCATTTGACCTCGGCCAAGGAGCTGTCGCTCTTTACCGCCAGCCATGACCTGAGCGAGCTGAAGGACAAGAACATCACCGCCGAGGTGTGTGTGCACCACCTCTTCTTCAATGATGCCGATTACGAGACCCAGGGCAGCCTGATCAAGTGCAACCCTGCGGTGAAGAGTGCCGCCGACCAGCAGGCACTGCTGGATGCGGTACGCAACGATGTGCTCGACATCATCGCCACCGACCACGCGCCCCACACCTGGGAAGAGAAGCAGAACAGCTACTTCAAGGCGCCGTCTGGCGTGCCGCTGGTGCAGCATTCTTTGCAGGCGCTGCTGGAGCTCTACCACAACGGCGTGTTTACCCTGGAGACTATCGTCAAGAAGACCTCCCATGCGGTGGCCGAGCGCTTCCAGGTGCAGGATCGCGGTTATATCCGCGAGGGCTACTTCGCCGATCTGGTGCTGCTGGATCTGGGCAAGCCCTATGTGGTCAACGATGACAATATCCTCTACCACTGTGGCTGGTCGCCCTTCAACGGCTACCGCTTCCACAGCACGGTGGAGATGACGCTGGTGAACGGCCAGATCGCCTGGCAAAACGGGCAGGTGACTGACCAGATCCTGGGCAAGCGGCTGACCTTTAACCGCTGATTGTTCGCAAAGCAGGCGAACGCACCGTGGCCGAGGAATTGGCGGCGTTTCCCTGTTGACAGGGCAGGGTCATCTCCATAAACTCTGCCCCCGTCAGCCGAGCTGACTCCGTCGGTGTGTAGCGCAGCCAGGTAGCGCATCTGCATGGGGTGTAGAGGGTCGGAGGTTCGAATCCTCTCACACCGACCAAATTCCCCGGTAAAGGCCTTGTCAAACGACAAGGCCTTTTCTTTTGCCTGCGATTTGCCGCACAGGCGTGAAGCCAGTGGTGATGCACGCTGGTCGCTGCTGGTGTGAGCAGATTGTGCTGCCACCGCGCTTTATGGTGTAGTAACGACTCTGTTGCTCATTTGCCTGGCGAGGCGTCTCGTGTCTGCATCCGTATCTAAACCCTGTAGTCTGCTGATGCTCACCCTGCTGCTGGTGGGCTGCGCCACCCCTTACGAGAGTGAAAAGTCATTCTGGAACGGCCAGACCGGTTTCTCCCAGACCCGGCTTGGCCCGGACAAATGGCAGCTGGAGTTTGTCGGCAACGATCTGGTGGACAGGGAGACCGCCCGCAAATATGTGCTCAAGCGGGCAGGGGAGCTGGCACTGGCAGAGGGTTACTCCTGGCTCAAGGTCGATGAGCTGACCATTAACCGCGATGCCGTCAGGGTGACCCCATCACGGCCGATGTTCGGCTTTGACGAGGATGAACCGGATCTCTTTATGGCCCAGATGCAGGTGCAGCATACCATCTCGGCGCTGCTCACTTTTCGCCTGTTGCCACGGGCACTCGATGAGCGAACTCTAAATGCGAAATATCTCGCCGAAATCAAAATAAACAGTGATTAATATTGATGGTTTGCAAGATCCATATCACATACACCTAATGGCAGGATAAAATTCTGGATAAAGCCTCTAGATTTACCCCCTGCTTTTAGGCATTCTCCCAGCATACCAGCCGCCAGGAATCAACGGCTCGGATCACAAAAACGGACTGTAGTGGCTCCCACGCCACTGTTTACGGCTTGCACCAATCAAAACCGGGACTCCCCCATGAAAATGAATAAACTGACGGTCGCCATCCTCATCTCCATGATGTTTGGCATCCTCACCGGCCAGGGCTATCGGATGTTTGCCGCAGATCAGGCTGCGGATTTCGCCAATAACATCACGATCCTGACCGATATCTTCCTGCGCCTGATCAAGATGATCATCGCTCCCCTGGTCTTCACCACCCTGGTGGTCGGTATCGCCAAGATGGGCGACACCCGCACCGTGGGTCGTATCGGTGCCAAGACCCTCGGCTGGTTCATGCTGGCCTCCCTGATGTCCCTGAGCCTGGGTCTGGTGATGGTGACTCTGATGCAGCCGGGTGTGGGTCTTTCACTATCCCTGCCCAATGACACCGCCAGCTCGGGTATTGCTGCCGGTGCCATTACCCTGAAAGATTTTGTGACCCACGCCATCCCCAAGAGCGTGGTCGAGGCGATGGCCACCAACGAGATCCTGCAGATCGTGGTCTTCTCCCTCTTCTTCGGTCTGGCTGCCGCCGCGCTCGGCGATCTGGCCAAGCCGGTAGTGGTGCTGATGGCCAGCGCTGCCGAGATCATGCTGAAAGTGACCGGTTATGTGATGAACTTTGCGCCGTTCGCGGTGTTTGGTGCCATCGCCGCCATGGTGGCCAAAGAGGGGCTGGGTATTCTGGTCACCTACGGCAGCTTTATGGCCCAGTTCTACATCGCGCTGGCCTGCCTCTGGCTGCTGCTGATCGCCATGGGCAGCGTCTTCCTGCGTGGTCGCGTCATCAAGCTGTTGGCGATGATCCGCGAGCCTATCCTGCTCGCCTTCTCGACTGCCAGTTCTGAAGCGGCCTATCCGAAGACCCTGGATCGTCTGGAGAAGTTCGGTTGTGACAAGCGCATCGCCAGCTTCGTGCTGCCGATGGGTTACTCCTTCAACCTCGATGGCTCCATGATGTACTGCACCTTCGCGGTGATGTTCATCGCTCAGGCGTATGGCATCGAGCTCTCTATGGCCCAGCAGATCACCATGCTGCTGCTGCTGATGGTCACCTCCAAGGGGATGGCCGGGGTACCGCGCGCCTCTCTGGTGGTGATTGCCGCCACCCTGAACCAGTTCCATATTCCGGAAGCGGGCATCCTGCTGCTGCTGGGGATCGACCACTTCCTCGACATGGGCCGCTCTGCCACCAACGTGCTGGGCAACGCCATCGCCGCCAGTGTGGTCGCCAAGACCGAAGACAGTCTGGGTGAAACCGTCGCGCTGGGCGAGAGTGAGCCAGCCAAGGCCTGATCACAACGCCATGAAAAATAAACAACAATGGCCCGCCAATGCGGGCCGTTGTTGTTTATGGCTCGTCTACACTGCTAGATAGTTTCCATCTGGAGTGTACGGTTATGAATATTGCTCGTCGACTTCAACTGATTGCCCTGTTGGTGATGCTGACGCTCATCTTTCTCAGTTGGTTCAGTATCAATCGCCTTGGGGCAGGCAACCGTGATTTGAGCTATGTGACGGATAATACGGTGCCCAGTATTTCGCTGATTAAGGAAGTACAGGCCGATTTCTATGAGCTGCATTCGCATGTACAGACTCATATCCTCAACACTGACAATAGCAAGATGCAGCAGATCGAAACGGACATCGCCGATAAGCGTAAACAGATCAGTTCGCTGCTGGAAAAATATAAAGCCGAGATGCTCTCCAATGATGAAGATCGGCGCCTGACCGATGATGATCAACGCATTATCGCGCAATATTATCAGGAGATAGACAAGGTGCTGCAGCTCTCCAGCCAAAACAAGAACGATGAAGCAAGAGACGAGCTGGCGACGGAGGCCTCTAGACTGTTTGAGCAGTTTGCCAAGGCAATCGAGCTTCACGTCAACTTCAATATGGATTTGGGACTGGCGATCAAGAAGCAGGGCCAGGAGAACTACGACAACAGCCTGCAAACCCTGTTGTTTATCGCCGGTGGTGCCACCGTACTGACGATGGGGCTGTTTGTCTGGTTGTTCAATCAGGTGGCCAATCCCCTTCGCACCGCCATGGATACCCTGACCCGGATCCAGCATGACCTCAACTTTACCCTGAGAGCGGATGTGAAACAGCAGGATGAGATTGGCCTGACCCTCAATGCGGTCAACCGGCTGCTCGATACGCTGCAGCAGACATTTACCGAATTTTCCGTCGGCAGCTTGCAGATCAAGAGCACTGCCGAATCTCTCTCTCAGGCAGCGCAACACCTGGCCAGCTCGGCCAGTCAGGCCAATGATGCTACCAGTCTGATTGCCGCCGGTGTGGAAGAGATGACGGTCAGCATCACCGATATCTCCCAGCGCACTCAGGAGACGAGCCGCATCACCAACGAGTCGGGGCAACTGGCGACCGAAGGGGGCCGGACCATCGAGCGCACCGTTCATGCCATCAACGAGATCGCCGACTCGATCCGGCAGGCCTCGGCCGAGGTCATTGCGCTGGGTGAGGGCATTTCGCGCATTGGCGGTGTGGTCAACGTGATCCGTGATGTGGCGGGGCAGACCAACTTGCTGGCCTTGAACGCGGCCATTGAAGCGGCGAGGGCCGGGGAGTCCGGCCGTGGCTTTGCGGTGGTGGCGGATGAGGTGCGCAAACTAGCCGAGCGCACAGCCCAATCCACCCAGGAGATCTCCGCCACCGTAGAGGCGATCCAGCAGGAGTCGAACAATACGGTCTCCCGCATGCATCTGGTGGAGGAGAAGGTGAGTCAAGGGGTCACCATGGCGACAGAAAGTGGCGCCATTATTGCCGAGATCCGCAGTGCGTCGCACCGGGTGATGGAGCAGGTGGGCGAGATCACCAATGCCATCCGCGAGCAGAGTTCGGCCGCCGAGTCGATCGCTCATCAGGTGGAGCAGATTGCTCAGGTCGTGCAGCAAACCAGCAGCACAGCGGAAGAGACCTCAGCCGCCGCCGAGGAGCTCAATGTCACCACCGAGAGCATCCACCAGCAGATATCCCGCTACCGCATTCAGTAACGCCGACGGTTGTTATCCATCTGCTATCCCCGCCAGCTGGCGGGGATTTTTTATATGGCTTGCTTAGAAGCCCGAACCGGGTTGCAGCAAAAATGCCGCCTCTTCCGGTGTGCTGGTGCGACCCAGAATGTCGTTGCGGTGGGGGAAGCGGCCAAAGCGTTCGATGATCACCTGATGACGACGGGCAAAGTCGGCAAAGCCCGCGAAGGTTGCTTGCGCCGGTGTGCAAGCCTGCTCGGCAGCCAGTGCCTCGAACAGGGCCACACTTCGGGCTTGTTGTTCGCGGGATTCGGCATGCTCCAGCGGCAGATAGAAGAAGACCCGCTCCAGTGGCGAGAGGGATTTGTCCGCCCCGATGGATAGCCCTTTCAGGCAGAGATCCCGGGCCAGCGGATCCCGGACAAAGGCGGTGGGGGTACCGCGATGGATATTGCGCGGCAACTGGTCGAGTAGCAGGATCAGCGCCAGTCTGCCGTGGGGCAGATCCGCCCAGTCGGCCAGCTCCCCGTTGGCGGCCGCCTCTGCCTGCATGCCAAAGCGCCGGGCCAGGAGGGCATCGGTCTCGCGACTTTTGCCCCACCAGAGCGGGGCTTGTCGTTTGGCACGCAGGGCGTCGTCGGCCGGGTCGCCAAACCAGAAATCGAGCAGAGGTTGCCAGGGCTGCATGGGGACTCCTTGCTGGTGTGTTGAGGAGGGCCAATAACAAATGGCTCCGGGGTGCTGCCGAAATGGTAGCTTCTCGTTACACTGTGCCATCTTTTGCCCGAAAGAAGTAACCCCCGATGGTGAGCGCCGGATTCTTGGCTCGGCCGATGATGGCCTGCGATCGCCATGAGGTGGTCCTGTTGACCCTGGTGGTTATCGGGACGTACACCTCTCTCCCGGGGTTGTTCTCACTGATATAAGGAATCTCTGATATGGCCGGAACCAGTTTGTTGGCCCTGCTCGACGATATCGCCAGCGTGCTCGATGACGTGGCGCTGATGACCAAGATGGCGGCGAAGAAGACCGCCGGGGTGTTGGGGGACGATCTTGCCCTCAATGCGGAGCAGGTCTCCGGAGTGCGTGCCGAGCGGGAGCTGCCGGTGGTGTGGGCGGTGGCCAAGGGCTCATTTCGCAACAAGTTGATTCTGGTGCCCGCCGCCATCGCCATCAGTGCCCTGGTGCCCTGGCTCATCACCCCGCTCTTGATGCTGGGGGGCGCCTACCTCTGCTTTGAGGGGGCCGAGAAGCTGGCCCACAAGTTCCTGCCTCATGAAGTGAGCGAGGATGAGGCACACACAGCTCCTATTCCTGATGATCTGGTGGCGTTTGAGCAGCAGAAGGTGAAGGGAGCGATCCGCACCGATTTTATTCTGTCGGCCGAGATCATCGTCATCGCCCTTGGCACGGTACAGGGAGCAAGCCTCGCGCTGCAGCTCTCGGTAGTGGCGGGCATCGCCCTGCTGATGACCATCGGGGTCTACGGGTTGGTGGGGCTGATCGTCAAGCTCGATGACATCGGTCTGCATCTGCTGCAAAAGCCCGATGGCAGCGCCCTGCGCCGCGCGGTGGGGCAGGGACTGTTGGTGACGGCTCCTCGTCTGATGCACCTGCTGGCACTGGTCGGCACCATCGCCATGTTCATGGTGGGCGGCGGCATTCTGGTGCATGGCTGGCCCTTTGCCCATCACCTGATTGAAGGCGCAGCCGCTGTTGTCGCCACCCTGCCCACAGTAGGGGCCGTACTGGCGGCGGTGACGCCGACGCTGCTCAACGCCGTGGCCGGTGTGGTGGCGGGTCTGCTGCTGGTTGCCGTGATGACGCTGGTGAGCCGTCTTGCCCCGGCCAAGGTATAAGCGAGCTTGCGGGCCATTGTCTCTTTTTTCATCTCTTCATTTTTTGGCCAGCGGGACGCTCGGTCTCTGACTTGCTGCCCGCAGGTCTGCTGCGCCTCCCGATAAAGGCCTTTGCGAGAAGCTATGTATCAACAACAGTGGAATAACGACCATATCTACCCGGGCCTCGACAGCACCGAGCTGGAAGCGGACATGCGCGCCGCCCGCCACGCGCTGGAAGAGCTGGCCAGCTATATGGCAGGCCTGGATGGGGTGCGCGCCGATGACGCTGCGCTACAGGATTTCTTGCGGGAAGTGCGGCTGCGCGCCCGCGATATTCGCCATATCGGCTGGAACGTCGCCATTCTGGCCGCGTGCTGCGGCAGTCAGGATGCGCGGGATCCGCAGGCCAAACAACTGGCGTCCCGTGCCCGCGCCCTTAACGCCGATCTGTTCAAGACCCTGGCGCCGGTGGAAGATCTGATGCTGGCGTTGCCGGAAGAGAAATTCGCCGCGCTGATGAGTGATCCGCTGCTCGGTGAAGAGGCGTACCGCCTGCGCCATGAGCGTCGCTTGCAGGATCAGCGCTTGCCGGTGGAGGCGGAGCAACTGGTGATCGGTCTGGGTACCGATGGCCTGCACGCCTGGGGCAACCTCTACAACGATCTGGTGGGCAAGATCCGCTTGACCATTGATGGCCGCGAGATGGGGCTGGCCGAGGCGAGCAATCTGCTCTCCAGTCCGGTGCGTGCGCTGCGTTTAGAAGCCTTTGATGCCATCAGCGCCGGTTGGGAAGGGGAGCAGGAGACGGTTGCCGCTATCCTCAATGCCCTCAACGGCTGGCGGCTGGAGCTGGCCCGTCAGCGTGGAAACACCCGGTTGCTCGATGCGCTGGATCTCTCCTGCCACCAGAGCCATATCGAGCGCGCCACCCTCGATGCCCTGATGAGCGAGACCTGGCAGGCCCGAACCCTTGGTCAGCGGGCGCTGGAGCTGATGGCCGAGCGCCTTGGTCTCGACGATCTGGGGCCGGAGGATCTCTTTGCACCGCCGCCAGCTTCCAGCAGCCGTGACATTCCTTTTGATGAGGCGATCGCGCTGATTGCCGATGCCTTTAGCCGATTCGATCCCGAGATGGGGGCATTTACCCGCATGATGGCCGAGAAGGGGTGGATTGATGCTGCGCCCACGCCAAATCGCCGCACCGGCGCCTACTGCACCAAGTTTGCCGAACCGGTCGAACCGCGGGTCTTTGTTACCTATGCCGGCACCATGGATAACGTCATCACCCTGGCCCATGAACTGGGTCATGCCTGGCACAACTGGGTGATCCGGGATCTGCCGATGAGTCAGCGCAGCTACCCCATGACGCTGGCGGAGACCGCCTCCATCTTCGCCGAAACCCTGGTGCGCAGCGCCCTGTTCGAGCTGGCGCAAAGCCCGGAAGAGCAGCTGGCCATCACTTGGGCCGAGGCCGACGGCGCGGCCACCTTCCTGGTCAATATCCCGGCTCGCTTCGATTTCGAGCGGGCCTTGGTGGCTGAGCGGGCGCAGGGTTATGTTGCGCCGGCCCGCCTCAAGGCGTTGACCGACGAGGCGTGGGGACGCTGGTATGAGGGGAGCCTGACCCGCTATCACCCCATGTTCTGGGCGGCCAAGGCGCACTTCTCCATCGCGGGGCTGGGCTTTTACAACTACCCCTATCTGTTCGGTTATCTGTTCAGCCTCGGGGTCTATCAGCAGTTGATGAGCCGCAAGGCGGCGGGGGAAGAGGGCATTGCCGAGGCGTATCGCGCCTTGTTGCGCGATACCGGCCGGATGAGCGCCGAAGATCTGGTAGCCAAGCATCTGGGGCAGGATATCCGTGAGGCCGCCTTCTGGCAGGGGAGTCTGGCACAAGTAGCGCAGGCGATAGAACGCTTCGCACAGTTGCCTGCCTGATTGGGTCAGCGGTGATATGAACAACAGGCCCCCGGACAGTCTCTCTGTCCGGGGGCTTGTTTGTTATGCCTGCTCTTGCTGCGGTTTGATGGGACCAACGAACAGAGGACGGGTCTGGTGACTCAGATCCGGCTGATAGCCGTTGAAGAAGAGGTTGAGCAGCACCGAACTGATGGTTGCCAGCAGGATACCGCTATGAAAAAGCGGTTGTAGCTGCGCCGGAAGCTGCTGGAAAAAATTCCCGGAGACCGTCGGGATCATGCCAATTCCGAGACTGATGGCGACGATATAGAGGTTGTGGCGGTTGCTGTTGTAATCGGTGCGCGCCAGGATACGAATACCGGTGGCCAGCACCATACCGAACATGACGATACCGGCGCCCCCCAGCACGAAGGGCGGTATGGAGGCGACCAGCACCGACATCTTGGGGATGAGGCCAAAGGCGAGCAGGATCCCCCCCGACATCACGCAGACCCAGCGACTAGATACTCCGGTCACGCTCACCAGACCGATATTCTGGGAGAAGGAGGTGTGGGGGAAGCTGTTGAATATCCCACCAATAATGGTGCCGATGCCATCCACACGCAGCCCGCGAACGATATCACCGCGCCTGGCCGGATGGCCGACGATGTCGCCAAGGGCCAGAAACATCCCCATCGACTCGATAAAGGTGATGAGCATGATCACCGTCAGGGTGGCGATGGAGATGGGATCGAAGGTGGGCCAGCCGAAGGCGAAGGGCACTATGGGGGCAAACCAGGCTGCCTCGCCGAGGCCATCGAGGCTCACTTCGCCCATGGCGATGGCCACCACGAAACCGAAGATGATCCCGAGCAGCACCGAGATATTGCTTAAAAAGCCCTTGGTGAAGCGGGTCACCAGCAGGATAAAGACGAGCACCAGAAAGCTGGTGCCGATATAGCGCAGGCTGCCATATTCCGGATTACCCTTGCCCCCCGCCATCCAGTCGATCCCCACCTGCATGATGCTGATCCCGATGGAGGTGATAACCACCCCGGTGACGACGGTGGGGAAGAGCGGCATCAGCCGACCTATCAGCGGCACCAGCAGGGTCGAGATGATACCGGCGGCGATGGTGGCGCCGAAGATGCCCGTCAGCCCCAGATCCGGGTTGGCTCCGATGGCCAGCATGGGCATCACGGCGGCAAAGGTGACCGACATGATGACCGGCAGCCGGATCCCGGCAAAGCGGCCAATCCCGACACATTGCAGCAGGGTGACGATGCCGCAGCAGAAGAGATCCGAACTGATAAGGTAGGAGATTTGATCCTTGGGCAGCCCCAGACTGCCGCCAATCACCAGTGGCACCGCCACGGCGCCGGCGTACATCACCAGCACATGTTGCAGGCCCAGGGTAAAGAGTTGGCCCATGGGGAGCATGCGCTCCACTTCATCCACCGGGCGCTTGCGCGTACCCGGTCGGGGGGAGGGGGGATTGGTCTCGTTCATGAACAGATCACTCCTTGAAGCCCGCGCAACTGCTACAGGCAAGATAGTGAAAGCCGCAGCTTTCCCGGTCATTGATCTCGTGTATTGACAGAGGAGCCAGACCCCTCGGCAGTAGTGAGAGGGAGCCGGTGCAGCACGGGTCAGTGCACAAAACATGCACAACGCCGCTCACGAGCGAAAACGTTTGGCGATAACGCCTTGTTTTTGCGGGATGAGTCACATACCGGCCAGATAAGTGCCCGGCTGCTGGCAGGGGAAGGAGGTGGGGGCATCTCAGATTGGTAAGGGGTTTATCATTATCGGTCTGGCGATCTCACTTTGATAGCCGGACACTAGAGCGTTGCTCGTAATGCGCCCCTCTGCATGTGACGGCGCTCGCGGGCCGCAGGGCGCAATCGGGGGCGGGGGCGTGATCCAAAGCAAGAAAGTTGGATGTTTTGGTGGCGCACGGGGCCGCCGCTGGGGTAGTTTCGATAAAACCGACACAGATCCTGAGGTCTTATCCATGATCATCTATCTGCATGGCTTTGATGCCACCAGCCCAGGCAATCACGAGAAAGTGCTGCAGTTGCAGTTTATTGATGATGATGTGCGTTTCGTGCACTACAGCACGGTTCACCCCCGTCATGATATGAGCCATCTGCTCAAGGAAGTGAAAAAACAGCTAGATATGAGTACCGATCCCAAACCGCTGATCTGCGGCGTGGGTCTTGGTGGCTACTGGAGCGAGCGGATCGGCTTTCTGTGCGGCATTCGCCAGGTGATCTTCAACCCCAACCTCCATCCGGAAGAGAACATGCAGGGCAAGATCGACCGTCCGGAAGAATATGACGATATCGGTACCAAGTGTGTAACTGAATTTCGTAAGAAAAATTCAGGAAACTGCCTGTGTATCCTTTCCGTTCAGGATGAAGTGCGCGATAATCGGGACACTGAACGTGAATTGAAGAACTATTACGACATCGTGTGGGATGAGCGCGAGACTCATAAGTTCAAAAATATCTCGCATCATCTGCAGCGGATGAAGGCCTTCAAAGAAGCCTGATCCATCACGTCGACCGATTTCGTTTTAGGGAGCCAATGGCTCCCTTTCGTTTTGAGGAACCGAGGAAAATCATCATGATGAATATTGTCGTTGTAGGCGGCGGCGCCGGTGGCCTGGAGCTGGCCACCAGTCTGGGTCGCAAGCTTGGCAAGAAGAACAAGGCCAAGATCACTCTGGTCGATCGCAACCGCACCCACCTGTGGAAACCCCTGCTGCACGAAGTGGCCACCGGCTCCATGGACGCGGGCATCGATGCCCTGAGCTACCAGTCTCACGCCAAGAACCACGGTTTCGACTTCCAGCTCGGCACCCTGACCGACATCAAGCGTGACGATAAACGCATCGTGCTTGCCCCGATCCACGACGACAATGGTGACATCGTGGTCAACGAGCGCGAACTGCCCTACGACTATCTGGTGATGGCCATCGGTTCTGTCTCCAACGACTTCAACACCAAGGGCATCAAGGATCACTGTATTTTCCTCGATAGCCCCTCCCAGGCGCACCGCTTCCACAACAGCATGATGAACCGCTTCCTGCAGTTCGCCACCGAATATAAGCCGGGCGACAAGGTGAAGATTGCCATCGTCGGCGGCGGCGCAACCGGCGTCGAGCTCTCTGCCGAGCTCTACAATGCGGTCGAGCAGCTCTACGCCTACGGCTTCAAGAACCTCACCACCGACAGCCTGAAGGTGACCCTGGTGGAAGCGGGCCCGCGCATTCTACCGGCTCTGCCGGAGCGCATCAGCGGCGCCGCCCATCAGGAGCTGGTCAAGCTGGGTGTGGATGTGCGTACCGCCACCATGATCACCGAAGCGACTGCCGAAGGTCTGCATACCAAGGATGGCGAGCTGATTGAAGCTGACCTGATGGTGTGGGCGGCCGGTATCAAGGCACCTGACTTTATGAAGGATATCGCCGGCCTTGAGACCAACCGCATCAACCAGCTGGTGGTGAAAGAGACCCTGCAGACTACCCGTGACGAGAACATCTTCGTCATCGGTGACTGCGCCGCCTGCCCGCAGCCGGATGGCAAGTTTGTGCCGCCGCGCGCCCAGTCTGCCCACCAGATGGCCAGCCAGGCGTTCAAGAACATTCTGGCCAAGATGAACGGCGGCGAGATGAAGCCCTACCTCTACCACGACCACGGTTCGCTGGTGTCCCTGAGCCGCTTCTCCACCGTGGGCAGCCTGATGGGCAACCTGATGCGCGGCTCCATGATGGTCGAGGGCTACATTGCCCGTCTGGTCTACATCTCCCTCTACCGGATGCACCAGATCGCCCTGCACGGTTACGTCAAGACCGGCCTCATCATGCTGGTGGGTCGCATCAACCGGGTACTTCGCCCGACCCTGAAGCTGCACTAAGCCGGGATTTGGCAACATGTTGAATACCAAAAGGAGAGGCGATGGCCTCTCCTTTTTTATGGGCGCAGATCAGGAAAGAGAGAGCTACTTGCCCAGATAAGTGCGGTCGAAGAAGGTATTGACCCAGTGAGGGCGGTAGATAGCCAGCACCGTCATCGCCATGCCGTTGAGCAGAGCTTCGGGAAACAGCAGCAGTGGCCAGATGGAGAGGTAATCCGCCGTGATGGTATGCCAGGGGTAGCTGTGACTTAGCCCCATCAGCAACGCACTGGCGGCCACCTTGACCGAGATGGTGATGGCGCCGCCGAGAAAGGCGGCAACGAAGATATAGACAAAGAGATGGCGCGGCAGCCAGGCCCAGCTGGCCAGAAACAGCAGCCAGCTGGTGGCTACCGGCAGGGCGATGCCAACCAGTGCCTGCCAGCCAAAATCGGCCAGATTGGTGACACCGAAGTAACCGAGCACCAGCAGGGTCAGGCAAGGGGCGAGCAGTGCCAGCCGCCAGCCAAGCAGCAGGGTGAGGGTGGTGAGCCCGAGAAAATGGACCTCCAGCCCCTCATGCAGACCGGCCCTTAGATACCAGAGCGGCACCAGCGCGATGGCACTGCCCAGCAACAGGTGCTGATAGAGGGGGTTGTCATGGAGGGTTTGCCACATAGAGCGGCGCAGGCTGAAGGCCAGCAGTACCAGCCAGATCAGGAGGGCGGCGAGTTGTCCTTCACTCATCTTGTCGTCCATTCATGCAGTAGAGTCCGGGTGGCCTTCCCGACCGCCCATAGCAGAGCAGGCTGACGAGTCAGCCTGCTTTTACCATCAATATTTGACGTTGTTGTGGTACTTGCCGAGGATGCCCTTGACCCGCTCCATGGTCTCCTTGCTGGGGGGCTTGATCCCGCTCAGCTCGTACGGGTCGCCCAGCACGTCCCACTTGTGTTTGCCCAGCTCATGGTAGGGGAGCAGCTCCACCTTCTCCACGCTCTCGCCCAGCTCGGCGATGAACTGGCCCAGCCCTTCGGCGCTCTTGTCGTCATCGCTCCAGGTCGGCACCACCACGTAGCGGATCCACATGGTCTTGCCTTTGGCTGCCAGATAGCGGGCAAACTCCAGGGTGTATCTGTTGCTGACGTGGGTCAGCGGAATGTGTTTCTCGTCATTGATCTGTTTGATGTCGAGCAGCACCAGATCGGTCTGGTCGAGCAGCTTGTCTACCTGTTCGTCGAGATGGCGGACGAAGCCGTTGGTGTCGAGACAGGTGTGGATCCCTTTCTCTTTGCAGGCGGTAAACAGTTCGGTAATGAAAGCGGGTTGCAGCATGGCTTCACCGCCGGACGCTGTCACGCCACCGCCTGAGGCATTCATGAAGTGGCGATAGCTGGTGATGTCACTCATCAACTCCGGTACGGTCACTTCGCGGCCACCTTCGGTATCCCAGGTATCGCGGTTGTGGCAGTACTTGCAGCGCATCAGGCAGCCTTGCATGAATACGATAAAGCGTATTCCCGGGCCATCGACAGTGCCGCAGGTTTCGACGGAATGGATCCGGCCAACGGTGCCGTGAGCTCCGGCTGGCTGGCTGATTTCAACGGCAGGGATCCGATTAATGACAGACATAAACAACTCCAACGATTCGAGCAGGCCGTTATTTTATTACATAAACCCCTATTGATCCTACACCTTTAGTCCGGCGCCCGGCTGCCAAGCAGCTGCTCCAGCCCCTTGACTGTGAGCGGCCGACTGGTGAGAAACCCTTGATAATGCTGGCATCCCAGCGCTTTGAGGATGGCCAGCTGCGCCTCCTCTTCCACCCCTTCGGCGGTGACGGTAAAACGGAAGACCTGGGCCAGATCGAGTATCGCCTTGACGATGGCTCTGTCCTGTTCGCTGTGTACAAGGGTCTGAATGAAGCTTCTGTCCAGCTTCACCTCGTCGGCGGGCAGATCCCGCAGATAGGCCAGCGACGAGTAGCCGGTACCGAAGTCATCGATGGAGATGAGGATGCCGAGCTCCTTGAGCTGGCGCATTCTGGCAATACTCTCCTGCCTATTCTCCAAGACTACCGATTCGGTCACCTCCAGCAGCAGGCGGGAGGGGGGCACACCGGTGTCGCGCAAGATGTACTCCACCTGTTGTACGAAGCCCTGGGTGTGGAACTGGCGAGCGCTGACGTTGACCGACAGATGGGGGATCTGCAGGCCACGGTTGAGCCAGAAGCTGTATTGGGCGCAGGCGGTCTTCATCACCCAGTAGCCGATCTCGAGGATCAGGCTGGTCTCTTCGGCGATGGGGATAAACTCCCCGGGTGGCACCATGGTGCCGTCGCTGCGCTGCCAGCGCAGCAGCGCCTCGATACCCGACAATGAGCCATTGTCGACCCGGTATTGCGGTTGATAGTGGAGTTGCAGCTCGTGATGACGCAGGGCATCGCGCAGTTCATTGGTAAGGGTCAGCCGATTTTTCTCGTGCTGGGCCATCGCTTCGGTAAAGAAGACGTAGTGGCCCTGACCGGCGCGCTTGGCCATGTGGGTCGCGGTGTCGGCCTGTTGCATCAGGACCAGATGATCCGTCTCGTTGCCGGAGAAGAGGCTGATCCCCACCGAGGCGCTGCAGTGCAGTTTGTGATCGCCGATGTCGAACGGGGTGCGAAACAGCCCCATCAGCTCGCGGGCGAAGTGCTCTGCCAGAATTTTGGCGGTGACCTCGCCTTGTCCGAGCTGGGTAAAGAGCAGGGCAAACTCATCCCCCGAGATGCGCGCCTGCACCAGATTGTCCTGGGGCAGCTCCTTGAAACGCTGCACCACGGCCTGCAGCAGCAGATCGCCGCAGGCGTGACCGAGGGAGTCGTTGATCGACTTGAAGTTGTCGAGATCCAGCAGCAGCAGGGCGCCCCATTGGCCGTTGGGGGCGCTCAGGGTCTGCTGCAAAATATGGTTGAGGCTGCGGCGGTTGTGCAGACCGCAGAGATCGTCGTAGTAGGCGAGCAGCTCGATATGTCTGGCCGCCTCTTTTTCCTGGGTGATGTCGTAGAAGCTGCAGATAAAGTGGCTGAGCTCCCCCTGCTCATCCTTGACGCCGTTCACCATCAAGCGCACCGGAAAGAGGTGACCATCCTTGTGCAGGCAGCGCTCTTCCCCGAGCCAGAACTCCTGCTCGTTGACGGTGCGGCTGACATCTTCCTTGAGATGATCCCCGTAGTAGGTGGGGCGCAGCTTGCGAATGGAGTGACCGATCACCTCTACCTCGCCAAATCCGGTGATCCGGCTGAAGGAGTGGTTGACCTTGAGGATGATGCCGTTGTGATCCATCACGATCAGCCCATCGTGGGTATTGAAGGCCACTTCCGCCAGCCGCAGAGCATCGTCGGTGGCGAGGCGTTTGAGTTCGATGGCGGCCCGCTCATGCTGGCTGCTCAACAGATCCAGCAACTGTTCGGGCTCCTCAAGGGGGGTATCGAGCAGCAGGGTGATCTGGCCAATGGGGGCGCCGCTCTGGCCATGAAGTGGAATGCCGATGTAGGCGCTGGCGTTGAGGGCCAGCAGCCGGGTCGCCTTGGGGTAGCGCACGGGCAGATCTTCCACATAGATGGCCTGACCATGTTGGAACAGCTCCTGAGCGGGGCCGGGGTCGAGCTGGATGGGCTTGAGGGTGGAGCAGATCTCCTCGTTGATGACGCAGCGGGGGATGATCCAGAGATCCTGACCGCGGGGCTGGAACTCGCCGATCCAGCCCACCCGGGCACCGCTGGCGCTCATGGCCCAGCTTACCAGCGTCTTGCAGTAGTCGATGCCGGTCTGCTGGTGCAGCTCGGGCGGGAGGGCCAGCTCGGCGCGGTGCTCTTCCGGTTGCGGTTGCCAGTGGCCGAGCAGCTGGGCGCTGCTGCGCACCAGCTGCAACATCTCCTCGCTAAGCGGGGTGGGATCGAGATACTCCAGACTCAGCACCCCGAACAGCTTGTCCTGCTCCAGCAGGGCACCATCGAGGCGTGAGCGCACACCGGCACTGGTCAGATAGAGGTGATTGCTCAGCATCGGTTGGTGGGCCGCTTCCGAGAAGCTCAACGCTTTGCGGGTACGCAGGGCGCGGATATAGCGGCTGTCGCCTCGAATGGGATAGATCGCCTCGACCCCCAGGGTGAACACCGGGGTGAGTTGCTCGCTGCCGAGATCGCCGTTGGCCTGATAGTGCCAGAGGATGAGCCGATCGGCCCCCAAGCTCTCTTTAAGGGCCTCGAGCAGGGGCGCATACTGTTGCTGGCTCGCCATCTGGCTGAGGCGCGGCAGTTGCAATGCCAGATCGGCGATGGGCTCCTGACGAAGGTTCTGCAGACAGATGAGCCAGAAGCCATCCTGCTCGTGAGCGAGGGCGATGTGCCAGAGCTGGCTGGCAAAGCGCACGGTGATCTTGCCGCCATGGCCGTTGGCCAGCAGTTGTTCGATGGGCAGGCGCAGGGCATCGGGTAGCTGGGCAGGCCAGGGGGCGCGCGGCTCATCGAGCCAGTAGAGCGGGGTTTGCATCACGTCGGTCAGGGCGACCAGCCGTTGACTGCGCAGATCCAGACGGAAAAAGAGCGGCGTCTGGAGGGCAGGAGGAAGATGACTGAGTGCGGTAGACGACATGAACAAACAACATCCTGTTAAGCAACCGTCGGGGTTGCAAGAATACTGCAAAATGGTGTGAAACAAAATTTCATTGAATTCTAAATTAGAAAAGTCTAATTTATTGCCCATTATCATGTATGAGGAGTCTTGCAGATGAAACGGATCCTGATTATCGGTGGTGTTGCGGGGGGCGCATCGGCGGCGGCTCGCGCTCGTCGTTTGAGTGAAGAGGCAGAGATCGTGATGTTCGAGCGGGGCGAGTTTGTCAGCTTCGCCAACTGCGGTCTGCCCTATCACATCGGGGGCGATATCCCCGACCGGGATGCCTTGCTGCTGCAGACTCCCCAGAGTTTCAAGCGCCGTTTCAACGTCGATGTGCGGGTCTTCCACGATGTGATTGAGATCGACAAGGCGGGCAAGACCTTGCTGGTGCGCAACCTGCAAACCGGTGAAGAGCAGCGCGAGCATTACGATGTGCTGCTGCTGAGCCCGGGGGCGGCGCCGATCCGTCCTCCTTTCCCCGGTATCGACAGCCCCCATGTCTATACCCTGCGCAACATCCCGGACATGGATCGCATTCTGGCGGCCCTGCACCACGATCAGCCGCGCCACGTCACTGTGGTGGGCGGCGGCTTTATCGGGCTGGAGATGATGGAGGCGCTGCATCAGCGCAAGCTGGATGTCACCCTGCTGGAGCTGGCCGATCAGGTGATGGCGCCGGTGGACAAGGAGATGGCCAACATGCTCCATGCCCGCATCCGGGAAGAGGGGATCGACCTGCGCCTGCGCACCGGCCTCACCGCCATCGAGAGTCTGGATCTGCCTGCCGAGAAGACCTCCGCCGTACCGACCGCCAAAAGCGGTGGCCTGCGCCTGACCCTCAATGACGGTTCCCATCTTGATACCGGTCTCTTGATCCTCGCCATCGGCGTCAAGCCGGAAACCCTGCTCGCCGCCAAGGCGGGGCTGGAGCTGGGCCCACGGGGCGGCATCAAGGTGGATGCCGGGATGCGTACCTCGGATCCCTTCATTTATGCGGTGGGGGATGCGGTGGAAGAGATTGACTTCGTCACCGGCGAATCTGTGCTGATCCCGCTGGCGGGCCCGGCCAACCGGCAGGGGCGCATCGCCGCCGACAATATGCTGGGCCGAAGCGAAACCTACAAAAAGACCCAAGGGACCGCCATCTGCAAGCTGTTCGATCTGGCGGTGGCCAGCACCGGCCTCAACGAGAAGCGACTGGTGCAACTGGGATTGCCGTTCGAGAAGGTTTATGTCCACCCGGGCAGCCACGCCGGTTACTACCCCGGTGCCCATCCGGTCAGCCTCAAGCTGCTGTTTGCCCCGGATGGCAAGATTTATGGCGCCCAAGCCATCGGCAAGGATGGCATCGACAAGCGCATCGATGTGTTGGCGGTGGCCCAGCGTGCCGGTCTCACCGTGTTTGACCTGCAGGATCTGGAGCTCACCTATGCGCCGCCCTTTGGATCGGCCAAGGATGTGATCAACATGGCCGGCTTCGTGGCAAGCAACCACCTGAAGGGGGACACCCTGCTCTGCCACGTGGCCGAGGTGCAGGCTCGTAACCCCCATCAGCTAGTGGTGGATGTGCGCAATGGCCCCGAGCTTGACAAGCTGGGCCGCATTCCGGGGGCACTGCATATCCCCCTCGACGAGTTGCGTGGTCGCCTCCATGAGTTGCCCAAAGAGAAAGAGCTGCTGATCAGCTGTCAGGTCGGGCTGCGCGGCCATGTCGCCTGCCGCTTGCTGAGTCAGCACGGCTTTAAAGTGAAGAATCTCTCCGGCGGCTTCAAAACCTGGCAGATGGCTACCGCCGAGTAACCGTTTTATTTCTGTGCCTGTTTGCCCCTCTCCCTTGTGCGTGCAAGATGAGGGGCTTTTTGTTTCTGCTTTTCGCCCTCCTTGCATTCCCTAATTGCAGCAATATTTCGACACACTTTATTTCCTGTGCCGGACAAAATTAACGTTTTGTTCAGGGGATGGGTGCTATAACCCCTGCCTCGTTCATGATGAACCGTGTAGTAGGGAGAGTGACATGCTGGATATGCTGATGGCCATTTGGCATCAGGATTTTGACGCCCTGGTTCAGATGCAGGCGGTACCCCTGCTGATCAGTTGCCTGATGCTGGTACTGCTGCTGGAGTCCGCATTCGTCTTCCTGCCCCTGCCGGGGGACAGCCTGGTACTGCTGGCCGGTGGGTTGGTGGGCATGGGGGTGTTTGGCCCTGAAGTAACACTTATTTATCTGCCGTTGGCTGCTGGCATAGGTTCTGTGCTCGCCTACTGGCAGGGACGGGCACTACAGCGCACCCGCTTTATGGATCATATCGAGCGGATGTTGCCTCCCGACAGCCTGCCCAAGGCGACCCGCTTGCTGAAAAAGTACGGTTTTCTGGCGATGTTCTCCTCCCGTTTTATCCCGTTCGTGCGGGTGCTGACCCCCATGTTGATGGGGATTGGCCGCCTGAACGTGCTGCGGATGTGCGTGGCCAGCTTTGCCAGTGCCTTTATGTGGGCGCTCTGCCTCAGTTTGGTGGGCAAGCTGGCGATGAATACCCCCTTCTTCCTCCACCACAGCGAACTGTTGACCCGGGCCCTGCTGATTACCTCACTGGTGTTGTTTCTGGCGGCCGTCATGGCCATCCTGTTTCGCTGGTTCAAAGGCGGAGCAAAAAACGAGACCAGCCACGACTAGATGACAACCCTTGCCGCACTGGATCAGTGGGCAAGGGGGTTCTCGTGCTGCAGGGGGGCGGAATTGTGCCCATTCGGGTAATGAGCTTTGTGTCGGGTGAGCAGGATGCCTTATCCTGTTTCCAGCCACGCTGCGTTTGCAGCGCTCCAACTCGGGATGGAACTTATGCGCCTCTTCGACTCTCCCTCTGCTTCTCACCGCTCTACCGCTGGAACCGGCGCTCTGCGCCGCTGCTGCTCGGCCCTGCTGCTATCCGGGTTGGCCGGTTTGCTGCTGGCTGGTTGTGGCCCTGACAAGCCCGCCAGCCAAGTACCGACCACAGAATCCACTGCGCAGCAGGAGGCCGGGGCGCCAACTTCTGTAGTGCAGGCCAATGCCCGCCAATACCGCGATGCGCCAGCGCTGGCGCTGGTCTTTTCCGGCTCCTTGGCGCCCAAGGCCAATTGGCAGAGCTGGCTTTCGGTCAGCGAGGGGGGCAAGCAGCTGCAGGGGGAGTGGATCCTCGCCGACGATGGTCGCACCCTCTATTTCCCGAACGTTCAGCCCGATAAAAGCTATGAAGTGAGCCTCAAGGCGGGGCTGGGCCCATCCCCCCAGAGCTGGACCCTCAAAACCCGGCCGCTGGAGGCGGGGGCTTCGTTTACCGCCAGCGGCATGGTATTGCCGCTGCGCGACGAGCTGCGCCTGCCCATCAGCGCGGTCAACGTGGATGAGGTCAATATCGACTTCTTTCGGGTCGATGCCGAGTATCTACCCCGTTTTCTGGCGGAATATCGCCCCGGTGCTGGCATGGGGAACTGGGAGCTTGAGCAGATCACCAAGCGGGCCAAGCGGGTATTCAGCGGCCGCTATGCGCTGGAGCTCGATGCCAACCGGCGCGAGACCCGCCTCATTAATGTGAAGGAGCCGCAGCTGGCCGAGGCTGGCGTCTACTTTGCGGTGATGTCGCCCCTTGGCAACTACGACTGGCGCAAGGAGACCACCTATTTCGCGGTGAGCGACATGGGGCTCAGTGCCCGCCGTTACCGCGATCAGCTGGAGGTGTTCGTGAGCTCCCTGGCCAGCGCCGACCCGCTCAAGGATGTGCAGCTCTCCCTGCTCGACGAGAAGGGCAACCGGCTGCAGGTGCAAACCACTGATCCGCAGGGCCATCGTCGCTTCGATCAGGTGCAGGGGGCTCGCTTGCTGCTGGCTGAACAGGGCAACCATCTGGCGGTGCTGCGTCTCGATGGGGCTGCGCTCGACCTCTCCACCTTCGATCTCGGCACCCAGCCCTGGCAGGCCCAGCAGTTGTATCTCTTTAGCGGGCGCGACCTTTATCGCCCCGGCGAGCGGCTCGACAGCGAGATCCTGCTCAAGGGCCAAGATGGCCAACTGCTGCCGGGGATGTCGGTGGAGCTGGAGGTGAAACAGCCGGATGGTCAGCTGCTCGAACAAAAGCGGCTGCTACCGGACAATCTTGGCGCGGCCCACTACGGTCTGCGTTTGCCGGATGATGCGCCGCTCGGGCGCTGGACCATCAGCCTCAAGACCGCCGCTGGCAGCCGCTTCGAGTGGCCCTTTTTGGTGGAGGAGTTTTTGCCGGAGCGGCTCAAACTGCAGCTTGGCAAGGGGCCGGATGGTGAAGTGACGGATCTGGACGCCTCCCTCACCCTGCCGCTGCAAGGGGACTATCTCTATGGCGCCCCTGCGAGCGCAACCAAGGCCAAGGCGGAGGTAAAAATCAGCCGCGCTACCATGCCTTTCACCCAATGGCAGGAGTTCACTTTGGGTGACGTACTGCTCGCCGAGCAGGCCAAGGATCTCGAGGCGCGCAGTCTCACCCTCGATGCGCAGGGGCAGGGGACTTTTTCGCTTGCTGATGAGCTAGATGGGGTGCGCGCCCTCGGGCCGCTGGAGGTGGCCTATCGGGTGTCGCTCTCCGAGCCCGGTGGCCGCGCCGTCAATCGCAGCCGCACCCAGTATGGCTGGCCCGCGGGCAGCCAGTGGCCGGCACTCAAGGCCGACTTCGTGGCGGATCGGGTGGAAGGGGGCAAGCCGCTCCCCTTCCAGATCCTCAACCTCGATGAGCAAGGCCAACCGGTGGCGGGGGCGGTGAAGGTGCGCCTTATCAACGAGTACCGCGACTACTACTGGCACTACGCCGATGGCGAGGGGTGGAAGTACGAGTTCAACAGCCAGCCTTATCTGGAGCAGGAGCAGGCCCTGCAGCTGGATGGCAAGGGGCCGACTCCGCTCACGCTGCAACTGGCGGCGGGCTGGTATCGGTTGGAAGTGGAGAATAGTCAGGGCCATCAATCCAGCCTGCGGGTTGAGATCGGCAGTTACGCCTGGGGCGGCGGTGGCGAGCAGGCGCGGCCTGACAAGATTGCCATCACCCTCGACAAGCGCGCCTATCAGGCGGGCGACAAGGCCAAAGTGACGTTGGTGGCCCCGCGCCCTGGCAAGGGGTTGTTGCTGGTGGAAGATGGCGACGGCCTGCGCTGGTGGCAGCGTATCGAGCTCAAGGGGGCCGGTGGCGATGCCAAGGATGCCCGCGGCGAGTTCGAGATCCCGGTCAGTCCCGAGTGGCAGCGCCATGACTTGCATATCTCGGCCCAGATCGCCGCGCCAGACAGCTCCTCCAAACCGGCTGGCAAGCAGCAGGGGCAGAGCCTGCGCTCGGTCGGGCTGGTGCCGCTCACCCTGGATCGGGAAGCGCGCCGTCTGCCGCTCACCCTGAGCGCGCCTGATAAAGCCGTGCCGCTTACCCGGCTGGAAGTGACCGCAACCTCCACCCCCAATAGCCAAGGCCGTGTGGTGCTGGCGGCGGTGGATCGGGGCGTGCTCAATATCAGCGATTATCAACCCCTCGACCCGTTCGAGATCTTCTTTGGCCGCAAGCGCTTCGCCCAAGATTTGTTCGACAACTACGGCCAGGTGATCCCGCCGCAAGATGGCAAGCTGGCCCGCCTCAACTATGGGGGCGATCGGGCGCCGCTGAAAAAGGGCGGCGCGCTGGAGAGCCGGGTCGAGATAGCCGCACTTTGGAGCGGCGAGGTGAGTTTTGACCAGCAGGGCAAGGCGGTGATCCCGCTCGATCTGCCCAACTTCAACGGCGAGTTGGCGCTGATGGCGCTGGCTTGGAACGAACAGCAAGTCGGGGAGGCCGAGCGCGCCGTCAAGGTAGTAGCGCCCTTGGTGGCCGAAATTGGCTGGCCGCGCTTTGGCGCCAGAGGGGATGAGACCCGGGCGCTGGTGCAGCTGCGCAACATGAGCGGCGAGGATCAGACCCTCTCCCTTGTCTGGACCCTCAATGGCGGGCTCAAGGCAAACGGCGAGCTGCCCCGCACCCTGGCCCTTAAAAATGGCGAGGAGCAGTGGCTGACCCTGCCGCTCACCGTGACCGGGGCAAGCGGCGTGGCAAGCCTGCAGTTGGCGGCCAGCGGCAAGGATTTTGCCATCAGCCGCGACTGGACTTTGCCGCTGCGCTCCCCCTGGCCTGCCGAGACTCGCCAGCGCTACCAGATGCTGGCTCCCGGCCAGCAGATGAGCTTTGCGCCAGCTGAGCTGACCGGGCTGGATCGCGCCAACCTGCAGGGGCTGCTCAGCCTCTCCGGCACTCCCCCCTGGGATCCGGCAGCCCAGTGGCAGGCGCTGGCCGACTACCCCTACGCCTGTCTGGAGCAGACCTTGTCCCGTGCCTGGCCTTACTTGCTGACCACGGCCGATGAGCGGGCCGCCTGGAGCAAACCCGCAGAGGTCAAGAAAGCGGCGAGCGAGGCGGACGTGCAACGCGCCCTGCTGCAACGGCTGCAGCGGTTGCAACTGCCAAGCGGTGGCTTTGGTCTGTGGGATGGTCGCTCCGACGAGGAGCAGTGGCTCACCGCCTATGCCGCCGACTACCTGCTGGCGCGCAAGGAGGCGGGCGACGCCGTACCGGAGGCCATGCTCAATCAGGCCCTGAACCGGCTGCAAAGCTATCTCACCGACAGTCAGTACGGCGAGCGCTGGAGCAGTGCCCCCGAGCACAGCCGGCTGGCCTATCAGGCTTACAGCGCCTATGTGCTGGCCCGAGTAGGCAAGGCACCGCTCGCTACCCTGCGTCTTATCTGGGAGCAGCAGGCCGATCACGCCCGCTCCGGTTTGCCGCTCTTGCACCTCTCGCTGGCCCTCTCGGCCATGGGGGATGAGCAGAACGCCGCCAAGGCCCTCAGCCGGGCATTGGCGACCGAGCGCGGTGATGACTATCTGGGTGATTACGGCTCACCGCTGCGCGATGACGCCCTTGAGCTCTCCTTGCTGCGTCAGCACAAGCTGGCTGCGGAGCGCTGGCCTGATCTCAGCGCCAAGGTGGCCGATACCCTGGCTCACCGTCAGTGGCTCAGCACCCAAGAGCGGCTCGCCTTGTTGCGACTCGCCCGCTTCGATCCGGCCGTCGACTGGCAGGCCAAGGTCGCCTCATCCTCTGGCATCGAAGCCTTGAACGGTTCGGCCCCGTTGCAACTGGGTGCCCCCGAGGCACTGGCGGCCAGTGTGGTTACCAATGAGGGCAAGGGATCCCTCTATGTGCAGCGTACTCTAATCGGTTACCCCGAACAGGCTCCTGCCCGGTTGAGTCAGGGGATAAGCGTGACCCGCAGCTGGTTCAACAGCGACGGTCAGCGTTTTGACCCGGCCAAAGTGAAGGTGGGCGATCTGGTGGTGGTACGGCTCAATGTCAGCAGCGAATCGGCGGTGCCCGATGCCCTGCTGGTGGAGATGGTGCCCGCTGGCTTTGAGCTGGAGAACCCGGCCCTTGGCAACAGCATCAAGCTCGAAGAGCTCTCCATCGAGGGGAAACCGGCGTGGCAGAGTGAGTGGAACGACTATCTCAAGCATCAGGAGTTTCGCGATGACCGCTACACGGCAGCGCTGGATCTGAGCGAGGGGAGCAACCAGCAACTGGTCTACCTGATGCGGGCGGTGACGCCGGGTCGCTATCAGGTGCCGCCGACCCAGGTGGAGGATATGTACCGGCCCGAGCTGCGAGCCGTGGGTGAGGATATCCACGAGGTGCGTATCTCTGAGTAACAAACCCTCCCTTGAGCGGGTTCGCCTGCTCACTTTTTGGCAGCGTGGTTGGCTGAGCCTGGGTCGCAGTGGCCGCGCAGGCTGGCGCTGGCTTGGCGGTCTGCCGCGCTGGCTGCGCTTTTCGGTGCTGGGAGTTGTAGCACTGCTCCTGTCATTGCTGGCGCTGGATCGGATTTTCCCGCCGCCGCCACTCGACCCCGCCTATGCGCGGGTGGTGCTCGACATGAAAGGGCGGCCACTGCGCGCCTTTGCCGATACCAGCGGCGTGTGGCGCTACCCCGTGACCCTGGAGCAGGTCTCCCCCCGCTATATCGAGGCGTTGCTGGGTTACGAGGATCGCTACTTCTGGCGTCATCCCGGGGTTAATCCGGTGGCCATGGTGCGCGGGGTCTGGCAGTGGCTGCGCTATGGGCGGGCTGTGTCGGGGGGCTCGACCCTCACCATGCAGGTGGCGCGCCTTATCGAGCCCTACCACCGGAGCGTGCCCGGCAAGTTGCGCCAGATGGCCCGTGCGCTGCAGCTGGAGTGGCACTACGACAAGCGTACCCTGCTCACCGTTTACCTCAACCGAGCGCCGTTTGGTGGTAATCTGGAGGGGGTGCAGGCGGCGAGCTTTGCCTATCTTGGCAAGAGCGCGGCCAAGCTGACCTATGCCGAGGCGGCGCTGCTGGCGGTGCTGCCGCAGGCCCCCAGCCGCAACCGGCCGGACCGGCACCCCGAGCGGGCCCGTGCCGCCCGTGACAAGGTGATGCAGCGACTGGTGGCGCAGGGCGTCTGGCCCGAGCCGGTGTGGCAGGAGGGACGGATCGAGCCGGTGCTGGCCCGTGGTCACTTCACGCCGATGGAGGCGCCGCTCTTTGCCCGTCTCGCCGCCGACCATCAGGCGGGAGCGCTGGTGCATACCACCATCGACGGCGATCTGCAGCGCTGGCTGGAGGGACGGGTGGCGAGCTATATCCGCCGTTTCCCCGAGCAGACCTCAGCGGCGTTGCTCTTGGTAGATAACAGAACCATGGCGGTGCGCGCCTATGTGGGCAGCGCCGAGTATGGCAATTTGCGCCGCCATGGTTACCTCGACATGGTGCAGGCGATCCGCTCTCCCGGCTCCACCCTCAAGCCCTTTATCTACGGTCTGGCGATGGACGAGGGGTTGGTACACTCGGCCTCCCTGCTCTCCGATGCGCCAAGGCTGGGCTCGGAGTATCGCCCCGCCAACTTTTCTGGCGCCTTTCAGGGGCCGGTGACCCTCGCCCAGGCGCTGCAGCAATCCCTCAACGTGCCGGCGGTGCAGGTGCTGGAGGCGCTTGGGGCAGACAAACTGGTCAGCCGCCTCGACAACGCCGGGGTGCGGCTGGCGCTCTCCGACAAGCCCAACCCAGCCATCGCGCTGGGGGCCGCGGGCATTCGGCTCGAACAGCTGGTGGCGCTCTACAGCGCGCTGACCCGGGAGGGGCAGGTGGCGATGCCGGTCTGGCTGGCAGGGCAGCAGGCGGTGTCGCGCCCCTTGCTGAGTCCGGGGGCTGCCTGGATCATCGGGCAGATCCTGAGCGCCCAGGGACGGGCGGATCAGCCCTTTGCCAGCGAGGCGACCGGTAGGGTTAACCGGCTGGCCTGGAAGACCGGCACCAGCTACGGCTATCGCGACAGCTGGGCCATGGGGGTCTCCGGCCGCTGGACCATCGGCGTCTGGCTGGGGCGCCCCGACGGCACCCCCATGCCCGGTTTCTACGGTCAGAGCGCGGCGGTGCCGCTGCTGCTCTCGGTCTACTCGCGACTGGCTGACAACAGTCCTCTGCCGGTGCAGCCCAACACGGTGAGCGAAGCCGAGATCTGCTGGCCGCTGGGGCGCAAGGTGAACGCGACCCTGCCTGAAGCTTGCTTGCAGCGCCAGAGCGCCTGGCTGCTGGAAGGGCGTGATCCCCCCACCTTGCCGGACCCCATGGACTGGCCCTCGCCGCTGCGCCAAGTTGCATTGACCGCCGAAGGCAAGCCGACTTTGACCCGTTGCCACGATGCGGCGCAGTCCGGTTTTCGGGCCCTGTGGCCGCTGTCGCTGGAGCCATGGCGGGCGCCCGGCGAGCGTAGACAGGCGCTGCTCGCCAGCGGTTGTAAAGGTGAGAGGCAGAGCGCCGAGCTGCAGGCCCCCATTCGCATCGTGGCGCTGGGGGAGGGCAACCTTATCCGCAGTCAGCGCTACCGGTTGCAACCTCAAGTGCTGGGCGGTGTCGGCAAGCCGGCCTGGTTTCTCAACGGCCAGCGGCTGCGCTGGGATGGGGATCAGGTGCTGAGTGTGGCGGGGCGCTATCAGCTGGTGGTGGTGGATGAAGCAGGCAACAGCGATCGCATCGAGTTTCGCGTGGTGCATCCTGACGGTGATGCCGGCACCATCACCCGTTGAGCGTTTTGCCGACAGCCATTGAGACGAATGTAATTAACTATTTGAAATGCATCAATATTTGATTGGATGAATTAATTTGTGAATAATTACGAATTCATTCAGATCCAATCGGGAGTTCTCTTTTGCTGCGTGTTCTGTGTCCCTTGCTGGTGCTGATGAGTTCGGGTTGTGCCACAACCAATCATGGTGATCACCATGTTTCTCCTGAACGTACCGGGTTCTATTCACCTTTCGAACCCGCTTCCGAGAGTTTTGTACGTTGTTATCAGAAACAGTTTGCTTGTACCCCCGCCAATATCCGCCGTGACAGGGCGATGGAAGCGCGCCGTGACGCACAAGAGCGGGCCAATCACCGGGGTGATAATTGGTAGGCCGAAGAAAGCGAAAGGGGTTGGCAGGCGCCAACCCCTTTTTCATTCCGCCCATTCAGCCCGGTTGGCGCAGATGGCCGAGCCGGGTGAAGAAGTGCTGGCTCTTGCGCTGGTGAAAGTGGCTCTTCTTGATGGGATGGAAGATGAGGTTGCTTTCGGGATGGCTCGCTTTTAACTGGTGGAGCATGGCTACGGCGGGCAGGCTGGTGCTGACCAGGGTGGTGAGTGGCATGCTGAGGGTCTCGGGCCCGAGCAGTTGATTGAGCCCTTGCTGAGCTTGCTCAAAGCGGGTCAGGGCCGCCGGGTCGGCATAGCCGCTACCCAGCATGGTGAGCAGGTTGTCGAGGGCCAGATGAAATTCGGCCAACTGCTGGCGAAAGCCGCTGCGCCCGCGCAGGGCAATCAGCTCTGCAAACGGAATGTCGGCCAGGTGAGTGGGCACTTGCAACGGGATCTCGAGGTGGAAGCAATCCTGACCACCGCGATTGTGGTAGCGGGATTCGAGCAGATGGAGCAGGCGGTCCAGATAGTCGTGATCGGTAATAAGCGCCCCGTCATTGGCGAGTGCCCACTCACGGGCGAGACGCATGGAGAGCAGATTGGCAAAGCGTCGTGCCATTCTGATCCCACCCTCATCCCGGGTCGCAAAGCCGTGAGTCAGGCAAAAGCCGTGCAGCCGTTCCAGCCCCGCCTGATCCGGGCAGAAGCAGTCGTGGTTGGCCTCCTGACGCCAGCGACCAATCAGCTCCTTGTTGCCAAACACCTTGTGGCGGACGAAATCGGGGGCCACCAGGCCGCTTATCTGGCACTCCAGTTGCGGGGTAATGGCGGCAAAGAAGGCGGCATCGGGCCGTTCGGCCAGCAAATCGGTCTGTTGTTGAAGGGTATCGAGCAGGGCGGTGAGGCCGCTCTTTTCGCTGACGGTGAAGACGAAGGCGAGCCGCTCCAGATAGAGCAGGGCAAATTTGAGCCAGAGCTCGTCGCGTACCTCCATGCCGGGGTAGTAGATGTAAGTTTTTACCACTTTAAAAACAATGCCTTATAGTTATTCGCCATTTTCTTGGGGCGTGGTTGGGGCAAAATGGCCTTTTGACGTCATCAGTTCCCAGATCCGCGCAGCCTCCGATTTGCTGGCTGACGCGATCCACTTTCCGTAAACGGACTGAAGCATTTCCAGATCTGCGTGACCCATCTGGTCGGCGATATAAGCGAGGTTTCCGTGCGATGTCAAATTCCAGCTGGCGAAAGTATGCCGCAGTTGGTAAAGACGGCGATAGCGGATCCCGGATCGCTCGACAACCCGAACCCACATGGTCACAAATCCAGACTGGGTGAACCAGTCTCCCGAGTTGTGCTCAAACGTCGAGGTCAGTTTTGGAGAGAACACCGGACGAACGGAGATGGTTTCCTTGCCAACCTCCTGGTCAACGCTGATCACTACCGGCTTTCTCGAGTAAGTGAGTTCACGCTGACCAGATAGCGCATCTATTACCGGGGGCTGCATGTCCACCACCCTGACCAAGCCGGTCTTTGGCAACTTGAAGTAGTCGCCACCCGGGCCGACGCTGCGCCTTACCGTGATCGTTCGCTTTTCGAAGTCGATATCTTCCCACGCCAGAGCGCGAAGCTCACCGGGGCGCAGTCCGGTATAAACGGATACGGTGATCATGCGCTGGTGCTGAACGTGGGTGCAGGCCTCCAGCGCCAGCAGGTACTCTGAATATTCGAGCGGGTCGGCAGGTGATACGTTGCTGGATGGCACCAACTTGACGGCTGCCAGCATCTTGCTGGCATCTTTCATGATGTCGTTGCGTTCACACCAGAGTAGAAACTGACAGAAGCGCTTCAGATAGGTGTTCACCGTGGCTGGTCGCAGTTGCAACATCAGCTCGTTGCGCAGTCGCTCGAGATCCTTTGGCTTCAAGCTTGCCATATCCCGCTCGGCGCCGAGAATGGCAAGGCAGGACTTGAACCCATACGGGTAAATCTTTTTGGTGGTTGGCTTGAGAGTCGGTTCAAGCAGCTGCCAGAACTCGGCGTAGGCGCTCCCCAACTGATGGCGCTTTCTCACTGGGCCGAACTTGTCCGCCGTTCCGCTGCTTGGAAAATGGGAGGCGTAGTTGAAGGTGTTGATGGCGATCTCATGCTTTATTGTGGCCAGCTTGTTGGCGGCAAATTTCACGTTCGCTTTTGTGATGGGGAGGTCCAAGACCTCCCGGCACCTGACACCTTTATAGGTGAAGTTGATGCGCAGTTTTTTGCCATGAACTTCCAATCCGGTGACGCCAGCCACTAGATCATCATGCTTGACTCTACCCACTTGTCATACTCCGCAACGTTGTAACGAATCTGGTTGTCAGGGGCGCGTCGCCACACCAGGCCCTCTGGCCACTCTCCTTTCAAGCGGCGCCCTTCGGCTGCCTTCTCTGACATGCCGGTTAGGGCAGCGAAAAGCTTTGGCCTTACCCACTTGGCGCAGGGGTAGACAAATTGCTGCATGGTTTGGTCCTCGCGGTTAAAAGAGACTCGAGCCGGTGACGCCCGAGCTGGTTGTAGTAAAAGGTTTGAACTTGCTTGCGGGAGTTGGCCGCCTGGTCAAGGCGGTATTCCCCCAGTTCGGTTGTTTTCAGGTTGTGCTGATTGGCCAGCCTGCCGATGGCTTGGGCGCTCACCCCCAGTTCCTTTCCAAGGTCGGTTGCGCTCCAGAGCTGGCCGGTTACCCGAGGCGCTTCGATAGGCAGGTCGAAGTGAGCCAGGATGCGGCCGATCTCGGCGAGCTTGGCCGATTGGGAAAGGGTGGGGGAGAGTACGGTATTAACCAGATCGTCCAGCAGTTGGCTGCTCTGGTCGATGAGTTGAAGCTGTTGCATGGCGTGGCCCTCCTGTCCTTGAGGATGGGGCGCCAATTGGATTGAAGGAAGGGCCGTTAATCCTCTTCATCAAGGATTGGCACGTAGACATCAGACATGTCTGAGAACAATTCTTCGCCTTCTATGCTGACGCAGTTGACTGAGTTGCTCATGCAAATGATTTCATCAACTACGCGCCTGAGCTCGTCTCGATCTAACTCCTCATCATTAAGTAGTTGCTTGGCCGTATCCCTGAGCGAGCGAACCTCTTCACTTAGGTTTCTGCGCCAGCCGTTCATACTGAAACTTACTTTTGACATTCAGCCTACCCCTCAACTTTGCAGCGGTTGCTGCTTTGGTTCGATTGTTACCACCCCGAGATCGCACTCGAACTGGATGGGCTGGCCGTGGTCTGCTGCGACCCAGCACATCACCCGACTCATGCAGCTAAGGACCTCCTCGGTACCGATCGCCACCATGGCGGCGGCGATCTGCTCGGCGAATTCCTTGTTGTCAGCCATCAGCCACCTTTCACAAACAGGTCTGCCGCCACGATGACGGCCAGAATGTTAATGGCCAGGATTGCGATCCCGGCCGCCTTTTGTTTGGTCATTACAGCTCCTATGGGCAGCAGCTCGGCGAGCCGCCGCAGTAGTGGCTATTCGGGTCGAACTCGGCAACGTTGCAGTAGATTGGGGTGAGCCGTTCGCAGCAGATGCACCTGCCAACCCAGCCTTCGCCACGTTGAAACTGGATATATCCGCCTTCCTTTAGCTGTGCGATCCTGGCTTTGTTGTATGCCTCTTTGGCAGCCTTGGCCCGCTCCTGCATGGCGTACAGCTTGGCGTGCTTGATGATCCAGCTCCCGGTCATCTTGGCCTTTAACAGCGGATAGCCGCAGTGCGGACCTTCGGAGTCGGTCTCTTCACCAAAAGCCCAAAGCAGGACTTCTTGCGCTACATACAGGACTGAGTGCCAGTCTTGGCCCTCTCCCCAGTAATCAGTGCCTCCGCCAATGCTTGGCATGTGGTTCACGCTAACCCGCACCTGCCGGTTCTCGCGCTCCTGCTTCCCTGTAAGGCGGGGGCAATCCTTGCACCTGTGCCAGCGATAATATGGCTGGTGCAGCTCAAGCTCCGTATCAATCCAGACCTCGCCGATCAGGTTGCCAAGGATGGTGTGGAGCTTCTTGCTCAGCTTCTTCTCGATGCGTGGCTTCATGCGTTCACCCCATACTTTGCAGCTGGTACCGTCTCATCAACCGGCTCGCCACACTTGCGGCAGCGGAACACGCTGGAGCCGTGTTCGCTGTAGTTCTGCGGATCCAGCCCATCAGGCAATCCCTCATCTGGATAGAATGGGCGCTTCTTGTCGGTGCGGATGGTACGGCGCGGGCAGTCCAGTTCGACGCTGATTGGCTCGCCGCAACTGCACTGGTCGCGCACCACGCGGCCAAATATGCCTTCGATGACTATGCCGGTGCGGGAGGCAATGCGCTCCTGAATGCCCTTCTTGGTGATGGACACGGCCATGCGCATCATGTGGAGCAGGTGCTGCTCATCCTTCTCCTCAATGCACTGGCGGATGTACTTCATCAGCTCGGGCGGCGCGTCGCCTGGGAACTCTGGTTCTGCCTGAACGTCGGCGATGCAGGCCAAGGTGGAGCCTTTGACCATATTCACCAACTCGGTGACCGTGGCGGGGTTGGCAGCTGCGATGAAGTTGGCGTTACACTGCTTTTCGGTGCCAGCAATTACCTCTCCGCCACCAATAACGCCAGTGTTTCCATTGGTGCTCCAGCCGCCTTCTGTGGCATCGCCAGCCAGCTCCAGCAGCTTTTCCAAGTCAATGTTCATGGGTATCTCCAAAAGAAAGCCCCGGACAGGCCGGGGCTTGAAATGTGAAACGCCGCATTTCTGCGGCGCTTGGTTACTGGTCGTCATAATCTGGCTCATCGAAAGCCCACAATGGCGCAGTAATCTTCTGGCCAGGTTTCCACCCCATTTCTTCTAGCAGATCAGGATCTGCATCCTCTGGGATGTAGGCGTAGTATTCGTACGCCATTTCATCGCTGCTTCCTGTGTCTTCGAGCCACTCAAGATTCAGACTCTCATAGGACTCTTCGGTCATTTCTAGGTAGTCACTGATGGTGCTCATATGTACCTCCGTTTAAATGAGTTGCCAGTATACCCCCTTAGAATTGACGTGTCGGTCAAAGTGCATACACCTCAACATCGCCAGCCGCGGTACCCGATAAAGCCCGGCGCCAGCACCTGCCGGAGTGGTAGGACGGGGAGGTGGGCTATCAGGGTCTTGAGCTGGGGGTTATCTGGCTGGCTGTCGATGGTGACTTTGGCGCCGGGGTTGATCTTGAGGTATCGCTCCCTGGCGTCGGTGGCTTCTTCCCGGGTCAGGCCGGGCTGGATGATGGGGGCTCGGTAGCGCACAGCTCACCTCCTTGTGGCTGGTCATCAAGCGCCAATCTCCGCTCGAAAACCGCAAACACACCCTCAATATGCGGGTGGAAAAGTGCAGTGCTTGCATCCAGCATCATGGACTTAAAGTCTTTGGCTCCATCGAGATACCAAGCAGGAAGCGAAAACTGGCCAGCCAGCGCCACCTCAATGCGATCCAGCAGATCGCTGCGATTGGAGCAGTCTTGCGGCAATGGCGGGATAATGCGGCGCATCACCTCATGCGACTCCTGCAGGAGATCCAGCGCCCCCTTGTGCTTGCTCTGCAACTGGTCGTGCTGCTCCTGCAGTTCGCGGTAGTCGGCGGCGACCGGTGAGGTGGCGGCATCAGTCCATTCGGTGTCTTGTCGGTCTGGCATCTTGCCAGCCAGCGCCGCGTCGCACCGTGATGGGAATGACTGAGTTTGCGGAACTTCGCCGATTGCCTCCCGCAGCAGATCCGCCATTACCCCGCACTGGCGGGTGGCGTCCGCAAGCTGTTCGGACAGCTCCTGCTCACGCTTGTTTGCCAGCCCCAGTACCACATATCCCGGCTTTTGCTCGAAGTCGGTGATGTAGCTGACTATTCGCTCTGCTGTCTGGCCAGTGAACCCGCCATCCCACTCCCAGAGCAGCAGGGTATCCCCCACTTGGAAGTTGCGATCTGCGTTGTTGCGGATCTCGAAGGTCTTATCGCCGGAGACGACGGCGGCGAAGTATTCAGGTTTAATCTTGAGTTCGTGAATCACGATTGCTCTCCTTCCACAAATTCGAGGGCGGTGGCCACTTCCGGCAGCAGCTCGTCCCAAGTGGCAATGGCTCCGTTCTGGTGCCAGCCTGCTACCCCTTGACTGTTGTTCATCACTCCAAGCACACCATTCAGCGCCTCAAGCAGCACATCCCGCTGCTTGGTCATGGCCTCCAGTTTCTCAACCGGCGTGAGCCCTTCGGTGCGCTGGAGGGTGATGATGAAGGGGCCAAGCTCAGACCGAGCCCCTTTCACTTCCAGATAGTTGGTGGCGCCGCGTTCAGCGAAGAGACTGGCGTAAGCGGCGATAAGGGCTTTCTCTGCCAGCTCGGGGTGGCTGGCCACAAATTCAGCCAGCGTCACGCCCTCCAGCTCCTTGGTGGGGTAGCCGTCCAGCAGGTTCCAACAGGCTACGATGCGGCGGCCGTTTTCCTTGCCTTCGCAGTTGGGAAAGCCTTCATCACTGCGGGGCCAGAGTTCACAGACGCCGTAGCCATCAACTGATCCGACCGACTGGCCGTTACGAAAAAGGGCCAGAAGGCCCTTGGTGTGTTCGGTCATGCTGCAACCTCCTCGTTGCGTCGGGCGAAGAGCGCCACTGCGCCATCCTCCGTATCCCAGATGCCAAGCAGGAACCAGTCAGCTCCTGCTGGTGTGGTTGGATTCCACTCGGCAACAAGGTCTATGTAGTCGCCATCGGCATCCCATCGCTCGATCATGTGCTCAGGTAGGTCATCTTCCATAGAGACGAACTTTGCCTCGAGCCCCTGCTTATCAAGCCATTCGGTGTATTGGCTACCAAGCGTTTCGCCGAAGTCAGGGAAATCAGGGTGGATCCAGAACCCTGACTCATCCCGTTTTACCTCGGCAGGTGCAATGAGTTGTTGTTTCATAGCGGAGCCTCCTCGCCACCCAAGGCGGCGAACAGTGCTGGGATAAACTGGGACAGCTCACCGGTCACCAGTGCAAAGTCGGCGTCCATGCGGGCAACCGGATCCTCGCTGGTGATGTCGTCGTTCTGCTCGCGCAGCTCTTCGCTGAACTTGAGGCGCTTGATGGAGAGGTCATCACCCAGCACGAAGCTGATGCTTTCACCCCAGCAGAGGGCCAGCTTGGTGACCAGCTTGTCGTTGGCGAGGTGGTTTTTCACCTCATCGGTCATCAGATCCTGCTGCTTGAAGCGGGCGATCCCGCCGTGTTCCGTGGCGCTGCGCAGCTCGGATTCATCCTCAAGGGTGAAAGCTGCCGGCAGGTTGCCCTCTTGCAGCCACTCGGTCATGGTGATTTCTGGCGGGTTCTTGAGCGCCACCGGCACCACTGGCAGGCTGCCGATGGACTTGCGCAGCAGGGCCAGCACGTCGTCAGCCTTCTTGGTGGATGGGGCATCGACCATCAGCAGGCCGTCTGCCTGGTTGATCCACGCGTAGGTGTTGGCGGTGCGGCTGAATGCGCGGGGCAGCAGGGTATGCAGCAGCACCTCTTTCAGCGCCTCTTTCTCTTTCTTCTTGAGGGGGCGACCCTGCTCGAACTCGATCGCCTCTACTTTCTCGGCCAGCTGCTCTTTGACAACGGTAGATGGCAGCATCTTCTCCTCCTTGCGGGCGCAGATGAGGATTTGGCCGTTGGCGGAGTGGGTCAGGGTGCTGCCGAACTTGCCGAGCGGGCGAGTCCAGCCGAAGCGGGACATATCCTGGCTGCCGCAGGGGGTGAAGGCACAGGCTTCCAGCTGGGTTTCCAGCTGATCCGCGGTCAGGTCAAAGGGGCGGGTAAAGCGGTAAACTTGCAGGTTTTTAAACCACATGGTCGGGGTCCTTTTGGTTGGTTAGGTGCGGGCTTTTGCCAGCAGGTCGTGGATTTTCTTGGCGGCTGCCTCGGCTTGTGACCGGTTGCAGATGGTTCCGCCTGGCAGTACAAACTTGCCGCGCAGCTTGGGGTGGGGCATGACGACGCCCAACCCGATGACTACCGCGCCGCAGTAGGGGTTATCTGTGTCTTTCATGGGGTTACTCGACTTATCAACAGAAACTGTGATGGAGGCGGTTAGTAACTGGTGGGTATCAGGCTGCGGACTGCTCTGGGGTTGATGGCGCCTCATTGCCCCAGCAGTCCCACCCTTGGTGGTATGAGCGGGCAAACAGCTCGATGCGCGGGACATCACCGCACAACTTCTCTATCGCTTCGCGGAACTCGTGAGGCTTCTCACTATGGCGACCAACCTTGGCTCGAATGACAGAGCGCACGGTCTTGTCTACTGCCAGCTTGCTGACTTTGCCCTTGATGCCAATCAGGGCGCACTCGGCGCCAGCTCGCGTTGCCCACCCCATGCCAAAGTGCGGGTTGTCGTTTACGGTGCGCTTCTCCCACACGAATCCGGTCATGGTCATGACACGGAATCCCCAGGCTTTGCACAGGTCTATGGCCTCTTGTGGCATGCTGCCGACCCACCACATGACCAGCATGCAGTTATCTTCTGCAAGTTTTGCCACCGGCAGCGCCTTCATATCCTCTATCTTGGTGACGCTGTACACCTGCGCAGCCCCGCTTTTCATTGAGCCGCCTGACTTCTTCGATTTGAATTGCCATGCCGGGTCGGCGTAGATCACTCGGTACTTGCGGCTGGTGCTGCTGATATCAATCTTCATGCCGCCTCCTTGTGCTGTTCCGGTTGCTGGCTGGCCTCGGCCTGCTCTTTCTCCCACTGGCGAACCGCGGCTTGACCGGCGCTGATGATCTGATCGGCCAGCTTGGCGCCAATACCCTTGATTGCCAGCAGCTTGTCGCTCTGGTTAACCATCAGCTTCCACAGGTCGGTGATGCCAGCATCCTCCAGTAGCCCCTGCACCTTGGCGTTGAGGCCAATTTCGCTGATGTGGACTGTCTGCGCCCACTCGGCGCGGGGTTGCAGGTGAGGGTGGGTGATGGCCAGGGCATCGAGCATGAAGGCGTGAATGTCGCGGATCGCCTCCATCGGGATATCTCTGGCGATGACGCTCGGAAATATCGGGCTCATCCACTCGCTCAGCATCACAGTGCAACCGGTGGCGTCTGAGCGCATGGCGTGGAGCTTCCAATCCAGATCGTTCAGCAGGTAGCTCTTGTCAGACTGGATGCCGCCCTCTACCAGGTAGACATTCCAGCGGATGCCATTGCCGTCAGGGTAGTGATTGCGCAGGTGTTTGCCCCACAGCAGGCTGATCTCCTTGAATTGGGCCATGTCGTTGATGACCTGCTGGCGCTCGTCCAGATCGGCCTGCTGCTGGTTGATGATGGCTGTCAGCTCGGTCACGCTGCGGGAAAGCCTGGTGTTGTCGCGGCGGTACCCGCTGATTTCGTTCTTGCTGGCGTTGATGGCGTTCAGGCGCTCTTCCAGCTTCTTGCGCTGCTCTGCGGCCTTGCGCTTCAAGCCTTCCGGATCCATCGCCTTATAGGCTTTGATGGTGCGTTCCAGCTCGCGGATCTGGATGTTGGCAGCGTTGAGGTCTGCCTGAGCTCCGTCAGCCTTGCGGTTTGCGGCGTAGACGGCATTTTCTGCCTGCTCAGCTTTGGCACTGGCCTCTTCTTGAGCGTCAGCGATGCGCTGCTCGGCTTCGGCTACTTGCTGGCGCAGCTGGCTGACCAGTGCGATCTGGTCATTGAGCTCGCCATCCCGGGCTTCCAGCTGGTCGATGAGTCCGTTGAACTCGTCGATATGGGCGTTGGCCGCCTCGCTGATCATTGTCAGGTTGGCGGTGAGCAGGGTTTCAAAGCTGCCGATGGCGGCCTTGGCCGGGCCGTCTGGCATCTGGATGATGGCGCGGATCTGGGTAGTGAGGGTGGTTAGCGCAAGGCTGGTTGCCTCGCTGGGGTTCAGTTCGGTGGTCATGGTCGGGGTCCTGTTGGGAAAGAGAAAGCCCAGTAAGTGCCGGGCTTTGGTTGGTTAGTCGTCGTAGCGCTCAATGACAAGGTCGTAGTTGTGCGGGTATTCACCTTGATCCAGCTTCACCTTTGATTTCATGGCGTAGGCGGCCATCAACTTGCGCTCAGCTCCGTATAGCGGGCCAACGCACTTCTTGCGTTTAACGTCATCCTCATCGATTTTCATGGAGTAAATACAACCCTCTTTGTCTATGTCGATCTGGTATTCGCAGCGGTATTTGTCCATTCCAGCTTCTTTGCCGATGTAGATATGGCGATATCCGAATGTGGCGTCTTCGATGATGAGCGTCATCTCCTCATCAACGTGATCACAATCTCCGTAACCGGTGATCGACTTGCGAACTGCATCGAGCACCCATGACAAGGTAATTTCTTCGGGAAGCTCGCTCATGATTTCCTGAATTTCCTTATCCAACACTTCTGCCAGACGCTGGTCATAGAAATCTTGTGCGGCCATGCGCAGACGCTTGGTCACGAAGTCGTGGTATCTGGGGAAGTCGGCGATGCTGTCGATTTGCGGCATGATTGCATTTGTCAGTGCATCCTTTACTGCTTTGCCAACATCGCTGTAGCTGCGCAGGACATCCTGGGCGCAGTCATCAATCAGCTTGTCGGCATACTTGCTGAGCGCTTGCTCCAGCGCGCCGCTTTGAATTTTCTGCTGCAGGACCGCTCCGAACATGGCTTGAACGGTGGTATTGCTGGGGTCGATAGTCGGGGCGAAATCGGTGATTTGGGTCATGGTTGGTCCTCTGGAATTGAAAAAGCCCCGTTGGTGGCGGGGCTGTCAGGATTAGTAGTTGATGCTCAGGTGCTCGATCTTGTTGCTGGCGATCTGCTTGATGAGGTTGATGGCCTTATCCTCGTCGATGCCAAACCCCATCAGATCCATCAGGATTGCGCTGTTTATGCGTCCGCGGTGGGCACGGTCTGCTGCGCGGCGGGCATCTTCTTCGGCTTTCAAGCGCTGCTCATTCTCGATGCGCAGGCGCTCTTGCTCTGCGGCGCGGGCGGCAGCTTCTTCCGCTTGGCGGCGGGCATTTTCTTCTGCCTGCAAACGGCGCTGCTCTGCCTGCTCAGCTTCGGCAATGCGGCGGGCCTCTGCCTCCTGGCGGGCCAGCTCTGCGGCTTCTGCATCGCGAATGGCTTGCTGCTCGCGCTCTTTGGCTTCGCGTTCGCGGCGCTCGGCATCGAGGCGGGCCTGCTCTTGGCGCTGGGCCTCTGCGGCGACGGCCTGCTCTGCGATGCGGCGCTCGCGGTCGGCCTGCTCGCGGGCGGCGGCCTCTTGGCGCAGGCGCTCCAGCTCGGCGGCTTGCGCTTCACGCTCTTTTGCCTTCTCGATGATGGCGCGCAGGTGAAGCACGGCGGCATCCTTGGCCACACCAGCCTGGGCGGTCATCTCTTCCCAGCTGTCGTCGATGGCGATCGCTTCAATCTGCTGCAGGTAGTGCTCCAGCTCGGTGCTCGGCAGCTCAGCGGTGGCCTGCTTGGCATCGGCGAAGGCGGTCATGCGCTCCTTGAGGGCGGCCACCCGGGCTTCTTCTGCCGCTTCGTACTGGGTGAGCGGGGCGCGCACTTCCTCTTTCAGGGCGTCGAGGGTGTCTCTGATCAGCTTGCGGTTGGCGTCAATTCGCGCCGGGATCTCCTTGTACTTGGTGGTCAGCTCTTTGCCGACACCATCCAGATGTGATTTGGTCTTGGCTACGGCATAGGCGATGCTAGCGATCTCCTTGCGACCTTTGGCGGTGGTCACATCAGGTACCAGGCTGGATGCCTTCTGGCGAATGTCTGCCAGCAGTTCAGTCACACCTTGCCCCTCGGTAAACAGGGCAACGGCGGTGGTGGGTTCGATGACAACCAGCTGGGTCTGGGCGGTGTCGGTCTTGGCTTGTTCGGTCATGTCGTGGTCCTTGTGGCGGTGAGCCATAAAAAAGCCCGCTGGTTGGCGGGCTGGATGGGGTGAAGTGGTTGATTACGCTTGCGGCTGGTCGAATTTGCGCTTGCACTCGCCGGCAATTTGCTTGATCCCGGCGATGATGCTCTGATCGCCAGTCTCATTGGCCCACTCCCAAGCCGATGTGTAGGCCTTGTGCCATTCATCCTTGGAAGAAGAGCCTTCTATAGCCGCGCAGTGGTCGGCGTATGCGCCAGAGTGGTCAATCTGATCTACTGTTTCGATGTGCTGCTCAGCCTGTTGCAGCGGTTCAGCTTCGATAGTCACCGGTCGCTGTTTCTTACGCATGGCATCGAGGGTGCGGTTACCAGATGCCTGAGTAACCGACTTTTCTTGCTGGCGGCTGTAGTCGAACTCATCGCCAGACTCCAGCAGGGTAACCAGCTCAGAAGCAGATGGAAGGCGGCGCGCCAAGCGGTGAAGGACGCTTTTCACTGCCATCCTGTCGTACCACTTAGCCCATGGGCTGTATTCACTATTGCCTGTCTTGCTGGCACTGCGGACGCGCTCGATATCATCCTTCGGCATCACCTCCACGATCAGCTCGCCTGTATGCAATTTGGCAAAGGCGAAAGCCAAGGAGAACTCTCCGCGGCCCTTGAAGGTTGGCCGGTAGTTGATGTGCTCACCCTGCTCGTCCATCCAATAGTCGAAGGTGTCGCCATCAAACACAGCCTTGGCGGCAATGACGGCTACCTGACCACTCATGCGGGCCCGCTTAAGCACACCATCAACCATGGGTATGTACTGGGCCTTCATGATGTAGTTGTTACCCTGTTTCTCCTTGAAGGTGACCAGAGCAGCCTCGCGGCTGTCAGGCACAAGGCCGTGAGTAGCGCAACGGATGAGGGACTGGATAACTGACTTCTGGTCGGCGTTTGCCAACTCAGGGTTTTGTGCCATGGCGGTGGCGGCGGCGCGCACAAATGCGTCGAATGACACATTGGATGGAAGCAGGGCCTCGATTCCCTGGCTTTTCAGTTGTGGGGCCATCATAGAAAAGAAGTGGCCGGAGCTACCCTCAAGCGGGAGTGGTTCGATCTCGTTGTTCACGCTGCTCTCCTTGCCCATGCCGGGCGGGTAAGTGGTATCAGGTCGTGCCAGTCGTTATTGACGCGGCACTCGTGGAATTTGCTCAGGTCGCGGCGGTAGAGGTCTTTGCCAGCCTCTTTCCACTCCAGCTCCAGCGGGCGAACCCGCACCGGGTAGCGGCCACACTCAATGGATGAGCTGACCGCGATAAAGATGAAGTCCGGGATCTCGCCGTAAATCTCGCGAAAGCCATCGGAGTACATGGCGTCCTGAACGTGGTAGCGGAACTCCTCGACGTGGCGCTCGAAGCGGGACATATCGTCCACCTTCTTGACGTCCGCCAGGATGGGGTAGTTGTTGAGCTTCTTGTCCGGCCGGCAGCGGCAGAGCTCATCTGTCTCGCGGTCAGTCCAGTAGAGCGATCCCTCGCAGATCCCGTCCTGCTCCAGCAGCCAGCGGGCGTCAGGATGGGCGAACACGCTTTCGCGCATCAGCTGCAGCTTTCGCCCATCCTCTGCGGTCATGATGGTCTTGCCCAGCTCAGTGCAGTTGGCCAGAAACTCCTTCTCTTCATCCTTGCCAGCGTTGGTGCGGCGGTTGAACTCAGGGGCGATGATGAAGCGGTCCTTGAACTCCTCCGGCTCCAGCAGCAGGCAGTGCAGGGCGGTGCCAATATCCAGCGCCTTGAGCTTTTCCTCATCGACCGGCGCGCTCTTGCGCCAGACGTAGGTGGCAGGACTCTCGGCGATGTCGTCGAGCTGGGATTTGCTGATGCCGGGTCCGGAGTGGTATTCCTCGTTGGAGAGCCCCAGCACCAGCCCTTGCGGCAGGGCCAGACTGGTATCGACGGCGGCGTTCATGCTGCGCTCCTGTGCTGGTATTGCTCAAACTGCTCGTCGCTCATGGCGGTTTGAAGTTCGGCGAGGTGGTTGCTCCATGCGTCATGGGCAAGGTCGGAAAGGCCGGCATCCACCACCTGCTGGATAAACTGCACCAGATGGGAGTGGTCGCCATCGTTCATCAGCAGCCAGATGGCTTGGTTGTACTGGCGGTGCTGGTCGTGGTTGAGCTCACACAGCAGGGTGGCCGGGTCGGTGCTCAGCATGCCTGCCATCAGGAGCGGTCGGTTGGTGGCTACCCACTCGGCGATCCACTCGGCTTTGGCGTTTGCCTCGGCTTCGCGGCTTTCGAGCAGAGCCAGCAGAGCGGATTCTCTGGTCATGGCTATAACTCCAACTCACGCTGCAGGGCGCGCTTCTCGTGATACTCCTCGATGGCGCGGCGGGTGGCGGTGCGTTCGTGGGCGCTGCGGCGTTCTGCTGCGCTGGGTTCGACGCTCACGCTGTAGCGGTGTTCAGTGCGGGGCGGCATGGAGCCGCGAAAGCCCATCACCTGGGCTTCGGTCAGATTTTTCATGGTTGGGGTCCTCTTGGTTATCCGAAGGCGGCCACAGCTCCACTGGAGCCGCCTTGGGATACCCGCTGTTGCCAGCGGGCAGGTTATTTGGATTGGCCGCTTCTAACGGCTTTCGGTAACATCGTTCGCACTCCCTGTTGTGTTGAGGTCGCAATAGTCGAGTGATAAATCGTTCACGTTCACACACCGCTTTCCGAATTGACGGGTTATCGGCGCATCCCTACCGGCATCGGGATTCGTGGTTGTGAGCCGGTTCCGAGTTGTTAAAGAGCGGTGCAACACTGAATTCAGGTTGCAAGAAGCCAAAGCATCCTTGAGGTGCTTAAAAAAGAGGCTTTGGCTACGGCGCTATAAGGGAAGCGCCAGACCCGGGTCAGACGGCGTTGCGGTGAAAATCGGCGCGCCAGTGGAGGAGGGCGCTGTGCTTGGTGAAGCTTGTGGTGCGGCGCTGGGCGGCGCGGGCTGCCACAATTCGGTGCTGCTCGGTCTGCATCATGGCAACGGTCAAGCGCTGCTTGATGGTTCGGCGGCGGGCGGCATTGCCATTGAACTTGTCAGCGATGGCAAAGAGGATCTGGTCTGCGTGATGCGCGGCTCTGGAAAAAATGCTCTTGGTCATGGTACATTTACTCCTGTTGGCGAGTTGGTCCTCGCTAATTCCCACCGGGTCAACTGGTTGGGGTCCTGATTGCCGGGGTTGGTCCCTCGGCTTTCTCTGACTTGGGGTGGTACCCTAGTCCTTCAAAGCCCGCCCTGTGCGGGCTTTGTCGTTCTTACGCGCTGGTCAGGCGCTTTTCACTTATGCCCTGGTTAGGGGCGGGGTCCTGATTGCCGAGTGTCTAAGTTGGTCCGCCTTGCAGGGTTCGAACCTGCGACCCTCTGGTCCCAAACCAGATGCGCTACCAGACTGCGCTAAAGGCGGATGTGGTGCCGGTTACCATATCCGGCGTCTCTCGCTTCAGTTAAAGGCTGCCAGCGGAATGACGGGTTTGTTGTGATGGCCGGCGCTGAACCCGGCATGAACTATGGTTGGCTTAGGCTCCACCTCTCAGTGAGGATATAGGATGTCCACCAACTTTCTCTGACTGCCGCGGCTTTCGGGGTATTTACGAGCCCTGTATTCCAACCCGCGCTCATTCCTCAGTCAGTTCGCTGCCCTAAACAGCTGCGCATCAGCCTGCGCATTCTCCACAACTGCGGATTGCACTGTTGGTTGCTACTCCAGTTCGCGTCGTCATCGCTGTAGTGACCTAGCTTGTCACCGGCTTTTGACGCCTACCAATGCAATCCCAGTTGTGCGCTCACCTTCCAGCAAGCTCGGTTCGGATAAACACGCGACGCATGTTGCTACGAACTAGGCGGGATCGATGACAGGTGCCGCCTCATTACCCCTTGTCACCACCCCAAGACCTTCACCACGATTGGCCGCCTTCCACGCCGCCCCTTGCTGTTATCGGTCTTGGTTGTTCGATTGCTTTACCGAACAAGGCAAAGGTTAATATTCCCGAACACTTGCGTCAATAGAAAATGTTCGGTTTTGCGAACTATTTTTTTAGTGGGTGATGTAGCTGCCAAATGGTGGGCACAAAAAAGCCCGCGCGATGCGGGCTTGATTGAGGTTGGGGTGGTTACTCTTTCGTGTTGCGGCGCAGTTCAACCATGCGGCCGAAGATAATGGCGTCCTTGATGGGCACCACGCCCAGGCGCTGATCATCGGTTACCAGCGTAATGCCAGAGAGGCCGTCGAGCGCCTTAAGCAGCCGATCCTGCTCGCTGCTGACTATCCTCGCCAGCACCACGTCGTTATGGCGCGGCGTCCGGTCGGCAAGATCGATAACACAGATGTCGCCGCTCTTGATGCCGGATCCTGCGAGGTTGTCATCGTTGGCAATGATGCCAATCAGCTGGCCATCGTAATCGCTGTATATGGTATCCCTTCCATCCAGCGTGTATAGGGCATCGGTTTGGTACTTGGTGAGGTCTGACATTTCCCATACAGCCACTTTGCCGAGGTGCGTATCTGCCACATAAGTGCCGCTCTCTTTACCGGTATAGAGCCATAGCGGGTCGCAGCCGAGCGCCTTAGCTATTGAGAGCAGGCTGCTGACGCGCAGATCTTTGAGCGGGTCAGACAGCAGAACGGATATCACCGCCTTGCTCACACCTGACTTGCGCACTAGATCGGCCTGGTTCCAGCCGCGCTCATTGAGCATGTATTTAAGTCGATCTCTGAAAGAGTTCATGTCGCACTCGTTCGAATAAAAAAACACTCCCCCATTTTGTCCTATTTTTTGTGCGCTATGCCGATGGTTGACTTGTTCGGAAAAGCGAACCAAAATGGGTTCTGTATTACCAGTATCCATAAAAGGACCCCGACCAATGAAGAAAGACCAAGCCATCCAGTTTTTTGGCGGCAGTAACGCTATGGCGCGTGCAGTTGGCGTGACCAAAAGCACCGTATCCGAATGGCCAGAGGTTATCCCAGCCAAGTATGCCACGCGCATCCACTTCGCCTCTGGCGGCAAACTTGATTTCGGCCTTGAGGATTACCGCCCGGATCAAGCCGAAACCCAGCAGGCCGCCTGACCAACGGCCAGCTTTACCCCGACCACCAGAGGACCAACCAAATGGGACGACCAGCACTGTCTGATCACGAAAAAATGGACGCCGTTTCCCCCCTGCGGGTGCGCGGCACTGTCGGCCACCGACAAGTGTGGCAGGAAGTCGGCGCCGAAGTCGGCATGACTGAAACCGCATTTGCCCGCACCTCGCTGCTGATGCTCCTTAACTCCATATCTCAGCACGAGCCACAGATCCTGGCGAGAGCCGTCAAACGGGCCAATCGGAGCCTGATCGAGCAGGGTTACCCGCCCGTCACTGTCGAGGAGATCCTGAAAGGGGATGGCCTGCCAGAGCGCGGCCTGCTGACCTTCTCGCCGCAAGATGAGGCCATCTATGACGAGGAGCGCCCCAAGAAGCCGGTGCAAAAGCTCATCGGCCTGATCAATTTCGTTTTAGGGAGATAACCATCATGTTCAGCAATACCAAACCACGCCCGAAACCCGAGCACGTCACCGATCGGGATAACGTAGTCCTCAAGGCCGTAATGCACGAGTTGGCCCTGCATCTGGACGATGACTCGGTGATCACCATTGCGCAGGCCGCTGGCACTGATCGCACTGCGACCCGGCTTTCCCGCGAGCTGATGGCCCGCAAGATCGAACGCGCCGAGAAGCAGCCAAGCGCATAACCATTATCAATCAGGCCCGCCTCACCACCGGGCTTAATCAGGACCTCAACATGACCATGAACCCAACGGCCCAGCTGGGCCACCCCCTTTGTGCCGATCTGGATCACTGCCCGATGTGTGGCAGCGAGCTGCACACCGGTACCGATGACCGCTCATTTGAATGCCCGGGGTGTGAATACACCGAGCAGGAGGTGATCCATGCGTAAATCACCGATCGCCTCAATCTGCCGCAACACATTGAACCTGTTCGACGAAATCGTCGTGGACAACTTCGCCGGGGGCGGCGGCGCCTCTACCGGGATCGAAATGGCGCTGGGCCGTAGCCCCGAAATTGCCATCAATCACGACCCAGATGCGATCTCCATGCACACCGTAAACCACCCTACCACAGAGCACTATTGCGAGTCGGTGTGGGATATCGTTCCGCGCGATGTGGTAGCAGGCCGCCCTGTAGGGCTGGTCTGGCTGTCGCCTGACTGCAAGCACTTCTCCAAGGCCAAGGGCTCTACCCCAGTCAGCAAGAAGATCCGGGGATTGGCGTGGGTCACCCTGCGCTGGGCTGCGACTGTTCGCCCGCGGGTGATCATGCTGGAAAATGTCGAGGAGTTTCAGACTTGGGGTCCGCTGCTGATCGACTCTGATGGCAACGCCCGCCCGGACCCAGCCAAGAAGGGACGCACCTTCAACAGCTTCGTTAACGCCCTGCGCCGTCAAGGCTACAAGGTGGAGTGGCGGGAGCTCCGCGCATGCGACTATGGCACCCCCACCATCCGTAAGCGCCTGTTTCTGATTGCCCGCCGTGATGGTGCAGCCATCGTTTGGCCAAAGCCAACCCATGGCGCGCCAGATAGCTCCGAGGTGAAGGCTGGCAAGTTGCTGCCATGGCCTACTGCCGCCGATATCATTGACTGGTCGATCCCTTGCCCGTCGATTTTTGAGCGCAAACGTCCGTTGGCAGAGAACACACTGCGCCGGATTGCCAAGGGGCTGGATCGGTTTGTTATCAACGCTGAGCAGCCATTTATTGTGCCGGTAGATGACAAGTCTGCTTTTGCGCCATTTATCACAGAGCACGCCAACGCCAGTCATCAGCGCAACATGCCAGCAGATGAGCCGCTGCGCACCATCTGCGCCCAAGTCAAAGGGGGGCATTTTGCGCTGGTGTCGCCGGTTATCGCCCGCCAGTTCGGTCGCTCTGTAGGCCAATCAGTGGAGGAGCCGCTGGGGACAGTAATGGCCAAGGCAGACAAGAGCCAGCTGGTCACCGCCTTTCTGGCCAAGCACTACACCGGCGTCGTAGGAGCGGAGCTGACCAAGCCACTGCCGACTGTTACCACCGTTGACCATAACGCACTGGTAACCAGTCACCTGGTAAAGCTGCGCGGCACCTGCCAAGACGGCCAGCCAGTGACCGAACCCATGCCTACCGTCACCGCTGGCGGGCTGCATGTCGGAGAGGTGCGGGCTTTCCTGCTCAAGTATTACGGCAACGACTCAACTATCCCCTGCTCTGAGCCACTGCATACCGTGACAACCCGGGATCGGTTTGGTCTGGTCACCGTGCGCGGAGTGGATTACCAGATCGTCGATATCGGTATGCGGATGCTGGAACCTCATGAGCTATTCGCTGCTCAGGGATTCCGGGACAACTACGTGATTGACCACGACGCCAACGGCAAGAAGTTCACCAAAACAGCGCAGGTGGCCCGCTGCGGCAATGCCGTGTGCCCGCCGCTTGCTGCGGCTCTGGTGCGGGCAAACCTGCCTGAGATGTGCGCAGATGCGCAGGTGGAGGCAGCATGAACACCGTTATCAAATTCCCGGGGGCAGGCGCCCCCATTTCCAAACCTATCAGCAGAGGTAGCAACGTGAGCACCAACCGGCGCAGCGGGTATGTGATCTGCTGGCGGTCACTGATGGCCGCCGACTGGGCAAAGAGCGCAGTGAAGTTTGCAGGGTGGATGCGTCTTATCAGCCTTGCCGCCTATGAAGAGTGCGCAGTGAGCTACAAGGGGCGCGAGTGGACGCTGATGCGCGGCCAGCTGGTTATCAGCACTACCGAGCTTGGCACGCTGCTGCGTGATGAGCGTGGGCGCGCTCTGTCCAAGCAAGCCACCGATCGACTGCTGGGGTGGTTTGAGCGTGAGGGGATGGTGAGCATTCAGGGCACTCCATGGGGCTCTGTGATAACAGTCAACAACTACGACGACTACCAGGCCGCCGTTATGGCCGTGGATACTGCCGATTCAGCACCAGAAAAACCAGCTCCAATTGAGCAAAAAGAGACTCAATCGAGTGGTGTTTCGATCGGTACACCGACCGGTACGCTGACCGATACGCACACCGAAACGCTCAAAGCCGCGCCAGGCATGGGCTTGAGCGACACTGATGATACGCTCTCCGGTGTACCGATCGGTGTTTCGACCGGTACGACAACAGAACAAGAAATAAATACATTAAAAGAAAATACAAAGATCTCTTCGTCGAAGAACGCTGACGCGCTCCCCGACGCCGGCGCTGTTGAATCGGTTTCTGCCGTTGTCGAGAAGATTCGTCCAGATGCTGCCATCCAGACCCCGAGCGGGAAATTCTGGGGCACTCAGGATGACCTGACATGCGCTGAATACATCCACGGCAGGGTGCTGGTAGTGAACCCAACGGCCAAGGCCCCCAACTGGGCGCAGTGGGCGAACGATATCCGCCTGATGCGAACCCAGCTGGGGTACACCCATCACGATATCTGCTCGCTGTTCAAATGGGCCAACCTCGACCAGTTCTGGTCTGCCAACGTGCTGTGTCCCAAGACCCTGCGCAAGCAGTGGGACAAGCTGCAGGCCAAGCGCAACGCTGCGCCGCCGACCAGCAAGCGCCCATTGTCCAACATTGCCGCCGCCCAGCAGCAGGCGCGCAGTCTCATCGAATCGGGAGTTGTCAACTATGACGACGACACTCCCCTCTAACGTGACCGCACTGCCAGCCAACCAGGATGCGCCAGCCATGAGCGCCCGCATGGCCGCATTCATCGCTGAGGAGCTGCTGCCGCTGATGGCCGGGAGCTGGCCTGCCAGTGCCAACCAGCTGGATGCCAATGCCCGCGGCGTGGCGCTGGCCTGGGGTGGCGTACTGCGCGGATTCACTCCAGCCCAGATCCGGGAGGTGGTGCAGGACATGGCGGCCGATGTGGAGCGCCAGTTCGCTCCGCGCCCGGCAGAAGTGCGGGCAGAGATACTGCGCCGGCAGCCAGTCACGGCCGCACCAACCCGGGCGCCACGGCTGGAGATCTCCATCAGGGCATGCGAGATGGAGGCGACCGTGATCGTGCTGCAGCGTGACGGCGACGTGACGAGCGAGGCGGTGCAGGTTGAGCTGGACAGGATACTCACCGAACGCCGCCAGCGCGGTTTTACCATCACAGGGAGGATTTAGGGATGTTCAACCAAGACGTGATCGCCGCGGTCAAGGCCGCGAAGTTTTGCCGGGTGGTGATCTATCCGCCCGTTCGGGGTTGGTGCGGTGAGCGTGTGCTGCTGGAGGTGGCAGACGAGATCGCCGTGCTGGGACACACCGACTGCCAGCGCGGGGCAGGGCATTGGCTGGTGCTCGACACGACGCCTGAGCAAGTGGCGGAGGAGGCCGAACGGCTGAGAGGCGCGCCAGTGCTGGTGTTGAGAGGTGGTGTTGCAAATGGAGCTGTGGATAACTCTGGAAAGGAGGCGCTTGCCAACCCGTGACAATCGGTATATCGCGCCGTAACATGTTTCAGGCCGGACCTAGACCACCCGGCCGTTGACCAAAAGGACCCGACCATGACCGCAAAATCGAATACCCGAGATCTATCCGTTGCGACCCAACTGGGCCGCGTCATCGCCATCATGAGCGACGGCAAGGCCCGTACCCTGCGCGATATCGAGCGCGAGTGCTGGAGCCGCTATGGCCAAGCTGACACCCAAGCCGCCATCAGCGCCCGCCTGCGCGAAGTGTGCTGCCACGGCTGGGTAAAACACTCCAACTGCCAGACCATCGACGGCAAGCAGGTTTGGCACTACCACCTGAGCCCGTTTCCCACTGCTGAAGCCGTTGCGGCTAAGGCGGTGGCAGCATGACTACTCTAACACAAGCCCAAGTAGCCCATTTCAGAGAGCTGGTCATTGCTCAGCATGGGGAGGTATTTACCACCTCCCGCCAAGTCGCTGAGCTGTTTGGTAAGCGACATGACAACGTGCTCGCTGCTATTGAAAACCTTGAATGTAGTGATGAGTTTGCAGAACTCAATTTTAAGGTTTGCTTTGAAAACAGTGAGTTACAAAACGGTAAGCCGTTGAAGTATTACAGCCTCACCAAAGACGGAATGGTCTTCCTCGTGATGGGATTCACCGGCAAGCAGGCTGCCCAGCTCAAAGAGCTCTACATTCTTGCTTTCAACTGGATGGCTGAGCAGATCCGCACCACCCATGCGCTTACCCACTGGCAGCATGACTTCACCCGCCGAGAGGCGGTATCCGTTGCCAACGGCACAGTGCACGGACAGGGTCTGGCCCGTCGCCGTATCGAGAAGTATGCGCTGAGCCAGGAGCAGGCAGCTATCCACGCCAAGCTCCAGCTGTGCTTGAACCTGACTGGCGAGGTGGCGGCATAACCATGGAGCTTACCCTTCTGAAAATGTCCGGCGGGGTGCTCGCCCCGTCCACTCCGGCCGATGCCGAAGCCATCAAGTTGATGCCGATCGGTACCACCATCCTGGCCAAGGGCAAGGGGCGCCGCAATCTGGCGTTTCATCGCCGTTTCTTCGCCCTGCTCAACCTGACTTTCGATTACTGGGAGCCAACTGGCGGCATGGTCTCGCCAGCCGAGCAGGGGATCCTGTCCCGATTCGTTCGCTACCTCGCCCAGTTTGGCGCAGGCAGCGTGCTGGACAAGGCCAAGGATGAGTTTATCGACCAACTGGCCAGTAGTCGTGTTGAGCGCCATGGCCCCCAGGCTGAGAAGTCGTTTGAGGTGATGCGCAAGTGGCTCACCGTCGAGGCCGGTTATTACACCTTGGTGATGCTTCCTGATGGCGGTATGCGCAAGGAGGCCAGGAGCGTCAGCTTCGCCAAGATGGATCAGGCCGAGTTCTCCGACCTGTACCGTGCAGTGTTCGGGGTCTGCTGGCGCTATGTGCTGAGCAAGCAGTTTGCCACCGAGGAGGAGGCTGAGAACGCCTGCGCCCAGCTGATGGGGTTTGCCGGATGAGATTCGAGACCAGCCCAATCCGCTCCAGCGACCTGCGCGATGGTGCTCGCGGCCAGCTCTGCAAGATCCAGCTTGCCGGGGTCTGCATCGGTGGCACTGAAACCACTGTGCTGGCTCACCTGCCCAGTGCTCCGCATGGAATGGCCCTCAAGGGGGATGATTTGGTGGCGGTTGAGGCGTGCTGCGCTTGCCATGACGCCATTGATGGCCGTATTGCCTACGACTGGCAGCCAGGGGAGCGTGAAGAGGTCACCTATAGCGCCCTAACCCGTCAGCTGCACAGCTGGGTGGTGCGTGGGCTTGTCAGTGTGAAGGGGGCCGCATGACTAGAGGTAAAAAAGGTCTTGTTTTCGGCGTGGGAGTTAATGATGCCGATTATCAGGTTAGCCATCTGGTTGCTGGTAAAACTGTTTTATGTCCAGCTTACAGCGCATGGCACAGTATGTTGCGGAGGGCGTATTCGCAGGTCTATCAAGCAAGATATCCAGCATACATAGGGGTTGCAGTGTGTGATGAATGGCACCACTTCATGTCATTTAAGAAATGGTTTGATGAGAACTATGTGGATGGTTTTCAGCTCGACAAAGATATGCTGTCAGGATCAAGGGTTTACTCACCGAGCAATTGTATTTTTATCCCAGGCTGGCTGAATAAATTCATCACAGACAGCAAAGGAACCAGAGGGAAATATCCAATCGGTGTTTATTTTGACAGAGAGTCGTCTAAATTTCGTGCTAAATGCAACAATCCTGTCACTAAAAAAGTTGAGTCAATAGGGAGGTTTGATTCTCCCGATAAAGCGCACGCGGCGTGGAAGCGGAGAAAGCTTGAACACCTTAGCGTCATGTCGCCTGAGATAGAAAAAATAAAACCTGGGCTTACCCTGTGCGTAGAAAGGGCCGTAGGGAGGATGGTGTGATACATCTATCCTCATTAGAAGCCTCTCGCCTCATCCAAGCCAGCGCGAAGAGTAGCAAAGGGAAGAAGATAGCCAACCCAGGTGTTCCTTTGGAGGCTGCTCCGCTTCTTGCTGATCTTCCTCCATACCGCACTGAGTACAGATTCCACCAGTCAAGGAGGTGGCGCTTTGATGCTGCCTGGCCCGAGATTAAGTTGGCCATTGAATTCCATGGTGGGGTACACATTGGTGGCAGGCACACCAGAGGAACTGGGTTCACAAAAGACAGGGAAAAAATGAACTCAGCCCAGCTCTTGGGGTGGACCGTGCTGGAAGTTACCCCAGAACACGTCAAATCCGGCCAGCTGAGAGCTTGGCTGCTCGCCGCTTTCAATCAGGACCAAGACCAAAAGAGGACCAACCCATGAGCAATTCACTGGAAATGGCACTGCGCCTGTTCTCACCAAAGGGGGCGCTGCATGAGCCGACATCCAGCAACTTCAACGCACTGGGGCGTGATGACTTTATCGGCGCCCTGCAGGTGGCCGCCAAAAACAACCCGCAGGGGCTCCAGTTCCTGATGGCCGATCACCAGCTCGATGCCGCCGCCATCTCTGAGCTGGCAGCGCATTTTGAGGGGGCGACAGGTAATGCCGAGGTCGGCGGAATGGCGTTGGCTATCCTGCTGCGCCGCCCGCTGCCTGAGCAGCTGGACAGACTGGTGCTGTCTCACCCCCATTACGACAAGGAACGCCGCCGCGCCGCCGTGGTGATGGAGAAGGCCAAGCGCGCCCACCGGGCCGGTAATGGCCACGAATATCAGCGCCTGCTGGCTGAGCGCAACGGGATCTTGTCTCTCGCCCACGACCACTGTGTCGCCGAGATGCTGCAATCCGGCCGCTGCCCGCACTGCAAGGGGACTGGGATCCGCCCCCGCAAGGGTGACGAGTGCCCCAAGTGCCACGGCACCGGGCGAGTGGTGCCCCATGCCGATATGGTGGCGCGCCGATTCGGGCAGGAGATGCGCCAGCGCGTAGAGCAACTGGTTGATGAGGTGATCCACCAGGCGTCAGACCTGTCCAAGATTATGGACCGACAGGTGCGCCAGATGCGGGCGGCATGAGTGGCCGCATTAATCACTTTTTATCAAAATCTGATGCGCGGTTTGTAGCATGTATGTGTAGGCTATTAGTTTTAGTGCGGGGGGGGGTATGGGCTGGCTGTAAGTCGTAGGTGCTAAGTGTACTCGCGGACTACTAGTTTTAGCTGATAACCGTACCACAACTAAAAGTTACTGTTGACGGAGGCGTCAAACCGTACGATTATTTGTATCACAAATTGTGATATTTCAGGTTTAACAAGGGCAGCTTTGTTGGCTTGAAGCAATGAATAATAAAGGGGCCTAAGCCCCTGTTTTTACAGAAATGTCTCCTTTATTTGCTCGAGAAACTCGAGCGCTAGCCTGTAAAGTCTGAAAATCTCTCTGGCTAGTTTGAGGAGTTGTTCAACTGATTGAACTGTTGCGAGCAGTTTATCAGTTAGTTTAGAAGACCCTTCAGTTGCGAGCTGTGGGGTCTTTGTCTTTTCGGCGTGAGCCGAAAGCTTTCGCCCTTTCGGACGTCTTGGTGGTGCCATATAGTTCCTCTCTATTAGGCGGTTGATAAAGTCGTTCATGCAAAATCATGTTCACCTCGCTCGCTGTTTGGTGTTGTTGAAGCCTTGTGGCCAATCACTGCATTTTCCGATCATTCGTCAGCGGGGACAAGGCATGATTATCAATCACTTTGTTTCGCTTTATGGCCCCACTGAATCCATAGCCAGAAGCTACCAGAAAGCTGGTGTCTGCGGCAAATCAGATCGCGTTTCTCACACCAAGATTACGGTCTCTTCGCACAGCATTTGTCCTGCAATCTCGAACTCAGCGCAGTTATGATGCCTTCATCATGAGGCCAAGCCCTCCTGGGGGATTTCCGCGGCACCATTGACATCAATCGTGACATCACGACAAGCTGATTTCGAGCATCTCCGGGTGTGCCGAACGGCCACACACCCGCTAAATTGAAAAATGTTGCCTATGGAGGGACTCAATGGACAGCAAATGGAAGTGGCCGGCGATGAAGGTGGCAAGGTGGGGGCTGCAGCATGGTGAGTTCTTCGACCTCTACGATGTGGCATACAGGTTGGGGATCCCACATCACGAGGCTGGCAAGGTGATGCTGTACCTGAGGTCGCTTCGCAATATTGAAAAGCTCGCCGAAACCAGGCCTTGCATCCCAGAGCCAGGGAAGATGTCAGCGCGCAGGATCTTCATCAAGGTGCTGGCTATTCATTCTGAGACAGCCCAAACAGAGACTATGCAGAAACGATAGGGAGTTCTTGGAGGCATGTGGTGTAACGGGGGCTGAGTTGCTCCCGTTTCATCATCCATTCCTTGGTGTCCTGCCCCCTGGCTGCAAAGTAGATTTTGCCCAGTCGCCCCTGGTTGATCTTGTCGATGACTTGCATCAGCGCCTCGCTGCGCGGTGATTGCTGCTCGGCTGCGAACAGGTCGCCCTGCTGCATGCCGATGGGGGAGAAGTCGGCCAGCATGACGCCGCCCTTCTGATATCGCTGCTCGTCGCGCCAGATGTGGGCAAGTAGTTGGGGGATCAGGGCCAGCAGCGCCCGGGTGTCATTGGTGGGCATGGCCAGCTTAGTGCTCACCTGGTTGCCGTAGTAGGGGGCCTTGTCGCTGAACGGGCTGGTGCGAATGAACAGGGTAACATGCCGGCAGCACATGCCTTCTCCCCTTAACTTCTCGGCCGCCCGCTCCATGTAGCCTGCCAGCGCTTGGTGCATGGGACCAATTTGGGTGATGCGTTCCCCAAAGCTGCGCGAGCAGATGATCTGCTGCTTGGCCTGGACCTCTTGCTCCAGTTCGGCGCAGGGGATCCCCCGCAGCTCCTGCACCGTGCGCTCGACGACTACCCCATAGCGCTTCCGTAGTGCCTTAGGGTCGGCAGCTACCAGGTCGGCTACTGTCTTGATGTCCTGGGCCTCCAGCTTGGCAGACAGCCGCCGGCCGATGCCCCATATCTCATCCACTGGGGTGATGGTCATCAGGCGAGCGCGCCGGGCTTCATCACGTAGGTCCACTACGCCGCCCGTGGCGGGCCACTTCTTTGCTGCATAGTTCGCCAGCTTGGCCAGGGTCTTGGTGGGGCCAATGCCGACCCCTACGGTCAGACCTGTCCATTGCTGTACTCGCTCACGGACTTGGCGACCATACTCCACCAGATCGCCAGCCCATCTCTCGCTCAGCTCAATAAACGCTTCATCAATGCTGTAGACCTCAACAGCTGGCGCCATACCCTCCAGAATACTCATCACGCGCTGGCTCATGTCACCGTAGAGCGCGTAGTTGCTGGAGAACCAGGTGCCGCCTATGGCCTCAAAGAACTGGCGGATCTGGAAGTAGGGGACCCCCATCTTGATGCCGAGCGCCTTGGCCTCCGCCGAACGGGCCACCACACAGCCGTCGTTGTTGGAGAGCACAACGATAGGTTGCCCCTTCAAATCAGGCCGGAACAGCCGCTCGCAAGAGGCGTAGAAGTTGTTCACATCGACAAGGGCAACTGCGCAGCACTTGTTCATGGAGCTGGCATCTTGTGGATGACGAAGGTAACCACGCCGAAAATCTCCAGGTGCTGTCCGTCACTGAAATGAATAGGGCGATAAGCCGGGTTTCCCGGGAGAAGGCAGACGGAGGGGGTGAGCTGGAGCTGCTTCACAGTGAACTCACCATCAACAGCGGCAACGACCACGCTGCCATGCACTGGCTTGCTGCTGCGGTCTACAACCAGCATGTCACCATCGTGGATCCCGTGCTCTACCATGCTGTCTCCGGCAGCCCGAACGTAATAAGTCGCCGCCGGGTGCGCGATGCAGAGTTGATTCAGGTCGATGGTCTGTTCCACATAGTCCTGAGCGGGGGATGGGAAGCCGCAGGCAGCAGGGGAGAGGAACAAAGGGATTTCTAATGCTGGGGCGTCAAGGTCGGGAACTGCGTACATGTTTGGAACTCTACTGTGCTGTATATAAATACAGTATATCTGGCCCCGTAAAGAAGATCATCATGGAGCGATCGACTCCAGATTGAGGTAAGATCTTGGCAAATTCAGAGTGTGGAGTCGCCAATGTCGTTCAATCTGTGTTCCCTGCCGAAAGATCAGCAAGAGCGTGTTGAAGTGGAGAAGGCTGCCGCCTATGCGGTATGGAAGGAGCGAAACCCTGAGATCAAAACACCAGCCGAGAGTGAGGCCGGGAACTACAAGGGTGAGATGCAGGCTTACTTCCTGCAGCAGGTCGAACGCTATCGGAAGATGAAGTGATGGAGCTTGGCATTGTCGAAGTTGCCATTCTAAAGCGGATATTTCAGGTTACACCTAAGCCAAACAGGGGAGGCGTGAAGCTGATCCCGCCAGCGGGTGAGGGGAAAGAGGTTCACTATATCCGCATAGAGCCTGCTGGAGACGACATGTTCTCCGTCTACTTCGTCACAAAAGTAGGAAATGATGCAATGGCCCATGGCTATTTTGATGATGGAGGATTCTGCATATCTGGTCAGCAGGTTTGCGGATGGAGCACCATCGACTACTTAGCGACATCGCTGTGCAAGATTAACTGGTAAAGCTGCTGGTTGAATCCCAGTCGCCCCAGCGTTAGTATCTATCAAAGATGGCCAGATTCCACCGGGACTCTGGCCTTTTTCATTTCCGGCCCGCCATCGTGCGGGCTTTGTCGTTTCTGGAGGGGGAGTAAATGGGGAAGGAAGAGGAGTTCGCGACCGCTGCGGCTGCGGCCGGTGTGGCAAAGTCCGCACCGCCGGTAGTGGTGTCCGGCATGACCCTGGCTGGCTATTCGCTCAATGACTGGGTGCTTGTTGCCACTCTGTTGTGGATTGCAGTCCAGATGGGGTGGTTTGTCTGGTCGAACATCATTAAGCCGCGTTTGGGAGGTGCATAGTGAGCAAGGTCCGCATTGCAATCGCAGCTCTCACACTGAGCGCCGCAGGCTTTGTGGGTGTCCTGAATCGGGAGGGGTTTGAGCCGGTGGCTTACCCTGACCCGGTACACGGGACCAAGTTGCCAACCATCGGCTTTGGGAGTACCGAAGGGGTCAAGATGGGTGACACCATCACACCCGTAGCTGCGGTGAACAGGAGCCTTCGGGAAGTGCGGGTGTTCGAGAATGCCCTCAAGACCTGCATCAAGGTGCCACTTCACCAGTATGAGTTCGATGCCTACGTCGAACTCTCCCACAACATCGGCCCAGGAGCCTTTTGTCGCTCAACCATCGTGAAACGCCTGAACGTCGGCGACTACCCCGGTGCCTGCGAGGCGATCCTGTTGTTCAAGCGCTCCGGTAATCAGGACTGCTCGGCGCCGGGTAACCGGACATGCCCTGGGCTTTGGAAAGACCGGTTGCGCCTCAATGCGAAGTGTAAGGGGGAGTGATGGCGACAACCCCGCAGAGCAAGGTGTTGCCGTTCCTAGCCGGCGCCTTGGTGATATCCGCCCTGGCCGGCGGTGGGATGGCGATCTATCGCTCCGGTCATGCTGCTGGGGAGGAGGGGGAGCGCAAGACCTGGCAGGCAAAGTGGAATGAAGAGGCTGCCCGCCTCGCCACAGCCAGGACCAAGGCTGAGCTGAAGGCTCGGGAGGAAGAGCTGCGCCGGCAGGCAGAAATCGATGAGGTAAGAGACCATGCACAAGAACAAATCGCCCAAGCACAAGCTGATGCCGCTGCTGCTGGCGTTGAGTCTGGTCGGTTGCGCGAGCAAGCCCGCCGACTGGCAGCCCGAGCAAGTCAGTGCGCCAGCAGTCCCAGCACTGCCCAAGGAGGCCCGGCAGCCGAACAGCCTGCCGTGGTGCTCGCCGACCTGCTCAGCCGGGCTGACGAAAGAGCGGGTGAGCTGGCAGCAGCGTATGACCGAGCTCGAGCATCAGGACTAGCCTGCGAGCGGGCCTATGACTTCCTGCGCACTGAGACCATGAAGCCCCGCCCATAACGGCGGGGTTTGTCTTTCTGGGGCGAGGGAGGAGGTGATGCAGATGAATTGGAGTAGTGAAGTGGTTAATGGCGTTACCGTGACCGGGGTTATCACTCATGTGAAGGAGTATGACGGCAGTCATGCCCTGGTTGTTCTCAATACCGGCGTTTCCGTAGTGGTACCGGCAACCCATCAGCCCGTACCCGGCGACACCGTTGTCGAAGGCGAGCTATCTCTCTAAATGGCAAAGACCGACTGGGCACAGCTCAATGCAGAATTCCTGCAGGAGCACGAAGCGACCGGCATCAGTGCAAAAGACTGGTGTGACAGCCGCGGCCTGAACTACAACTCGGCGCGTCGCTATTTGAAATCTCGGGGGCAATCCCCTGCACAACCTGAAAAATCTCGCGTAGCTGCGCAATCTGCGCAATCCGAAGTGCGCAAAACTGCGCAATCTGCGCAAAGTGCGCAACCCAAGGGGAATGAAGGCAAGGCCAAGAGGGGAGAGGGAAGAGGGGAAAGGTCATCCTCATCCACACAAACCCCTGACGACTCAGGTCAAAACCCGAAAAGAAAATCGGGGCGCCAGCCAGATGGCCGCTTTGGCGTGGGCAATCGTGAGTCCGTCGGCAACCCCGGAAATCCGAGCCCTGTCGCAAAGTGGAAGCCAGGCGATCGCCCCGCGCTGACCCACGGCGGTTACGCTCAGTTCCTCGATTCGCCTGAGCTGTTCGACCAGGCCGAGGAGTTGAGGCTGCGGGATGAGCTGATATTCACCCGGGCTCGCGTTATCTCTGTCACCAAGACCTTGAAGAACCTGCATCAGGATTTGGTCGATGCCACCGAGATGACCGACCGGATTGGGCTCTATGACAAGATCTTGCGGGCGGAGCAGGCCCTTGATCGCAACATTCAGCGGATTGAGTCCATCGAGCGCACTCTGAGCGCCCTGATGATTGATGCGGTAACCGGCCCCAAGATTGAGGCAGACACCAAGCGCATCAAGGCGGCCACCCGCAAGCTGACGGCCGAAGCCGATCGGCTGGAGAAGGATGGCGGCAGTGATACCACTCCGGTCAGCGAGATGGTCACCGAGCTGCAGATAATGGGAACTGGCGGGGTGATGAGTTCATAATGATTCTGTTAATATTCAAGAACCCAATCACTGGAATGGTACACATGAAATCAGAATATATGAGCCTAGCTATTCTCCTTGTCAGTATATGTACATTATTGGTTTCGTTTTCTCAGATGAGAATCGCAAGCGCTAAAACAAGGTTGGATCTTTACAATAAACGATTTTCAATATACTTGGTCGCACTCGATTATTATCAGTCGTTGTGGCAAGAGTTTTCTGAGGACAGCGTAAAAGATATCAATTTGAAGTATGCTGCTTTTGTGAAAGCTTATAGGGAAGCACAGTTTCTATTCGACACAGATAGCGGTATATATGAGGTTCTTGGGGAAATGCAAGACCATGGCAGCAGCATGTCATGCTATATCAAGAGAAGGGTAGAGTGTGATGCAAAGAACGTTGAAGACCGTAGTGACTTATTAACCCTGCTTGATTCATATAATACTTCATACCCTCTTTTTAATATGAAACTAAAAGTTTTGGAAATAAAAATGAAAAAGTATCTAGACTTTTCAAATGTTGATGGATGGAAAGTGGTGTAACCATATAAAGATAAGTTAAAAGCCCAACCCGCTTCGGCGGGTTTTTTATTGCCTGAGACCATCCAATGATCGAACTCGACATCTCCGCCATGACTGAGCAGGAGCAGATTGCCTGCATCCGCGAAAAGCTCAGCGATAAGTGGTGGCGGATGAACAACCTCTACATGATCGAGAATGAGCAAGGCCAGTTGGTGCGCTTTCGTCTGCGTCCGGCGCAAGAGCTGCTGTTCAAGACCATGTGGTGGCTGAACATCATCCTCAAGGCGCGTCAGCTCGGGCTCTCCACGGCCATCGATATCTATCTGCTGGATGAGGCGCTGTTCAACAAGAACCTCAAGTGCGGGATCATCGCCCAGGACTTGGCTGCCGCAGGCGAGATATACCGCACCAAGATTGAAGTCCCTTTCGATAACCTGCCCGGCTGGCTCAAGGCCCAGTTCAAGGTGGTTACTCGGCGCGGCGGGGCCAATGGCGGTCATATCCTGTTCCGGCATGGCTCCAGCATTCAGGTGGCCACCTCTTTCCGCTCCGGCACCGTCCAGCGCCTGCATGTGTCAGAGCACGGCAAGATCTGCGCCAAGTACCCGGAGAAGGCCAAGGAGGTGCGAACCGGTACCCTGCAGGCCATTCACCCGGGCGCCGTGGCCTTCATTGAATCCACCGCCGAAGGTGTGGGCGGCGACTTCCACGCCATGAGCATGAAGTCCCTCGAGCTGGCCCGTGCATCCGGTGAACTCAGTAAGCTGGATTGGAAGTTCCACTTCTTCGCCTGGTGGCAAGATCCCAAGTATCGCGCCGACGTTCCGGTGTCTGGCGTGGTGGCAAGCAAGGTACAGCTTGAATACTTCGCCGCGGTTGAGAAGGCGATGAACTGCACCATCAGCGATGAGCAGCGTCAGTGGTACGTGCTGAAAGAGTCCACCTTGGGCGCAGAGATGAAACAGGAGTTCCCCAGCACGCCGCTGGAAGCGTTTCTGACCTCTGGCCGTAGGGTATTTGACCCCATCGCCACAATGGAGGCAGAGGGCGACTGCATGCCGCCTCTCATCGTCTATGACATGGATCCCGTTACCGGCAAGCGTGAGAAGGCCCGCAAGCCGGACAAACTGGACGAGCAGGGACAGCGCTCCCTCGAAAACATGCTGTTGGTGTGGGAGTTGCCCGATCCCGATGAGGATTACGCCATTGGCGCCGACGTGGCGGAAGGTCTCGAGCACGGCGACCGCTCCAGCTTTGATGTGATCGCCAAGAGTGACGGGCGTCAGGTGGCCCACTGGTTCGGCCATCTGGATCCCGGTCTCTTTGCCCAGCTGCTGGCCCACGTCGGCAAGTTCTACGGCAGTGCAGAGCATGGCCCTGCCTATATCGGCCCCGAGCGCAACAACCACGGCCACGCTGTATTACTCAAGCTGCGCGAGCTCTACCCTACCCGCCGCATCTACACCCAGGAGTATATCGACCGGGATCGGGATGATGAGACCCAGCGCCTCGGCTGGCTGACCACACGCCAATCCAAGCCGATCGTGGTGGATGGCCTCAAGGCCCTGCTGCGAGCCGGTCAGGCCGGGATCCGCTGGATAGGCACCATTTCAGAAGCAACCACCTACGTCTACGACAAGAGCGGCAGCATGAACGCTCAGGACGGTTGCTACGACGACCAGTTGATGAGCTACATGATTGCCCAAGAGATGCGCGCCCGCATGCCAGCCCGCATCGTCAAACCAGAATCCTCCCGTAAACCCAAGCACTGGATGGCCAACTGATGATCAACGCCAAACCAAAGGCCCCCAAGAAAGGCGGTCTCGACACCCAGCAATTGCTCAAGATGATGAGCGATATCAATGGCCAGCCTGACTGGCGAAGCCTTGCCAATCGTGCCTGTGCCTACTATGACGGCGATCAGCTTCCGCCAGAGGTGGTTAAGGTGCTCAAAGAGCGGGGGCAACCCATTACCATCCACAATCTGGTCGCCCCGACTATCGACGGCGTGCTGGGGATGGAGGCCAAGAGCCGCACCGATCTGATGGTTGTCGCTGATGATCACGATGATGAGCTCGAGCAGCTGGCCGAGGCCGTGAATGCCGAATATTCCGACATGTGCCGCCTTGGTGGATTGGATCGCGCCCGTGGCGAGGCATATGGCGGCCAAATCAAGACCGGGCTGGGTTGGGTGGAGGTAAGCCGCCGCGGTGACCCGTTCGGCCCGCGCTACAAGTTCAGCAGCGTCCACCGGGACGAGGTGTATTGGGATTGGTACAGCCGGGAGCCCGATTTGAGCGACTGCCGTTGGCTGATGCGCCGCCGCTGGGTTGATCTGGATGAGGCCAAGACCATGTTCCCGAGCAAGGCGGAGGCACTGGAGTGGGGCGTCAACGATTGGGCCGGTATGGTCAGCCTGACCGCCATAGAGGGGCTGGAACCCAACCTTGTCAGCGCCTATGACGAATGGAGCCAGTTCAGCGGCAAGGAGGTTGAATGGTGCAGCCGAGAGCGGGATCGCGTCCTGCTGCAGGTGGTTTACTACCGCACCTATGACCTGCGCGAGGTGCTGCTGCTCGACTCCGGGCGGGCGCTGGAGTTCGACAAGACCAATCAGCTGCATATAGCCGCTCTATCCATCGGACGAGCAAGGCTGGAGCGCCGTCCGGTAGCCGCGATCCGCGAATCATGGTTCGTAGGCCCCCATCATCTGGTCGATCGCCCCTGTACCGCCCCGCACAACATGTATCCGCTGGTGCCGTTCTGGGGGTACCGCAAGGACCGCACCGGCGAGCCCTATGGCCTGATTGCCCGCGCCATGCCGGCACAGGATGAGGTGAACCTGCGCCGTATCAAGCTCACCTTCTTGCTGCAGGCCAAGCGCGTCATCATGGATAAGGACGCCACCAACATGAGCCGGGATCAGGTGCTGGAGCAGGTAGAACGCCCGGATGGCTATATCGAGCTCAACCCTGACCGCCAGAACAAAACCAGCGTGAGCGACGCCTTCAAGGTGGAGCAGGATTTCAACGTGGCGGCCCAGCAGTTCCAGGTGATGCAAGACTCGGTGAAGCTGATCCAGGACACCATGGGGGTTTATGCCGCCTTCTTGGGGCAGGGCTCGACCGGCCAATCTGGCGTTGCCATCAGCAACCTGGTGGAGCAGGGCGCGACCACCCTGTCGGAGATCAACGACAACTACCGGATGGGCTGCCAGCAAGTTGGGCAACTGGCACTGGCCTATCTGCTGGAGGATATGGCCAGCAAGCGCAACTACAAGGTGACCATCAATCGCGACGACCCGCGCCGGCGCAAGGCGGTGGTCGTCAACGTGGAGCAAGAGGACGGCAAGCTGACCAACGACGTGACCAGGCTGCGAGCTCATATCGCCCTAGCGCCGATCCAGCAGACTGCCGCTTACAAGCAGCAGCTGGCCGAGCGAATGACGCAAGCCATGTCCCAGTTGCCGCCAGAGGCCGCCGCCGCCTGCTTTGATCTGCTGGTCGAGCTGATGGATGTACCGCGCAAAGCTGAGTTTGTGGAGCGGATCCGCAACGCTCTGAACATCCAGAAAGACCCTGACGAGATGAGTGACGAGGAACGCGCCGCAGCAGAGCAGCAAGCCCAGCTTGCCCAGATGCAGCAGCAGATGGCCATGCGCGAGATGCAGGCCAAGCTGGCGGAGCTGGAAGGAAAGTCTGCCAAGCTGCAGGCAGAGGCCCAGCGCATCACCAAGCTGACCGACTCCATTCGCTACGATGACGGCCTCAAGCAGGCCCAGACCGGCAAGACCCTGCAGGAGATGGAGCAGCTGGCAGCCCAGCAGCAGGCGATGCAGGCCGAACAGGCAGCCCTGCAGGCCCAGCTGTTGGACACCATTCAGCAGCAGATAGACGCGATCGCGCTCTGATAGTTGCTTTCCTAATCGCCCAGCGTTAGGATTTCTCCATCATGGCCCAGTCTTTCGAGATTGGGCTTTTTCATTTCCAGACCCGGCCATAGCGCCGGGTTTTTTATTTGGAGCATGCCATGACTGACCGCCAGCAGATTGATGCCGAAATGGAGCGAGACATTGAGGCGCTCGGACTGACAGCTCCGCGCGTTACCCCTGACCAGATCGAGGCACTGATGCGCGGTGTTCGCTATGAGGTGCAGGTTGTACCAGGCACCACAACCACGCTGGCCACCGCCATTGCTGCCAACGGCTTCACCCTTGCCATCGGCATGACCGCCTGCGCCGACCCGGCCAACTTCAATGCAGAGCTTGGCGCCAAGTACGCCATCAAGGATGCCGAAGCAAAGGCCCGCCAAGAGCTGTGGAAGCTGGAAGGCTGGCGACTCAAGTGCCACCTTGAAGAAATGAGCGGGCCGCGAGTCGGTGGCGCAACAAATCCCTAGCGATAGACGACAGCAGCATTTGCCCGCCTTGTGCGGGCTTTTTTATGCCCAGCCCCAGCCGGGGAGCGCTTTCACCGAGAGCCTTCCCCCGCTTGGGCAGCGATACCACCCACTGAAAACCCACGAGGACGACCATGAATACAAGCATCGATAACCTGACCGGAACTGAAAGCCTGGACGAACTGGAAGCCATGCTGGCCGAGATTGAGCAAGCGCCCGATGTCGAGCTGGACAATGGCACTGGCACCAAGCAAACGGACGTAGAACCCGCGCCGTCGGCGGGCGAGGTGGCAGCCGGTAACGAACAAGCCGCGGCCAATCAGGTTGAGGAACAGGCCAACGCACCTGAAAAGGTCGTTATGGCCAAGAACGGTCAACACACCATCCCGTATGAAGTGCTGGAACAGGCGCGCAACGAGACCAAGCAACTGCGTGAGCAGCTGGCTCAGGCGCAGCAGGCCCAGGCGGAGCGGGATAAGTTGCAGGCGCTGTTGGAGAAGAACGGGATCGACCCATCTGTTGACCCTGACAACATCAGCAAGGAAGAGCTTGAGCAGCTGGCGCAGGACTATCCGGATATCGGTAAGGCCCTGATGGCCGTTGCCAGCAAGCTCCAAAAGCTGGAGCCGCAAGCCGCGCCGCAACAGGTTCAGCCATCTGCCAACCCGGCGCGGGATGCGATGCAGACGATCCCCGATCTGGTGGCGTGGCGTGATGGCGACCAAGACCGCTTCGATATGGCCCTCACTATCGATGACAAGTTGCAGGCCGACCCCGCGTGGAGCAACAAGCCGCTGGCGGAGCGATTCGCAGAAGTGGCTCGCCGCACCAAGCTGGCCTTTGGCGACGAGGTTGAAGCGCCTCCCGCCAAGGCACCCGGCAAGGCGGCAGAGAAACCAGCCGATCATATCCCGTCCAGCCCTTCAGAACTCGGCCAAACCCATCACGCACCGGCAACTGGCATCGAGCGCTATGGTGCCATGTCTCAAGCCGATCTAATCGGCGAGATGGGCAACATGACAGAGGCCCAGATCGAGGCGCTGCTGGCGCAGTCCGGGTTCTAACCAACAACCCCGTTTACATCAACCAACCCCGGCCACTGTGTCGGGGTTTTTGTTTTCATGTAGGAGAGGATCATGACCCAAGTCACCTCGGCGCAAGCCAACAAGATTATGCAGGTTGCCCTGTTTACCGCGGCAAACCGCTCCCACTCGCTGGTGAACATGCTTACTGACGAGGCTCACAAGGATGCCAAGGTCAACGGCGGCAAGCAAACCAGCCCGGGCGCTCCGGTGGTTCGCATCACTGACCTGACCAAACAGAAAGGCGAGTCCGTTGATATGCAGCTGTTCCATCAGCTCTCTGGCCGCCCGACCATGGGCGACAAGAAGCTGGATGGCCGCCTTGAGTCCCTGTCCTTCGCTGACTTCGGCCTCAAGGTCAACCAGACCCGTCACGGCGTGGATGCTGCTGGAAAGATGAGTCAGTCTCGCACTCGGCACGATCTGATCAAGACAGCTCGCACACTGCTTGCTGATGGCTACTACGGCCGCCTGGTTGACCAGCGTGGCTTTACCCAGCTGGCAGGTGCCCGCGGCGACTACTCCGCGACCGATATCATTCTGCCGCTGGCGGATGACCCGGAATTTGCCGACATCATGATCAACCCTCTGACCGCCCCAACCTACGAACGCCACTTCTTCGGCGGTGATGCGACCAGCTTCGAAGCCATCGACGCGGCTGACCGTTTCAATCTTGGCTGCGTGGACAATATGGCATTGTTCCTGTCCGAGATGGCCAACCCCATCCAGCCGATCCGCATGGTGGCGGATCCGTCCGGTGGCGAGCCGCTCTACGTGCTCTATGTCACCCCGCGCCAGTGGCACGACTTCTACACCTCCAGCTCCGGCAAAGACTGGCAAGCGATGCTGGCGTCCGCGATGGAGCGCAGCAAGGGCTGGAATCACCCCATCTTCCGCGGTGAAGGTGCGATGTGGCGTGGCATTCTGGTCAAGCCATACAAGGGCATGCCGATCCGTTTCAACCAGGGCAGCACCGTCAAGGTGTGCGCAGCCAACTCCGCGACCGGCGTGGAAGTGGACAAGGTTGCCGGTACCACCATCGACCGCGCCGTGCTGCTGGGCGGTCAGGCGCTGGCCAACGCCTTCGGCTCCGGCGAACAGGGTAGTCACTTCGGCATGCACGAAGAGAAAACCGACCACGGCAACAGCACCGAGATCTCCATCAGCTGGGTATCCGGCCTGCAGAAGATCCGCTTCAAGCAACGCAACGGCAACGTTCAGGACCATGGTTGCATGGTGCTGGATACCGCCGTCAGCGCCGTCGGCCGCTAAGCCACCCACCCGAGCGAGGGGGTTGATGCCCCCTCCTGTTGAAATCTGACCAGACAAGGAGCCTTATCATGGCCAAAACTACCCTGATCGCCCGAGCGTACCGCTGGTTTATTGGTTCGTTCGGCAACCTCTCTATCTCCCCGACCTTGGTGGCCAAGCTGGCGGCGGTGCCGTCCGGCGACGTTATCGCCTTTGGTGACAAGGTGGAGCCAAACCTGAAAGTGGTCGGCGCCACCCTCATCAGCGGCGCGCTGGGCGCCAGCACCACGCTGACCGTCAAGATTGGCGATACCACCATCATCAACGCCGAAGGCACGGCAACGGCGGTATCCAAGTATTTCCCGGTGGACGATCTGATGACGCTGCCCGACCAGGAGATCACCCTCACCGTCGGCGGCGGAGCAGCAACGGGCACGGTCAAGCTCAAGCTGCACTATGAGGTGATCGGCAACCTGTAAGGCTGCCCGTCACGCCACGCCCGGCCCAGCGCCGGGCTTTTTCATTTCTGGATTGGAGATATTGCCGTGAGCGACAAAATTGCCGTGGTTTATATCGGCGACAAGCCGAGCAAGAAAGACACCGTGACCGGATCCCGCCTGGTGTTCCCGCGCCACACGCCAGTTGATGTGGAGAGCCACATCGCCATGCAGCTGCTGGAGTTCCCCACCGTCTGGGTCAGCAAAGAAGCGCTGGCTGGCACGCTGGAGCGGCAGGAGACCATCGCACGAATGGAAGCGGAAGAGCAGGAGCGCCTTGCTGCCGAAGCTGCCCGCCTGGCCGAAGAGCAGAGCATGGTGGTCGGTGATATCGATCTGGCCAAGCTCACCTCTGCCCAGCTGGCGACCCTGACCGAAGGTGAAGATCTGGGTATCGAGCAGAAGGGGCCGCAGGAGAAGGTGGACGACTTCCGCGTTCGCGTGCGTGACGCCCTGAAAATCAAGATGGCTGCCGGTCAAGGTGGTGAGTAATGGTGCCGGTTCTGGATAGCCGTCTGGTTAGTCCGGACACCCTGATCCCGCTGGTTCGCCAGCGGGTTTCTGGCCCGCTCGACAGCATTATCCGGCAGGCCATCATTCGCGCCTCTATCGACTTCTGCAAACGCAGCGCCCTTATCCACCTCGAGCGCCAGTTTGATGAGGTGCTGGAGGGGCAGACGGTGAGCTTTGCCAAGGCGAGCAGCATCAACCGACAGGCCCGCCAGGATGTGCGAGAGCCACAAGTAACTGGCTCGGTCATTCACCGCATCACCTCACAAGGGGTGCCGCTGCAGCCTGGCATTCACTATCACGTTCAGTCAGCCGAGTCTGTGCGGTTTCTGGTGACGCTGCAGGGCGTCTGCATCATTGGTGCCATTGAGCCGCTACCGACAGCAAAGCTGATCCCCGCTGCGCTGGTTGAGGATTACGCCGAGGCGATGGCGGACGGTGCCGCGGCCATTTTGCAGCTCCAGCCAGGCAAGCCGTGGGCAAGCCCGGAGCTGGCGCAGCTTAATCAGATGCGATTCAACGAGGCCGTGAGGGATGCGCACCGCTTTCGCGTGGAGCAAACCCCGAACGCCCAGATCCAGAACCCGGTGCGCCGTCGGCAATTCTTTTAGGTGAGAGTCACATGTCAACCATCAAAGCCCTGCTAGAGCGGATCTCTATCGAGCTCACCGACAAAACCAGAACGAGTTGGTCTGTCGCAGACCTGGTGAGCTACTACAACAGCGCCATCGCGGCGATCGCCAACTATCGCCCTGATGTATTCGCCCAAACACAGGAGTTCACCTGTGTGGCCGGTACCCGCCAAGCCATGCCGGCTGGCGCGGTAAAGCTCATCGAGGTGGAGCGCAATACCGGTGGTCGCAAGATCCGCTTCTTCAAGCGCGGTGAGCTGGATGACCTTGATCCGGAGTGGATGACCGGCACCGGGGCTGCGGCGGCAGAAGCCTACCTTCATGAGCCCACCAACCCGCGCACCTTCTGGCTGTACCCTGGGGTGGCTGCTGGCGTCAAAGTGGATCTGGTGCTCAGTGCACTACCTGCGCCGGTTGACGTGGCTCAGGTGGAGTCTGGCGTTGCTCTGCAGGTGGATGACACCTTCCTCACCCCCTGCATGGACTGGATTATCTACCGCGCCTATCTGCGCGACTCTGACGACACCGCCAACTCCGCCCGCGGTCAGCTGCACCTCCAGGCATTTGCTCAGTACCTTGGCATCAAGCTGCAGATGGAGCGAGCTGTCATTGCTGTGCGTGATGACAAGTTCCAAACCAATCAGGGGTAACCATGATCCGCATTTTCGGCACCATGACCGACCCGACCGGGGTTTGCGTACCAGGTGCGATGATAGAGCTACGAGCAATCAAGAGTCAGATGGAGTCTCTTTATGGCTCCACTGTTACCATCAAGTGCGATGCGCTGGGTGCCTATGACTTTGAGCTTGCCCCTGGCACCTACGATGTCTACGCCCAGAATGATCGCTGTGGCGACATGGACTATCTGGGTATTGGCAAGGTTTCCGCTAGCACTCCCCCCGGGCCACTGAACGCCATCCTTGTTGATGGGGGTATCGACCTTACTCCACCAATGCTGGATGCCGCCATTGAGGCCAGAGATGAGGCTCAGCTGGCAAAGCAGCAAGCTATTGCATCAGCCAAGAGTGCTGATGAGTTTCAAAAGTTGGCTTGGCAGAGCGCAGAGGCAGCGGGACGCAGCGCTCAGCTGGCTGCAACAGATCGCGCTGCCGCAGCGGAGGATGCTGGCAAAGCAGCAGTATCTGCAGGTGAGGCCGCATCGGCAAAAGAAGGCGCAGTTGATGCGGCAAGGGTGGCAGGAGAGCATCGAGTAGCCAGTGAGCAGCATGCCACTTCTGCCGCCGCTGATGCCCATCGTGCAGAGGTAGCGAAGAGTAGTAGCGAACAAGCCTCTTCCGACGCGGCACTGTCGGCGGGCGTAGCCAGCCAGAAAGAAGCGTCTGCGGTTGCATCAGCTGCCGCAGCAGGACAAAGCGCTGCACTTTCAGAGCAGCACAGTACGGCGGCCGGTAACAGCGCCGCCATGGCTGGCGATGAGGCAACCAAGGCAAAGGTGCAGGCTGATAGCGCTATTGCCACTGAGCAGCGGATCCAGCAGGCCGCAGCAGGCCAGCTTGATAGTATCGCGACAGAGGGGGCCAAGCAGATCGCTCAGGCTAAATCACATGCCGACAAGGCTGCCCTTAGCGAGCAAGCCAGTAGCGAATCCGCCACTCGCTCCGAGTCAGCTGCCAAGCGGGCAGAGGAGTTGGTTGACCAGGCTACAGGCGGAGCCTTGCTGAAAGACCAGAACCTGGGGGATGTGCCGAACAAAGAGGCCGCTCGCACTCACCTTGATGTGCCGTCAAAAAGTCAGCTTGCGCAAGCGATCAGCGAAGCGATAGGTGGAGTGACGCCAGCCAGTATCGGTGCTCGGCCTGACTCATGGACCCCAACGGCTACAGATGTGGGGGCTCGACCATCCGACTGGATGCCGACGGCCGCTCAAGTTGGCGCCAGACCGAGTGACTGGCTGCCGAGCCTTGAAGAAATAGGGGCTGCATCAAGCGGGTCGGTGGATGCCTTGCAACCAGCCGGTTCAGCTTCGTTTGTTTATGAGGCCGGGGCGTTGACGCAAATGACCGAGCAACTGCCTGCCGGTGAGCGGGTGACGGCGTACAGCTACACAGACGGTCGGCTGACCAGCGCGGTGGAGACACTGGGGCAGCTTGTCAGAACCACCACATACAACTATCAGGCTGGCATATTGACCGGCTTCACGGCTACAGAGGGGGGCGCATGAGTGCACTAGAACCAGTCATTCTCAACGAAGTTAAATTGACGCAGAAGGCTATTGCTGATTTGGCGAGTTCCAGCTCTTCTGGGCCTATCGAATACCCTTGGTTTGTTTTCTTTAGTAGTAGTTCGTGGACTGTACCTGATGACGGCGAGTACGAGATTATCGTTATCGGTGGCGGACACTCAACGTTTCGCAACGGCTATGCGTCGCAAAATGCAAGGAGAGGGCATGGCGCTGGCTCTGCGTCAGCTCGCGCGCCTAGCAGTACTGACGCGGGTGGTGGCGCAGGTGGTATATCTATATGCCTGTCTCGCCCCATGCAGAAGGGGCAGAGCGTAGTCGTTACTGTAGGGGCTTCTGGAGGCGACTCGACAGTTGTATGCCTTGATGCTGCGCTGAACATGATAGCGAATGGGGCAAAATCAAAAACTGGGGGCAGTGCTTCAGGCGGAGACATAAACGAAAAAGGTGGAGATGGGGCGGAGGCCGCTACAAATGGCGACATCTTCGCGTGCGGTGGTGGTGGTGGGCTTTTTAACTCTAACGGCCAACCCGGAGTGGTCATTAGGGTCGCGAGCCCGTCTGTGTCTGGTATTTTCTCTTACGCTGCAATCGGTGGGGCTGGAGGGGCATTCGGCGGAGCAGGCGGCCCAGCGGGTGTACCTGTTGTTCAAATGCTGTCAGGCACTAACATATCGATTGACTGTGCGTCAACAGCGACTCACGGGCAAGCAGGCGAGGGTGGATGGCTTAATCGAATTCCCGGCTATAAGTCATCTGGTACTAACGGTGAGGGCCTCGTTGCTATTCGGAGGGTGGGATAATGGAAATTGAAATCCTAGACAGCTCTGGGACTGTCATCAATACGATCATTGCAGATGCGGATTTCGCTGATGAATTCTATCCGAATAGTTGGCGCGAGAAGGCAAAGCCCGAACCAGAGCCAGAGCCCATTCCACAGCCCATTACTCTGGACGAGGCGAAGGCGGCTAAAGTCGTCGAGATAAAAGCCGAGGCCGAGCGCCGTATTACTGCGCTCGACTGGCGGTTGCAACGGGCGCAGGAGCGTGAGCAGTTAGGTGAGACAGGGTTCGAGACGGTGGCTGATGTGCTCGCCCTGCGTGAGCAGATCCGGCAGGCCAGCAACGCCGCCGAGCTGGCGGTAGCTACGCTGGTAAGCGTAGAAGATGTGTTGGCATTTACTTGGTAGCCTCCCAGCGTTAGGATATTCCAATCATGGCCCCGCTCTCACGAGTGGGGCTTTTTTGTTTCCGTTTGCCGGAGCATCTAATGCCACTTATCGATATTGTGACCATGCGAGGCATGATACCGCGCGTGGCTGGCCAGCTATTGCCAGATGAAGCTGCAGAGCTGGCGCAGGATTGCGCATTCGACCGCGGGATTATCACCCCGCTGCGTGACGATCTTGGCCTGGGTGTTCAGTTGCCATTTACGCCAAAGACAATTTTCCACTACTACGGCGAATTCTGGTTTGCCTGGAGCGGGCTGGTTGAGGTAATGCGCTCGCCAATCGCACAGGATCAATACAACCGGGTCTACTTCACCGATGGCGCTTATCCGAAGCTGACGTATGACGCGATCGCCACTGGTGGTAGCAACAAGCCTACTGCCTGGTACCGCCTTGGGGTTCCGGCGCCAACAACCCCGCCAGGTGTGCAGTCGATTACCCCGCCATCTGGCGGCAAGGATGATGATCCTACCGATGATGAAACTCGGTTCTATGTCGAAACCTATGTCACCGGGCTGGGAGAGGAGGGCGCCCCTGGCCCTGCCAGCGGTAAAGCCACCATTACCATTCCTGGCTCAACTGTCGCCGTGTCACTTTCTCCAGCACCAACCAACAATAGCAACGTGACTCGCAGGCGTCTGTATCGGTCCGTGTCCGGAGCTGGGATAGCTGATTACCTCCTGGTTGCCGATCTGCCCATCTCTACCGCATCGTATATCGACAGCAAAAAAGATGGCGAGCTCGGGCCTGTACTTGAGACCTACGGCTACACCATGCCGCCAGACAAGATGCGGGGCATCTGTCAGATGGCAAACGGGATATGCGCAGGGTTTGTCGGCAATACCGTGCTGTTCTCCGAGCCTTACCTGCCATATGCGTGGCCTGAAAAGTACAAGTTGACCACCGAGCATGACATTGTGGCTATTGCGGCAATCGATACCGCTCTGGTGGTGGGCACCAAGGGTTATCCCTATCTGTTTCAGGGGGCGTCACCCTCATCTATTACCGGTCAAAAGCTCTCATCGGTGCAGCAGGCGTGTGTGAGCGCCCGCTCCATGGTGGCACTCGATGGGTTGGTGCTGTATGCCTCGCCGGATGGTCTTGTGGGCGTTGGGGCTGATGGCGGCCATCTGGTGACTGAAAGCCTGATCACCCGCGAGCAGTGGCAGGCGTTGCAGCCTGAAACCATGAGGGCATGGTACAGCGAAGGCAAGTATGTCGCGCTGACTGATAGCCACGGCTTTGTGTTCGACCCCAAATCAGGTGACTTTCGCTGGCTGTCTGGGCGATGGGATGCCGCGGTTCCTGATATGCAGATGGATGCGCTGATGATCGCCAAGGGGGCTGATCTCTTTAAGTGGCGCGGCGGAAGCAAGGCGCTGACGATGCAATGGCGCTCAAAACTGTTTGTTCTGCCGCGATGGCAACGGATCAGTTGCGCCAAGGTGACCGCTGATGACATTACCAAGGTTGGGGTTGCCCTGAGGGTTGATGGTGAGGAGGTGTTCAGACTGCCGATTGGTCAGGTTCCCTCAACCGGCTTTCGCCTTCCTCCACTGCGTGGCGATCGTTGGCAAATTGAGGTGGAGGGCAGTAGCGTAGTGGGGCGCATCACCCTTGGCGGAAGCATAGCGGAGGTGTCGTTGCAATGAGCAGTGCCACGTTCCGGGCCAGCAGCACCCAGCAGGGGCTGACTGAAAACATGCAGATCCTGACCGGTCAGAAAGGTGACCGGCTGGATAAAGCGCTGACGCTGCGAGAAGCTGCAGCCATCGGCATGATCAACCTGCGTCGCAATGGGAGCGGGGTGGTGGTGCCAGAATTACCACCAGACAAGCCAACCGATCCAGAGTGGTCTGGGGTTCAAACGCCAACTGCCCCGGTGAATGTCACCGCTGATGGTGCCTTTCATACCATTACGCTCACATGGGACGCCCCTTCCTACAAGGGGCATGCGTTTGCTGAGATATGGCGATCCAGCAAGAACAACGTATCAACGGCCGTGCGAGTGGGCACCACGCTGGCTAACGTTTATTCCGATTCGGTAGGCAAAGGGTTCAAGGCGTTTTACTGGGTCAGGTTTGTCAACAAGAACAGCATGGAGGGGCCTTACCATAGCACAGGTGGCCTTTATGCCGAGACCAGCCGGGATATTCAGGACATCATTGACGAGCTCGATGGCCAAATAAAGCTCAGCCATTTTGATGCATGGCTAAAGCAGGATTATGAGGGGGTAAAGGAAACGGCGGCCAGCTTGGAGAGTGGCGTTGGCAGTATGTGGGCTGTTAAAGCGAGCGCTGGTGAGATTAAGGCCGGCATTGGCCTGGTGGCTAAGTCAGACGGTACCAGCCAGGTGTTTCTCTCAGCCAGCCAAGTTTTTGTTTATGACCCAAACAATCCAAATGGGAGTACAGCTCCACTCTTAGCCATCGATCAGGGTAAGACCGTCATCCAAGAGGCGTTAATCAGAAAGGCCACCATCCAGATCATCCACTCCGAAAAGATCACCGCTGACTATATCAAGGCAGGGGTGAGCATCAGCGCCCCGCTGATTACTGGTGGCGCGCTTGATATGGGGAGCGCCATTATTTCAGATGGCAATGCCGCTTTTGGTCTTGGCGGGCCATACCAGGCATGGGGGAAGGGGTGGAATACGGTAATTTACGCCGATGGCTCTATCTATACCAACCGACTGAAAGCGTCAGGCGTATTCGTTGATACGCTCAATATTCGTGGTGAGGCTGTTACCGTTCCGCTGTTTTATGAGGTCTCGGTTGGCATTAACGTACCAGCAAATACCCCTCCAATGGGTGTTGGTTGCAGGATAAACGGGGTTGCATTCAATGAATCTGCCAAGTGCATGGTCGTTTACACCGGGCTGGCGCAGGGCAACGGCTATACAAACCTTGGCTTGGATCTTGAGGTGTATAACTCGAGCGGGACACTTGTGTTTTCTAAATATCAGGCTGTTACGGTAGGTAATGGCGGCAGTTCGTCAGGTGTGTTCACCACGTCCCTCACCGTAGGACCCGGCACGTACAGCATAGAGGTCAAGGCTGGCAACAACTGGCCAGATGGTAGCTATGACTTGCGCCATGTATCCATGATGGTAATCGGAGTTAAGCGATGAAGTTTGGCGTGTTCGACTTAAAGGACGGGCGACTTAAGGCTGTTGGCGACATCCCGGAGGGGGCAACCCCTGAAATTACGTTTGGCGTAATGGTGCCTGGCGACTTCACCATCGGAAGGCACTACCTGAACAACGCTGGCGTTGTATGCGATGCAGGGGCATCGCCAGGTGAGCACTACATTCAGGCCGGCATTAATGGGTGGGTTATCGATGTCGAGATCTCATCTGCCAGAGTAAGGGCTCAAAGGGATGTGCTGCTCAGTCAGAGTGATTGGGTGGAGCTGCCAAGCAATCGAGAGCGCATGACCGATAAGCAATTTGCTGACTGGTCTTGCTACCGACAATCCCTGAGAGATATCACCAATCAACCAGCGTTTCCGGAGGTTGTATGGCCAGTTCGGCCGGTGTAGCTATTGCCAGAATTGCCTCCGATGCCGACAACCAAAACCTGCCATCAGAGCTGCAAGACGCCATCCGTAACCGGGTGGCGTTTTTGTTTGTGCGTGGTGCTGACGGCTTTGTGTTGAAGCCGATCAGCGAGCAGGGCGCTACCGGCGTGCTGGTATGGGTCGGTTGGGGTGATGGCGGGGCGCCAGAGCGCCACCTGCCGGAGGTGAAGCGGCTGGCCCGCATGATAGGTGCCCGCTGGTTGCGCTTCCACTCTGCGCGCAGAGGGTGGCTCAGAGTGGCGCCAAGAATGGGGTGGGTGCGTCAGCCAGATGATGCTGACGGGCTCTTTGTGTTTCAGATCAACTTGTGAGGTGAGCGATGGGTAAGGGGGGTGGTTCTAACGAGATCAAGGAGACGGAGGCTCAAGTAGCTGCCGCAGAGGTCGCCATGGAGCAGTGGAAGCTCTACAACTCCGACCTTAAGCGGTATGAGGACATCTTCATGAACAAGATGGATGACCTCAACAGCGAGAGCGAGTACGACAAGCTGGCTGGAACGGCTGCGTTGGGTACCGCTCAATCCTTTGGCGAGGCGCGCGCCGGGCTGGCCGACTCCATGGCGGCTGGCGGCGTTGACCCGACCAGCGGCAAGTATCAGGCTGCCATGTCCAATCTGGAGACGGACCAGGCGCTGAGCCAGACCGACACCACCAACCGCGCCCAGTCCAGCCAGCAAGATAAGTATGTGGCTGGCCTCAAGGATGTGGTGAGCATTGGCGCCGGGCAGAAGGCTGAATCGCTGGCGGCCATGGGGGATGTGGCCAATACCAGCCTGCGCAAGGCCACCAGTGACGCCCAGAGTTCATTCCAGAGCCAGCAGGCGACCGCTGGTCTGGTTGGTACGTTGGCGGGGGCGGGCACGGCGTATGGGCTCAGGGAGCTTAAGGCGCCAGCAACAACCGCAACTGTGAGCAAGAAGATCAGCCCGACAGCCAGCGTGCTGCAAGGCAATGGCTATTAAGGGGTAAGCGATGGGATACGCCGCAGATTTATTTGCACAGGTCACTCGCGAGGGTTATCAGGACTGGAAAAATCGCTTCTACCCGAAGCAGAAGGAACTGATGGAGCTGGCCACCAACGGCCAGCTGCTGCAGGGGCAGCTCGGCCGGGTGGATGAGAACAACGTCAACGCCCTGCGCTCGGCCCAGCAGGCCACCGCAAACCGCAACGCCCGCATGGGGGTGAGCAACAGCGTCAACGACAACAGTCAGGGGTTGCGGGCTGCCCTGATGACGGCAGGCACTGAAAACGGCCTGCGCGAGCAGGAGCAGGCACGCCAGATGGGGATCTTGACCGGCGCTGATGCCGGGCTGCGTGAGGCAATCAAAACCGGTGGAGGTATGTAATGGGGTACGGACTGCTTGATATTGGCGCCCAGACGCGCCAGCAGGGGATGATGGGGCTGCGCGATGCGGCCAATCGGGAGCAGGAGATTGAATCTGCCAACAAGAGCCTCAAGGCGGCGCGCAAGGGGCAATCCCTGAGCACCATTGGCACTGGCGCATCGATGGGGGCGGTGCTTGGTATGGCTGGCTCACTGGGTGGCCCGCTTGGTGCGCTGGCTGGCGCTGGCATTGGCTTTCTGGCGGATAGTCTGTTTTAAAGGGGATTGAGATGAGCGTATCAGGATTGGCAGAGGGCTTTCTGGCTGGCTTCAACACCATGGATCGCTACCAACGCGGCCAGAAAGAGGACGAGCGACAAGAGCGAGAGCTTGGGTTGCGCGATACCATGGTCAAGCAGGGGATAGAGGATTCAAATCGTAACTTCTCTCTCAGGCAGGCCAGCTTCGAGCATGACAAAGAGCGCACGAAGACCGCTGAAGAACAGTGGAAACAGGAGTTCGGCCTCAGGCAGAAAGAGTCTGAGGGGATGCAGGCTTACAGAAATGCCAACCTTGGCCTTGCCCAGGCAGAAGAGGGGCGCCGCAAGCAGGAGTATGAGTGGCAGGTAAAGGACAGGGAGAAGCAAGCATACCAACAGGAGAATCTGCCCATCATCCAGTCTGGCTGGCAAGCTGTGGCGGAGGGCAAAGACCCGGGCCAGCAGTTCTGGAACGTGGTGCGGGATCCTCGGGCTGGCACCTTTAACCCGGAGCGCTACCTGCAGCAGGATTATGCCGAGGCTGGCAAGACCTTTGTTACCCATGCTGGCAATCTGATGCGCCAGGCTCAGGAAGGAAAGCTCGACCCGACCACACCGGAAGGGCATGCGGCCGTGAACAACCCGCAGTTTATCAAGGCAGCCGGCACCCTTTATCAGGATGAGGTAAACAAGGGGGTTGGCGATATCGACCCGGATAGCGGCAAGACCATCACCGGCAAGCAGCTGAGCAACATCATGATCACCCCCGACGGGCGCGGTGTGGTGCTGGGTGTGGAGGTGACCTACGACGACGGCAGCAAGGCAGTCCGCCCGGTCACCAATAACCGGACCTCTGCGCCGGATGACACCCCCAAGGTGATCCCCATCAATGACTTCCTGAAACCGGCCTATCAGCGGGCGGCACTGGCCAAACACATGATCGGCAACGCCGACCAGCTGCGCGCCTCTCTTGGCCTGACGGCAGGCCCGGATCAGGCAGGCTACAAGAAGGCGGTTGCTGACCTTGAGAAGCAGCACGGCCAGAACCGCGCCAAGATCTCCTCCAGCAATGCGGAGGATAAAGACCTGCAGCTCGATGCGCTGGATGCCCAGCTTGAACAGAGCAAGGCGGCGCTGGCTGATACCTACGGTCTGACCACCAAAACGGATGAGCCAAAGCAGGAGGCGCCACTCAAGGCGTGGACCGGGGGCGATCCCGAGCGCCTGCAGTTTATCAAGGAGGCCAACCAGCACGGCAAGCTGAGCAGCCTGATGGATAACCCGGCACGGATGAACACGGCGTTCGAGCTGTGGCGCCAGCAGGCGGCCAAGCAGAAGAAAGAGGAGCAAGCCACCGTGACAGCCGGCAGGCTGCGTGATGCGGAGGCTGGTGCCTATCAGGCCATCAGTCTGGCGCAAGCGCGCCGCTAGTTGCCTTTCCAACCCCCCAGCGTTAGCATCTCTCCATAGTCGGCCAGTCTGCTTATTGGCCAGTACTCCCCATATCAAGCCCTGATCGGTTCGCCGGTCGGGGCTTTTCTTTTGCACAAAAAGCCGAGGACACCATGGACAAGCCTGGACTGCGCGACGCCTTGCCACAACCGAAACTATCCGACACCCGCACAGACCCGTTCTGGAGCAATCTCGATAGCAGCCTGTCTGCGGCTGCTGCCCCGTCCGCCGCCCAAACCCCACAGCGCGACCTCAATGTTGGCCTGGGGGATGTGGCGCGCGGCGTGGGCGCTGGCGCACTGGAACTGGTTGGCGGGATTGGTGAGTTGGCCCGGCAGGCAAGCCAGTTTGGCAAGGAGAACGCTGGCAAGCAGGGAGGCGATTACCTGGAGCAGGCTCGCGCCAATATGGCCAGCAAGCTGAGCCCGGTGCTTGATGTGGTGGCTGGCGCTGGCGACTTGGCAAAGTCAGGCGCCGAGTCGCTGACCGATGGGATGAGCGGCGATGCCAAAGAGGCGATCGGCCGCAGCCTGATTGATGAGACGCCAGAGGGGCGCCTCACCATGGGGGATGGCGCTGGGGATCTCGACGTATGGGCCATGAAGATGGCGCAGGGCGTGGGCTCCATGGTGCCGACCCTGCTGGCTGGCGGTGTGACCGGTGCCGCCGCCAAGGCCAGTATCGGGCGCGCCGTTACCACCTCCATGCTCAAGCGTGGGGCTACTCAGGAGGTGGCCGAGGCTGTCGCCGCCAAGACGGTGGCCAAGCTGGCGACCGGCGCAGCCGTCACCACTGGCGCGACCGGTTCGGTGGGTAGCGCGGGGGTGAATACCCGCGAGTCAGTGCTGGGCATGAGCTTTGATGAGCTGTCCCGGAGCGATACCTTCCGCCAGGCATTCACTCGCATCGACCAGGATCAGCAGACGCAACACCTCTCTGATGAGGAAAAGCTGTCGCTGGCCCGGGAGGAGACTGCCAACGTTGCCAGCCGAGCCACCATGAGCGACGCCAAGGTGTGGGGCGCTGCAGCCATGGGCTCTGTGATGGGCGATGCCATGCTGTTCAAGATGCTGGCTGGCAAGGCGGCGACCGGTGGCGTGCTCAAGGGGGCAGCCAAGGGGGCGGTAGGTGAGGGGATTGGCGAGACCCTCGAGGAGGGGGTACAGCAATACACCATCAACGAATCCCTTAACGAGGTGGCCGCTGCCGATATCGACCCGATGAAAGGAGTGGTGTCCAGTGCGCTGGAAGGCGGCCTGATCGGCATGGGTACCGGTGGCGCCCTGGGTGGCGCTGGCGGGCTGCGTGGCAGCAAGTCACAGCCAGAAAGCGAAGGGGGCGCACAGGCAGATCCCGCCACTGTGGAGGATGTCGCACCTGTTGAGCCTGGTGATCCGATGCAGGAGAGCCCCACTGCCGCACCGGCAGATCCAGACTTGGCGCCTGCCGCCGACGCCATGGCCGATCCGGTGGTTGCACCCTCTGGCGAGCAATCCCCGCTCGGCCCTAGCGCCAGCCAGTTTGACGAGCTGCGTGATGTGCCAGCCTACCTGCGCCGCGACGATACCGCGGAGCGGTTCAAGGGCATGGCCGAGAGCAGCCCGGTGCAAGAGGCGCTTTCCGGAACGTCCGCGCCAACAGTTGATGACCTTCTCTCTCAGGCCGCGTCTCAGCAGGTGGATACTATCGAAGCTCCTGCCATTTCAAGCCGGCAGCAAGCGGAGGAAGAAAATGCGGCGGAGCAACTTACAACAGCAACAGATACAGATACAGCAGAAGGGATTGTTGCTGACGATGCGGCTCAAGCACAACCACTGGAGCAGAATCCAGCGCCCTCTGCACTGGATGCAGTAGTTGGCTCGCTCCAGACACTCCGCATCACCCGCAAAGGCAAGCCATTCGCAACCGAGAAAGAGGCTGCCATGGCCAGCCGCAAGGGCAAGGAGATGCCGGTGCCGCTCAATGGTGGCGGCTTTGGGGTGGCCGAGATCGCCGAAGTGGAGCAGGTGAAGGCTGCTGCAACCACGCAACCAAGCGCCACGCAACTCGATGACATCAGTGTCACAGACCAGAACCAACCATCTGATCAGCCAGCTGCAAGCGTAAGCGCTGAAACAGTTCCGGCGCCGTCCGTCACCTCGGGCGAGGCCAGCCAACTAGCACCAGCTATCGATACCGGATACCGAGAGGTGATCCCCGTCAACCAACCCCAGGCAGAGGTGAGCAATGAGCCAGTTACCCCAGTACCTGCAATCAGCAGTGAAGGACAAGGCGATCAGCCTGGCGCAGGCGAACCGGCTGCAGCAGGCACTGGACCAACCATTGCCGGACTCGCAGACCGAGCTGGACCCGGAAATCCGGCAGACAACACTCCTGCTTCACCTGTACCTGATGGACAGCAGCAAGATGACCAGACACTGACAGCCCCGGCCACTGATGCCGGGGTTGCTGCTTCTGATGGGGCACAACCAGAGCCAGTGCGACAGATCGAGGCGGCCCGCGCCGAGGTGGCGCCTGAACCAACCGACGCTCAGAAGGAGGCCGGCAACTACAAGAAAGGTCACCTCAAGCTGCTGGGGTTTGATATCGCGCTCGAGAACCCCAAGGGCTCTACCCGTTCCGGCACTGACAAGGATGGCAAGGCGTGGCAATCCACCATGGCCCACGATTACGGCTATATCAAGCGCACACTGGGGGCGGACGGGGATCATGTCGATGTATTCATCGGTGAACAGCCTGATAGCGAAACCGTCTACGTGGTGGATCAGGTAGACCCCAAGACCGGCAAGTTTGATGAGCACAAGGTGATGATGGGCTTTGCCGACGAGCAGGCCGCCCGGGATGGCTACCTTGCCAACTACGAGAAGGGGTGGAAGGGGCTTGGCTCCATCAAGGCGATGCCGGTGTCGGAGTTCAAGCGCTGGGTGAAGGAAGGTGATACCACCAAGCCGGTTACCGATGCTGCGCCCGCCAAGGGGCCAGAGCAGAGCAAGGCGCAGAAGGCTGAGCCAGCGAAGGAGCCTGAGCGCGTTATAGCCTTTTCCAAACAGGCCATGGCGCAGGGCGAGAAGCCAGCCAAGCACCTGACCCGCAAAGAGGCGGAACTGGTCACCAAGGAGTGGTTCAAGCAGTACCGTGGCGCCAGTGGCATTGATGTGCAGATCCACGCGACACAGGCCGAGCTGGAGCGGGCGCTGGGGCTGGCAGCCAAAGATGGCCTGATCCGCCGCGCCGCGTTCGATGATGACAATGGCACACTGCATGTGGCCGCCGACACCATCGCCCACCCCAAGCGGATGCGCGAAATCCTGCGCCATGAGGTGCTGGCCCACTATGGCCTAGCCAATGTGCTGGGCGATGGCGAGTACACCAAGCTGATCAGCCGCATCATCAAATCGAAGAGCGCCCCCAGCATGAAGGCGGTGTGGGATTGGGTAGATACCCATTACGCTGGCGAGGATGTCGGGGTGCAGGCCGAGGAGGTGATCGCCCACCTGGCCGAACTGGAGCAGAGCGCCTGGCGTCGCGGCTGGGATCAAGTGGTGGCATGGGTTACCAAGGCGCTGCGCACTGTCGGCTTTGTGCCTGGTGGCATTACCGCAGCTGAAACCAGAGTGCTGATTGAGGGGCTGGGCAAGAAGATGAAGCGCGGCGGCCCTGACAATGGCGGCCCGGATGGTGGTCAGAAGTTCAGTCAGGAGGATGGACGTACCAGCCAATATAAAAACCCGCTCGGTACGACCCAAGGGCTCCAATTGCCCAAGCGTGGTTCACCAGAACGGGTTTCTGATTCAAATGTACTCACCAAGGATGATATCCGCAAGGGCGGGCTCAAGATGAGCCAAGCCAATACGGCTGCTGACAAAGCCATGGAAAAGCTCAATTTAGGCCCCAAGCCTGACATCATCGACAAAACCAAGGCCAATCTGGACAAGCTGCGCAAGGTTGATCGCGGCGTGGTTGAGTCATGGGTAGACCGCTTTATCAAGAAAGCCAACACCGAAGTGCTCGATGCGCTGGCCCCCATCAAGTACGCAGAGGATGCGGCAGGCATTACCGATGCAGCCGATTCCGGCTATGTTGCGGCGCGGATGGCGACCGGGGCTGCATCCACCATGCAGGCGACCATGCTCTATGGTCTGCCGGAGTGGAAGGACGGGGTGATCCAGCGCAAGGCGGGTACCGGCGAGAAAGACGCGCTGCTGGGCATCTTCTCCGATCTTGGGGCCGATCTGCACAACTGGCTGGGCTGGATGGCCGGTCACCGGGCCGAACTGCTGATGGCGCAGGGCAGAGAGAACCTGCTCGATGCCAATGACATTGCGGCACTCAAGGGGCAAGGCAAGGGTAAGGAGGCCAAATTCCTTGATGCCAAAGCCCGCTGGAACCGCCTCAATGCCGCAACTCTGGATCTGGCACAGGAGGCTGGCCTGTTCACCAAGGAGGCGCGGGCAGAGTTTGAAAGCGAGTGGTACATCCCGTTCTTCCGTGAAACCGAGGATGGTGATGTGATCGCCCCCTTTAAGCCGAAGGGGATTGCCAACCAGAACGCAGGGATCAAGAAACTCAAGGGCGGGGAGGCCAATACCAACGACCTGCTCGAGAACATTTTCACCTCGACCTCCAAGCTGATTGACGCCTCTATGAAGAACATGGCGGCGCAAAAGACTGTCTGGAATCTGGCGGATACCGGGCTAATCGAGGTGGTCGCCAAGCCCAATATGATGGACTGGCGGGCGCTCAAGAACGGCAAGGACCTGATCACCGTCAAGCTGGAAGGTGAGGACTACATGATCCGGGTTGAAGATCCTGACCTGTATCGGGCCATGACATTCTTCGACCGCCAGCCATTCGGCACCATGATCAACATGGCATCAAAGGCCAAGCGCCTGCTGACAGCCGGGGTGACCGCATCACCTGAGTTTATGCTGCGCAACTTCCTGCGCGACTCACTCTCCAGCTGGGCGATCAGCAAAGACGGCTTCAAGCCGGTGATCGACTCCATCAAGGGGGTGAAAAAGACCCTGGCGATGGACGGCAGTACCATTGATGTGATGTTCAGCGGCGCCAGCTTCCTGGGTGGCTATGTCAACGGTAACGACCCGGGCGCCATGGCCGACACCGTGCGCAAGTCACTGCGCCGCAAGGGGATGACGCCGGAGCAGATTGCCCGCTACGAAAAGAGCATCATCCGCAATGCGGCACACGCTAAAGGTGTGGTGGCTGACGCATGGGAGAAGTACAGCCGCTATGGCGAGGCGCTTGAGAACGCTAACCGCGAGGCGGTCTATGCCGCTGCCATCAAGGCGGGCAAGAGCCACGCACAGGCGGCGTTCGAGTCAAAAGACCTGATGGACTTCTCCATGCTCGGGGCTGCCAGAGCCATTCAGGGGGCGTCCCTGGTGCTGCCGTTCTTCAATGCTCGCCTGCAGGGTCTGGGCAAACTGAGCCGGGAACTGCGCGACAACCCCCGTGAAATCGCCAAGCGGGCTGGCATGATCACCGCCATGTCGCTCGGTCTGCTGGCCGCCAACTGGGACGATGAGCGATACGAAGAGCTGCCGGATTGGGACAAGGACGCCAACTGGCACTTCTTTGTCGGCGATCAGCACTTCCGGATCCCCAAGCCGTTCGAGATTGGCGTGATGTTCGGCACCATCCCGGAGCGCATGGTGCGCGCGATGGGAGACAAGGACACCGGCGCCCAGTTCGGCAAGGCTGTGGCCCGGGCAATTGGCGATACCTTTGCCCTTAACCCCACCCCGCAGATCATCAAGCCGCTGGTAGAGGCCGCCTTCAACTATGACACCTTCCGCGGCGGCCCCATCGACAGCCCGCAGGATCTGGCCGTCAAGGCGGAGGCCCGCTACAACGAGCAGACCAGCTTGCTGATGCGCGAGCTTGGCGAGCTGTCTGGCTTCTCGCCCAAGCAGCTTGAGCACTTGGTGATTGGCTATACCGGCACCATCGGCGGTTATGTGATGGCCACGGCTGATGGCCTGATCAGGGCATCTCGCCCGGGTGAGTCGGCCAGCTGGCGCGCTGACGAGATCCCGCTGGTGAAAGCCGTGTACCGCGGCACTGGCCCGGCCAAGTCCACCCAGCATATGGAGGAGTTCTACCGGATGCTGAGCGAGGTGAACCAGCTCAAGCGCACCGTTGACCAGTACCGCAGTGAAGGGCTGGACGATAAGGCGAATGAGCTGCTCGAGGAGCAGGGCGGCATCTTGAAGTCACGCCGCAGCCTGAGCCGTACCCAGCAGCAGGTAAGGGTGGTGCGCAACAAGATTGAGCTGATCCAGCGTGACCGCACCATGAACGCAGAGGAGAAGCGCAAGCGCATTGATGAGCTACTGGCCCGCCGCAACGACCTGGTATATCAGGCGGTAAACAAGAACAGGGAGAACTGGGAGTAAGGGAGAATAGCGGCCCTGGCTGAGCCCATGCGAAGGGGGTAAGCTAGGGCCTTAATATGTGAGGACCCTGACCATGTGGATACTGTTTGCGTTGATAATGATGGTGGTGGCGCTCAAGGCGTTCAGTTTCAGCTTTACGCTGGCCCTGATCCCCTTTGCTGCCGGGTGTTGGTGTTTTAGCAAATCCAGCCGGAGCGATCTGGATGACTTTATGGCATTCAGCTTCTTCTTTGTCCTGGTTGGATTTGCTATTGCGGCGCTTGATCAGCTGTTTTGATTGAGTCATTTCTTTGCTGGTGAGCTACTGATTTAGCGTAATATAAATCAGATTCAATGCGGATTTATTTAATTGCAATGTCATTAACAACTGCATTGATGTGGTGGTATCACGTTTCGTTACGCGCTTACTCAAATCCTAGCCTTAGAGTAAACCCCCTCTACAGCACATTTGCTTCCGTTTCTGAATATTAGTTGTCCATAACCTGATGATGATATCACCAAGTGCGAATCTTCAACCATTGCCAAAGAAAGGCAGTTTGAAGTATGTATGTAAGCATTACTGCCAAACACCTCAAACCAATCATCATCATCCACGCTAACCTTAACGGAGTACTTCCCTGGCTTATACTCGTCCTTGCTAAAAACAGCCTTCACATCACAACGGTCATCACTATCCAAGAATATTAGCTCACCACCATATCCATCTGTTTTGAAAATAGCTTGCTCAGAGTAGGCGTATGCGTAGCAATATCTTGTTTGAACCAATATATCGTTGCCGCTTACCTTATATATGTTTTTGCTTTTCCTTGTCAGCGTAAGCTCATAGCTCTCAGCGAGAACATTATGAGACAGAACAAGAGGAGCAATCATAATTGCTGCGGAAAATATTTTTTTAGCTAACATCAAAGCTCCAAAAGATTTATACGCAAAGCTTAATGTTGCGCTATTTATCATTAGGTGTCAGTGAACAAGATCACATCATCTTTTGTTGTCTAGCATTTCTTTGGCGATCACCTCCATCATCTCCCGAACTTCTTTTATCTGCTTGGCTATGGCGGTCACATTGTAACGTGGGTCGTCCTTATCTATGCCAGGGTCTGTTATCTCTACAGATGCGATCATTCGTGGCGATCCCGGCCCACCATTTAGTTCGCCGGTGAGACTGGAATCAATTGACTGCTGAAGTCGATGCACTATCTCGGCGTTCAGGGAGCGGCCAGATCTGTCTGCGCTTTCCTGTAGGCTGGCTCGCATCTCATCCGACATTCGTAGTGGGTATGGCTTCGGCTGACTCATGGCATTTTCCGGTGTTTCTATATGGGTATTTAAGCATTATCAGTGGTAATGATGGCTCTGATAGAATCACAAAGCAAAGATTCTATTTGACTCTGAATCTTTTTGATTCTAGCCTTGAGAGAAGAGCTGGCAGTGTCAACTCTTGCAACACCAACAAATCAGCAACAAGCAAGGAGAGTTAAGTGAGCAACCAAATTCCACCGACATCAATCCGGTTACCGGAAGATCTGAAAAAGTGGCTGGGGCACCGTGCCGTTGATAACGGTGTGAGTCTGACAAAGGAGGTGATTTCCATCCTGTACTCAGAGATGAAAAAAGATGGTGGATTGGATCATGACTGCATGTCGTGATGCCATAAATAGAACGACCCAAGCTGTTGGCGCAGCTCGGGCCGAGGATGTAAACCCAAACAACCACGTTAAGGACTACGGTATGACTATACAACAACAGTATCAGCAAACCAAAGTTTTGGCAGGGCCGCAGAATGGTGGCCATGCCATCACCATGACCAGTCTTGATTTTCTGAACAACATCATCAACCCAGCGCGGGCTGATGAGGGCGAGTCGCCACTCCGGAACACCGAGCTTCTGCGTAAACTGGAGGATGAGTGCGATGATCTTGGGGTCATGCAGACTTTCTGCACGACCACCTCTCAGGGCGCGAAACGCCAAGTAAAGGGGTATACGCTCAACTTTGATCAAATGATGCTGATCGGCATGCGCGAATCAAAGGCAGTGCGCCGCGCAGTTCTGGCCAAGCTTAAGGCTTTGGAGGGGCAGCTGGCACAACCGCAATGGGCCATCCCCCAGACTTTGCCAGAAGCTCTGCGCCTAGCGGCCGAGCAGGCTGAGAAGGTGGCCATTCTGACCATCGAGAACAAGCAGCAACAGGAACAGATTCACTCACTCGAAAGCCTGTTCCGCCAAGGCATGACCATCCCGCAGTTCTGCAAGATGCTCAACGGGGTCAATGTGATGAAGGTGACAGAGTATCTTGCTGACGAACGACACTGGTTATTCAATGAAAGTCGCTCTGGGTTGAACAAGCGCTGGCGAGTTGCCTCGTATGCCAGAGATCGCTACCTCACTGAGGAGCAGCAGGAGATTCGCTCGCACGGCCACGAGTCGTTTGTGAAATATACGGCAGTCCTTCTGCAGGCAGGGGCGGTACGACTCTATCAGCTCTACATGAAGGGAGAGCTACCGATGAAGGCTAGTTGGGATGGTCTGTTCACCCAGGATAAAGTGATCAAGGGGGCAGCATGAGCGATTCAAAGATCATCCCATTCCAAGCCAGGCCCGCACCAACCAGCGACACGCTGGAAGCGCTCTGTGATCTTGCTGGGCTTCTCGAAGATGTGGATACGGCCTCTGGAAAGGTCGCGATCGTTACGGCGGATGCGCGTAGTGAAGGGTGCCGTGAGTTTGTTCATGATCAGGTGAGGCAAGCGATCGATTATATCAACAGCTGGATCGAGGAAGAGCAGGCAAATCTCGGGGTGAAGCAATGAGCGCAGCCCAACTGATGGTAGAGCTGGCCGCCTTGCTGGACGAGCTGGAAGGTCTCGATATGACGCGAGTAGAGCGGGCCAAGATCACGGCGCGGATAGAGCGGATGATGCCTGAACAGGCAGAGTAATAACGGTGGGGCTTCGGCCCCATTTTTGTTGACATCACACCAACGCCGGGCGTAATGTGCGCAGGAATCGAATGATTCCGCTCGGATGAGTGGGTTTTTAAAACCATAACCTAGAGATTGCCTTTTCCGGTTATGGTAAGCAGTACCTAATTTACTTAATTATGGCGCCACCTGTGTGCCAAACGTGAACCATAACCTTTAATCAACTGCCTGCAAGTGGCCTATCCACACGCGGCGGTAACTTGCGTTATGGAGTTTTCACGATGACCATTCTTGCCAACATCTCCTCCCTCGAAGACATGCTGCTTCATCTCGACCTGTCACATACAGAACGCCGTCGGACTGATGATCTGCTTGCTGCAATTCGCAGCGAAGCTATCCAACTCTCACACCAAGAATTTCAGCATAGCAATTCAGCATCGACGCCAGGTGTGGCTTCGGCAGTCGTGCTGCGCGGTTGATCAGCCCCATATGTTCATCATCTGAGACGCTCCAGTCAGGATCTGCAAGGATGGCCTGGACAGATAGGCCCATTGCTGACGAGAGCATGACCGCCTCTGCCAACCCCATGAAGTCGTCGTGATGCAGCGATAGCCATCTGCTGATACTGGAGCGGGGGATGTCGGTCAGCTTGCTGATCTTGGACTGGCTGAGCTTTCTCTCCGCCATCAGCTTGCGCACCTTCTTCTTGGTGCGATGGACATACTCGAGGCTAGAGCTGGTCAGATACCGCTTCATAGGCATTCCTTATCTGTGGTGGCCAACCGTGCTCTAGATCATGTTTTTATGTTTGTCCCAAATCTGGAACACCTATAGTGCAATTGCTCAGTAATGGCACATACAGGTCATGTAAATTGTAGGTTAATAATAACGAGTTGAACGCACAACGAGATCACCGCGCATCACCTGTAACGACGGAGTGTAGCGGTTGTATGATGAGCAATAGAGTACGGGATTTGTTTTCTGAACGGATGTGGATAGGAGGGGTGGGCAAAGATAGTGCTCCACTCGGTCTGCAAAAAGTGGTAAATTCGCTTCGGTACTGTATGGGCATACAGTGTTTCACAGTCGAGAGACTGAGAGCAGATAAGCGGGGACCTGACCGGATGGAATCACTAGCTGAGCTTGAGAATATTCTTGATACTTTGGACCTGAGCAGGGTGGAGGAAGAGAAGATCGCGCGCATTCTTGAACGACTTCGCGATGAGCTGAACGCTGCTTCATAGTTGTTGCAGCCGGATCGGATTGGCCCGCCATTGAGCGGGCTTTTCTATGCGCGTTCGACAGGTAAAGGCTGGGGTTTTTCTGGGGCAATTTTGGGGCAAGATTTTTCGAATTGGGGCAATTTTGGGGCAAAAATATCGGGGGAATGAGGTGTTATGAGGTGGGGGTTATTCTTCTCGAAAGGCTGCTATATCAACGGATGCAAGGGTTTGCGCGGGTTTGGCTGCGGTGTGTCTCTCTCCAGTTGATTACCATGCCGGGGTAGTAGATATAGGTCTTCATCGGATCCGTCTGTTGTCAAAAATCTGGCGAGGCGCAGGGTCGGGAATATACGCAAGATTGGCGCTGCACGGCAAACACTGTGTGGGGTAATGTGAGCAAACGCTCATCCAGTAGGCGCTGGCCACAAAGTTCTGATATAATTCGCGCCCTTAAATCAAGGTCACCCGAGTCATTACCATGAAGTTCATTATCAAGCTGTTCCCGGAAATCACCATCAAGAGCAAGTCGGTTCGCCAGCGCTTTATCAAGATCCTGCAGGGCAATATCCGCAATGTCCTGCGCCGCTTCGACGACGATGCCCGCGTACGGATGGATTGGGACAAGCTGATCGTGAGCTCCCGCAATGACCAGTTCCGCGAGCAGGCTATCGAAGCTTTGGCCTGTATTCCCGGCATTCAGGCCTTCCTCGAGGTACAAGCCAGCAAGTTTACCGATCTGCACGACATCTTCGAGCAGGTGAAAGCCGTGTGGGGCGACCAGCTCAAGGGCAAAACCTTCTGCGTGCGCGCCAAGCGCCACGGCAAGCATGAGTTCTCCTCCCTCGAGATTGAGCGTTACGTGGGCGGTGGTTTGAACCAGCACTGCGAAAGCAACGGCGTGCGCCTCAAGAACCCGGATGTGAAGATCAACCTGGAGATTGACGGCGAAGAGCTCTTCATCGTCAGCGCCATCCATCAGGGCCTGAGCGGCATGCCCATCGCCACTCAGGAAGATGTGCTGAGCCTCATTTCCGGCGGTTTTGACTCCGGTGTGGCGTCGTTCCAGTTCATCAAGCGCGGCTGCCGCGTGCACTACTGCTTCTTTAATCTGGGCGGTGCTGCCCACGAAATCGGCGTCAAGCAGGTGGCCTATCATCTGTGGAACCGCTTTGGCTCCTCCCATCGGGTACGTTTCACTGCGGTGGACTTCGAGCCGGTGGTTGCCGAGATCCTCGAGAAGATCGATAACGGTCAGATGGGGGTGGTGCTCAAGCGGATGATGATGCGTGCCGCCGCCAAGGTGGCCGACGAGTTCCAGATCCCGGCGCTGGTGACCGGCGAGTGTGTGGGCCAGGTTTCCAGCCAGACCCTCACCAACCTGAACGTCATCGACCGGGTGACCGACAAGGTGATCCTGCGCCCGCTCATTACTTGGGACAAGCCGGACATCATCAGCGAAGCCCGCCGTATCGGCACTTTGGAGTTTGCTGAGACCATGCCGGAGTACTGTGGCGTCATCTCCAAGAAGCCGACCGTGAAGGCCGAGCTATCCCGCATTGAAGAGGAAGAGGCCAATTTTGACTTCTCCATTCTGGACAAGGTGGTCTCCGAGGCCCGTTACCTCGATATCCGCCGTATCGGTGAAGAGACTGCCGCTGAAGTGCAAGAGGTGGAAACGACTCAGGTGCTGGGCGTTGACGAGGTGATCCTGGATATCCGCTCTGCCGACGAACACGACGAGAAGCCGCTGGTGGTGGAAGGTCGTGAAGTGCTGCATATCCCCTTCTTCAAGCTGGCCACCGCCTTTGGCGATCTGCCCAAGGAGAAGACCTACCTGCTCTACTGCGATCGCGGCGTGATGAGCAAGCTGCAGGCGCTGTATCTGAAAGAGAAGGGCTTTGACAACGTCAAGGTGTACCGCCCGTAAGCGTGTTTTTTACCTTCAATAAAAAAATCCGGCCAATGTGCCGGATTTTTTTATTTCACAGAGTGAGCAATGACTATCAGGGACAGGGAACCGGAGTAAAAGAGTCTTGCCCCTGACAACGCCAGCCCATTTCCGCCTCCCGCATCTGCCACAGGTTGTTGCTGCGATAGAGGGTCAGGATGTAGATCATGTCGCTCTTGCTACCGTCGAGGGCGACCGAGAGCACCAGATCATTGTCCAACTGCTGGGCATGGATGCGGCTGGGTGTGTCACCATGACCGACGAATCGCAGAGCGACCTCACGGTAGTCATTAACCCAGTTTTGCTGTTGATGGCTTGCCTGGCGTATCTGCTGGTTGAACTGCTGCACCGGCGCCGAGGCCAGTCGTCCAAATACCACTTGTGCTTCGGCGTGGGCTGCCGTCACGTTCGCCAGGAGGAGGGTGGTAAGCATACCGATTTTGCGCATGAGAAGTTCCGGCTAACAACGACTGCTTCTATGACAACAGAAAAGCCTATTTGGTTCAACGCGCGGCCCACAGCGACATGATGACGCTGTGGGCCTGCTCTCAATTGCGTTGCAGCGAGAAGGTGGGAAGCGACAGATGCCAGTAGATAGCAGCTACTCGCAGGCCAAACACGGCCGTCATGCAGATGAGCATGGCCGTTACCCTGTCCATGTTCGCCTCCAGCGCCAGGGTATAGAGAATGCCGCCGAGGATACAGGCGGTGGCATAGATCTCTTTTTGCAGCACCATGGGCACCTCCCGCGCCAGTACATCGCGGATCATGCCACCGGCTACCCCGGTCATGGTGCCCATGATCACGGCAATCAGCCCCGGGGTGCCGAAGTTGAGGGCCTTCTGGGCACCGATCACGGTAAAGAGGGCCAGTCCGAAGGCATCCGCCACCGGCAGCACATACCAAGGCATTCTGCGGGGCAGTTTGACCATCCACATACCGATCAACGCCGTCGCAATGACGACCCAGATATAGAGGGGATCGCGCACCCAGAACACGGGGGTGGCTCCCAGGATCATGTCACGGATGGTGCCGCCGCCGATGGCAGTGACCGCCGCCAAAACCATGACGCCAAACCCGTCCATTCTGAGTCGGCCAGCCACCAATACCCCTGAAAACGCGAATACCGCAGTACCAAACATGTCGCTGATGTAAACAATCTGCTCAACCAGTGTCTGCATGGAGAACAACTCACGTCAAATTGTTGATGGGGCCGCGATTTTAGGGGCTGGTGAGCCCAATCGCCAACAGTGCTCGACAAAATTGAGAGTCGGGACGGATTTTTTCTCGCAGCATGAACGGTAGTGTCTCGTTTGCCCCCTGCCGTTGGCGAGCTTCAGAAGGTTGAGTTTGTCACTGGTTTTGGCCCGATTTTTTCCTTAAGTATCCCCCCGACCCGCCGATATATAAGGTAAGCGGCGTTAATGCGATGAAGCGTTGAAAAAATGCTAAAGACATCCAAAAACGGGCCGTTAAATAAGACGCATCGGGCACGGAAAATAATAAAGCCTGAGCAAATAGAAGAGTAAATTTAATAGCTTAGGAGAATAGTCATGGGCCTTTATATCAACACTAACGTTTCATCACTCAACGCGCAGCGTAACCTGATGAATACGACCAAATCACTGGATACTTCCTACACTCGACTGGCATCTGGCTTGCGTATCAACAGCGCTAAAGATGATGCTGCGGGTCTGCAAATCGCCAACCGTTTGACGTCTCAGGTGAACGGTTTGAATCAGGGTAACCGCAACGCCAACGATGGTATTTCGGTAGCGCAAACTGCGGAAGGTGCAATGGATGAGGTGACCTCCATGCTGCAGCGTATGCGTACCCTGGCTCAGCAATCAGCCAACGGCTCCAACAACACTGATGACCGTACCGCGTTGCAGCAAGAGTATGACCAGCTGATGACCGAAATTGATCGTGTGGCAAAAGATACCACATTCGGTGGTAAGCAATTGCTTAACGGTGGTTATGTCGGCTCTTTCCAGGTTGGTGCTGATGCTGCTCAAACCATTACTTTCAGAATGACCACTGCGTTTACCATCGCAGGTATGGCTTCTGCTGCCAAGGGCAATGCAACAATCTCTACCAGTACAACTGGTAGCAAAGAGCCTTTCAAAGTAACGGCCTCAACTAGCGCAGTGACTGTGGCAAACATGAATAGTATCAAGTTGGCGAGTTCGGCCCAGTCTGCTATGGCCAACCTTGACTACATGATTAAAGTTGTAGACAGTAAGCGAGCTGAACTGGGTGCAGTGCAGAACCGGTTTGATTCAACCATTCGCAACCAGGCGAACGTCTCAGAAAACGTCAGTGCCGCGCGTTCACGGATCCGCGATGCAGATTTCGCGACCGAGACCGCCAACCTGACAAAGCAGAACATTCTGCAGCAAGCCGCATCGACAATTCTTTCTCAAGCAAACCAGCGCCCGCAGTCTGCACTGTCACTGTTGCAAGGCTAACAAAAGAAAACAGGGCGGTTGTTCAGGCCGCCCTGGTCAAGAGATGGAACAAAGGGGTGTTCGGGTCGCACTCTGTTCTATCGGGAGAGATATAATCTCTACTAGTCATGCCAAGTGTTGTCCAGCTGTTCAGTTCTGTCACGCTTGGTCATATTCTCCTGAGCATATGCTCATCTTTAGGCCGGTTTACCGGCCTCTTTTTATTGTGTCGCCAAATTGACGTCACTCTGTCAGTTCAAAGCATGAACCGTGCCAACGCATCTTATCCCGTAAACTGGGTTATCAACAGCGGTGATTTGCATGGTGATGCTGCTCAATTCATGTTCTGTTGCCGCCTGCCGGATAAAACTTGCCGCTTTAGGCAACAATTTTCCTAAAGCTTGTATCTGCGCTGCCGTTAAATAAAGTGAAGCAATCGAGGGGTGTTCGGAATCCAACGTTTGCACTACTGCGGGTGACCTGTTCGTTCAAACAGACACCCGCCAGAAGAGACAGGCATGTTCAACCAGCTCTTCAAACGGTGGGACGTCGTTTTGTTTAGACGACGCAACCTGCAGTCGCATGTTCTTCGGGAGAATTTTTTATGGCCATGTATATCAACACCAACATTTCATCATTGAACGCCCAGCGTAACTTGATGAATACCAACAAGTCTCTGGATACCTCCTATACCAGATTGGCATCCGGTCTTCGCATCAACACCGCCAAAGACGATGCTGCTGGCTTGCAGATCTCCAACCGTTTGACTTCACAGGTTAACGGCTTGAACCAGGGTAACCGCAACGCAAACGATGGTATTTCGGTAGCCCAGACTGCAGAAGGGGCCATGGATGAAATAACCTCCATGTTGCAGCGGATGCGTACTCTGGCGCAGCAATCAGCTAACGGTTCCAACAATACGGATGATCGCGTTGCATTGCAGCAAGAGTACGATCAACTGACAACCGAGATCGATCGCATCTCCAGTGATACCACGTTCGGTGGTCAGAAGTTGCTGGACGGTAAATATAAGGGCTCATTCCAGGTCGGTGCGGATGCCACCCAGACCATTACCTTCAAGATGACTAGTGCCTTTACCATTAGCGGTATTGCTGGCGCATCAAAAGGTAGTGCCACCATTGCCACCAGTACTACTGGTAGTAAAGAGCCGTACAAGATAACCGCTGCGACAACTGCTGTAACTGTTGCCAACATGAACAGTATCAAAACAGCCAGTGCTGCACAGTCTGCGATGGCCAACCTTGACTTCATGATCAAGGCGGTTGATAGCAAACGTGCAGAGCTTGGTGCGGTCCAAAACCGTTTCGACTCGACTATCCGCAACCAGTCCAACGTGTCCGAGAACTTGAGTGCAGCACGTTCGCGTATCCGTGATGCGGACTTTGCGACAGAAACCGCTAACCTGACCAAGCAGAACATCCTGCAGCAGGCAGCTTCAAGTATCCTGGCGCAAGCCAACCAAAGACCGCAATCTGCGCTGTCCCTGTTGGGTTAACGGGTAGTGATGAGATAGAAAAGGAGCGACGATATGGCCAATGACATTGGAATTCCCTCATCGGTCACTCCTTCTTCTCTTCAGTCAAGTAGCAAGAGCGGCCAATCGGCCGCTCAAGTGCTATCTGGCATGGCGGAAGAGCAGCGGGTGATGACACAGGATGTGGAAAAACAACAAGAGGAGCGAGCCAAAGAGAAGGTTCGCAAATCCGATGTCTCAGATAAGGATATTGAAAAAGAGGTACAAAACTTGCAAGAGTTCAGCAAGTTGCAGGGATGGACCGTCAACTTCAGCGTCGAAAAGGATCTCGAGCAAGTTGTTATCAAGGTGATGGACGCCAATACCAAGTCAATGATCCGTCAGATCCCAAGTGAAGAGTTGCTGGCTATCAGCAAGCGGCTCAAGGATCTGCGTGAAGTTGATGTTATAGGTGGCGGCTCAAGAGTCGGATTATTGCTTGATAAAGAGATTTAATACGCAAGTTTTACGAGGAGAGTGAGAATGGCCACTATTACGTCTGCTGGTGCGGGTTCACAGCTGGACTTGGAGTCTGTCATTGCCGCGAGCGTCAATGCCAAGAAGGCGCAACTGATGCAGCCCATCACCACCAAAAAGACCAATGCCCAGATCACTCTCTCCGGGGTTGGACAGTTGAAGTCGGCCATCGCCTCTTTTGTGACGACACTTCAGGCCATGTCCAAAGATGATGCGTTCAACAAACGCTCGATTAATATTACCCAGGACAAGGACAAACCCGTTCTCAAGGTGGAGAGCAAGGCGGGGGCTTCCAACGGGCAATATGATATCAGCGTCGAACAATTGGCGAAGACCAGTAAATTTGACGGTACTTTCGACTCATCGACGACTCCCCTTATCACTGAGGATGGGAAGCTGACCTTCAAGGCTGGTGACAAGACCTTCGATGTCGATGTGAAAGCAGGGGATTCACTACAGTCCATCCGTAAACGCATCAACAATGACGCCGACAATTTCGGTCTGAGCGTCAACATAGTCAATACCTCCGATGGTAAATCCAAGCTGATGATCGATTCCGGGGTAAGCGGCAGCGGCAAGGACCTGCAGATCACTGGCAGTACTACCGACCTGACCGATAATCTCGTATCCAAACTGACCAAGCGCCAAGATGCTCAAGATGCCAAGATCACCGTTGATGGAAATACTCTGACCAGTTCATCCAATACCTTCGATGGCACCATTGTCGGACTTAAACTGACCGTGTTGCGGGAGTCGGATAGCACAACCTCTACCGATGCCAGCGGTAATCCGGTCAAGACCTACAGCTCTAACAAGGTTGACGTGACCACCGACAAGGCTGGCATCAAGGACATGGTCAAAAGCTTTGTCGACGGTTACAACGCGCTGGTGAAGAAGAGCAATGACCTCGGCAAGCGTAATACGATCGTCGAAGGGAAGAGCAAGAATGATGGTGGGGCTCTGGCGGGCGATGCAACGACGCGTGCCGTAGTCAATATGATGAATGGCATCATCACCGAACCCTCGAAAAATTCCTCTACTTATAAAACGATTTTTCAGATGGGCATAAAGATGGATAACAAGGGGGTATTGTCTATCGACGATACCAAGTTCAACGAGGCCATCGACAAGAATTTCGATCAGGTAGTAGCAGTTTTTGGCGGTAAGGATGGGATCGCCGGTCAGCTGGCCAGCCAGCTGGAAACCTACTCCAAGACCGGTGGTTTGTTGGCGAAACGGGAAGACTCTTTGAATTCCGATCTGCGCGAAGTGGGTCGTAAGGAGTCCGATGTTGCCACTCAGCTGACTAAGTATGAAGAGACCTTGCGGGCCCGTTACGGAAGTCTGGATGCTATGTTGGCCAAGATGAATAAGTCTGCCTCATATTTAAGTATGCTAAATACAAACAACAGTTAATGTGAAGTCATGAGTGGTGTTTCATATGTATCATAAAAATATAAAGGCCTATACCACCCAGAATCTGCAATCCGAATTGGCAGTAGCCGATCCTTACCGCGTGATTCAACTTTTGATGCAAGGTTGCCTGGAGCGCTTGGCTCAGGCTCGTGGTGCTATCGAACGTCGAGATTTTGAGCAAAAATCCCAGTCTATCTCTAAATCAATGGCCATTATCAACGGGCTGCAAGATTCACTTGATCTCTCTTATGGTAAGGTTCCCGAAGACCTTTCTGCGCTTTATGACTACATGAAAGCTAGGATGATGGATGCCAGCCGTGATATGGATATCACCGCTGTCGATGAGGTTATGAATCTGATGCTGACAGTTAAAAGCGGTTGGGATGCTATTCCTGTCGAGGAGCGAGATAAGGCCTTGACTCAACAAAAAGTGGGCGGAACCGAATGAGCAATAACCGTTTGCCAGAATTAATTGCAGCAGGTCAGGAGTTACTGACCTTGTTCGAACAGGAGGATGTGCAAACGGCTGAACAGTTGATCGACCATTATCTCATTCTCCTTGATGCTGTTTTCCAGAATATCCCGCCACATGTGGCTCTTGACATGGAGCACCAACAAGCATTGGTGCAGTTTCAAACCCTACATGAGCTGATAGAACATGCAAAGAATCAGACAGAAGCAGCTTTGTGGAAATTTTCAAAAGCAGGTCGAGCATCTGATATGTACAAGCTGAACGCAGGTTAGGCATACATGGATATTAAAAAAGAAATTACAAATATCGAGAGTGAACTTGTTCGCCTTGATAGGCAAAAGCAACAGGAAATTGCTATGTTGGAGGTATTGCCTGTTCGTTTTGCAATGAACATGGATGCCTTTAAAAAATTCATGCCAAGTATATATAACTTTTTTGAATCATATCAACCAGTACGGCCATTCCGTTTTTTTTGCAATGAGAATGGCATCCCTAATATATTGTGGCTTGATGATAAAGTTTCGATATACGGGAAAGATCCTTTTATAGAAGCTCAAGAACAGATAGACGAAATAATCGAGAATAGTGTTTTACAAAGTGTTGACTTTGCGCCTCAATGGTATATTGATGGCCAAATTCACATAAAATACAATAATGAAATATCACAGTTGAAGCAATATACTGATCTTGAGGGCCTGCAACTGAAAGATGCTTTGACTATGGATATTCCGCTATCGCTTATGTATGGTGTTGGTCTTGGTTATCAACTGGGTTATCTGTACGAGCGTTGTAAGGTTAGAAATTTATTTGCATTCGAACCAGATTTGGATGTTTTTTATGCATCACTATTCTGCTTTGATTGGCATTCATTGTTTGAATATATGGATAGTGAGTCGCTCAGTATTCATCTTTTTATTGGTGTCGATGAGCAATTGCTTGCGGCTGATATGATGGAGGCTCTCCATCGTAAAGGTGCTTTCTGGTCTGCATCCTACTTTTCATTTTGCCACTATCGTTCCCCCCAGATTGACAAATTGGTTCATAAGGTAGAGACCGAGTTCTACTTGTTGAGAACTGGCTGGGGATTCTTTGATGATAACGTTTATGCCTTGGCACATAGCCATTCTCATCTTCAAGAGGGAACTCCATTTCTGAAGCAGTCTCGAGATATGACTCTGTCTGCTGATATCCCGGTATTTGTTGTGGGTAACGGGCCATCACTTGATCAAACGATAGATTTTATTGCAGAACATCAAAATAAAGCAGTAATTATTGCCTGTGGCACAGCAGTAAGTGCTCTTTATAAGGCTGGGATCAAGCCAGATATTTATGTCGCTGTTGAACGAACTAAAAGTTCAGCGGATTTCCTGCACATTTTGAATGCGGGAGATTTTCTCAAGGGGTGTGCGTTCCTGAGTGTAGATGTTATACACCCCGACTGTAAGAGCTTTTTCCGTAGAACCGGTTTAGCATTTAAACCAAATGAACCAATGTATAAATTATTGAGTTCTCGCTTGGGGGATAAATTCGATTTCGATACCATAGAGTATTCAAATCCCTTTGTTGGAAATACGGGTTTAAATTATGCGGCACTTTTGGGTTTCAAAAAAATATACCTTTTTGGTATTGATAATGGTTATAAAAGTGCAGATAAACACCACTCAAAATTGAGCCTGTATTACAATGAAAAGCAGGAGGCAAAATATCATCAAGACCTTAACGATACATTTCCTGCTCCAGGTAATTTTGGTGGAGAGGTTCTAATCAATCATCTCTTTGGGCTTTCAATCCACAATATGGCTCGTGTTTTGAAAGATCATAATGATGTTAATTGTGTCAACGCTAGTGATGGTGCTTATATTGAAGGTGCTGTGGCACAGCGTGTTCAAGCGATTAGCCCTGTCTGGGGGGATATTGATAAGCGTCATATAGTTGATGGGCTAATGGATACATGCTTTAAGCCACTCGACCTCACTTTGGTTGATTTCAAGTCTGGCCTCAATGTCCCTCTGTTTAATCAGGTGATCGAAAAGTTTCGCTCAGATTGGCGTGATGTTAATCGTGACTATAATGCGGTCCAGCTTATGATGCAGCGTCATCATGATTATTTGCTCTACCTTTTGACAAGCACTGAAGCGCATTTGTATCGAATGTTGATTGGTTCAATTAATTACTTTTATGCCAATATCATTACTTTGATGATGGCATTACTTCAGAAAGATGATGACTATTTTATTCAGCAACTCGATTCAGCTATCGTGCTGCTGGACAAGTTTTTTTCTGATGCCGAGAAAATCTACGCCGATGTTTTTGAACGGCACGATACGACCTACTTCGTTGGTCTCGATGTGTTTAAGTAAAATCTTCTCAGGGGTGTGACACTGTTCACGCCCACTTTGTAACTGTATGATATAAAAAGTTTTTCATATCATAGGGAATGCTAATGGCTTCGCTTTCTCTAGCGTCAACCGCCTTTCTGATGCCTGGCAATGTTGCTTGGGCTCCGCTGGCCAAATTGGCTGCACTCCACTTCCAGCAACAAGGACAATGGTATAGCTGCAATTCTGGTGATGTTCGGGTCGTAATCTGGTTTTGGGAGCAGTTACTTACGGAGACGCGTTGTCAGCATTGGTCGAGCCTCGAATCTGTATCTCTCGAGCAACAGATTGATATCTGGTTGGATGAGTTGCTTCTTCCGTTTCATGAGGATGGTGGCACACCGGTTTACCTCGGAGCCTGTTTTTTTACTGCCCCTAGCGCTTGTGCCGACCTATATCCTTGGGTGAAAAACCTTGATGCTCGCTTTTCCCAACGGCTTGCCGAGCTTCACCTCATTAATCTTGATCTACCTCGCTGGTTGATGAAAGAAGGTGCACAACACTGTTTTGACCCGCGTAACCAATTCCTGCTCTCCTGTCCTCTCTCTGCTCCAGGGATTAGCTCTCTCGCAACATGGATTGCCGAGCGTTGGAAACGCGATCAAGAACCTCGACGCAAAGTCTTGGTACTTGACTGCGACAATACCCTTTGGGGGGGCGTGGTCGGTGAAGATGGCGTAAGTGGGTTGCAGTTGGGACAAGACGGGGCTGGCAAGTTATATCAATCTTTCCAGGAGGCTGTGCGTTACTGGTACAACCGCGGGGTTTTGCTGGCTCTTTGTTCCAAGAATAGCCCTGACGATGTCTGGCTTGTGTTTGAACAGCATGGTGCGATGAAATTGTCGCGAGCACAAATCGCAGCTTCGGCAATCTGTTGGGGACGAAAATCAGATGGCTTGCGCCATATCGCACGCACTCTTAACCTTGGTCTTGATACACTGGTGTTTTGGGATGATTCCCCTCTGGAACGAGCCGAAGTTCGTGCGGCTTTATCGCAGGTGGACGTGATTGAACCGCCGCAAGAGATCTGGGATTGGCCCAATAGTCTGCTCTCGTACTGTGGTTTTGCCCAAGGGCTGACAAAGGATGACAGCTTGCGCCAGGCTTCCTACCGCGCACTGGCCGAAGGTGAGCGACTGCGTGAGCAAGCCAGAAGTGAAAGCGACTATCTGCGCCATTTGTCCTTATGTGCGAATTTTCATCCTCTGGCGCCGGATAATCTTTCCCGGGCAGAACAGCTTGTTAAAAAAACTAATCAGTTTAATCTCTCCTGTTTGCGCCATGATGCTCGCACACTCGAGTTGTTGGCTAAAAATGGGTTCTGTGGGTTGGTGTCTTTGCGGGATTGTTTTGCAGATCATGGCTTGGTGGGGATTGTGCTGATCCAGCCTGTCAATTCAACGACAGCTTTTCTCGATACGCTGGCATTGAGTTGCAGAGTTCTGTCGAGAGGTCTGGAATACTGGCTGTTGGATCGTGTCTCGGCTGAACTGCGTGAGGTGGGGATCGAGCATCTGGTTATTGGCTCGAACCGTTGTGAACGTAATGAACCTGCGCTGACATGGTTGGCATCCCTGTCGTTATCCCCCTGTGATAATCCGGATCCCACCCGTTTCTCTCATGAGCATTTCCATAGTCTGGCGCTTGCACAGCTGAATTTGCCTTTTTTGGAGTTTTATCACCATGACTGATCTCTTCACTCTGTTAGAACAGCAGTTTCCTTCTGCAACCGTCACGCGAGGCGACTATCAGTTGGGACTTGGGGCATTTCCGGAATGGGATTCGCTCGGTCATTTCAATTTTCTGTTACTGGTTGAACAGACTTTATCGGTACGCTTCGAGCCTGAAGAGCTGGCGGCGATGAAGCAACTTCAGGATATTCGTGATGCGCTGTTGCGTCGTGGTCTTGCCCTGTGATTAAGGCTCTATCTCATACTCTGAGCACGCTAGGGATCGCGCGCGGAAGTGCCTTGATGGTTCACTCTGACGCTATGGCTGTAGCCCAGTTTCCTGGTCAGAGTAATAACGCTGGAATGCACACTTTTTGGCGCGGCATACAGGAGTGGCTTGGAGACAAGGGCACTCTGCTGGTGCCGACATTCACTTATAGCCTGACACGCAAGGTATGTTTCGACTGGGCGACGTCTCCCAGTGAAGTGGGCCTGATGACGGAACTGTTTCGCACTCTGCCTGATGTGGGGCGTACCCGCGACCCTATCTTCAGCATGGCCGTATGGGGTGCGGGGGGGGACGAGATTATTACCGCTGGCGGTCATGACTGTTTTGGTCAAGATAGCCCCTTTGCCTGGTTGGCTGCCCATGATGGCTGGATTGCCGGTTTTGCCTGCCATCCCGATCGCATTACCTTCACCCACTATGTGGAGCAGCAACTTGGTGTCGATTATCGCTTTATGAAGCGATTTGAGGGTGAAGTCTGCGATGGCGGTGCTGTGCGCCCCTGGTATTGTGACTACTTTGTGCGAAAACTCGATCTGGCCAGCGAGATAGATCTTTCCCGTCTGGTTGAAGCTCTTAAAAGTCAAAACAAGTGGCATCAGGGGTTATTTGGCCGGTTACCGGTCTGGGCGGTTCGTTGCGCCGACTTTGCCGCGGTGGCCAAACAACTGATAGCAGAGCATCCTCATGCTCTCATCCGGGAGGGGGCATGAAACTGCATCATATCGGGTTGGTGGTATCCGAACTTGAGCTCGGGGTTTGCTATTGCCGCGAGACCCTCGGGATTTCCCGATTTAGCGAGCTGGTGCTCGATCCCTTGCAGCGGGTACATATCTGTTTTGCATACGATGATGCCGGGATTTGCTACGAATTGATTGCCCCGGCCGGTGAAGATAGCCCGGTCAGCCAGGCGTTACGTACGCGCCATAACCTGCTCAATCATCTGGCCTATGAAGTGGCAGATATAGCGATGGCAGCCGAACGACTTCGGGTTCAGCGTCATCTTCCCCTCGGGCCCAGCCAGCCCGCTATCGCGTTTGGCGGCGCCCACGTTCAATTTTTCCTAAGCCCACTTGGGCACATTATCGAATTGGTTCAGCATACCCATGACTCCTGACACGGATTTTTTACCTGCAGACTGGCAAGACCCGGCACAGATTGGCCAGGCTATGTATGATCTGGCGGCGCGCCTTTATCCTATCAATCGAAGCCTAACCGGTAATGGCGTGCGAGAAAGCCTGGCATTGTTGTGCCATTGCCTGCCTGAGTTGCAGGTTCACGAAGTGCCGACCGGTACTGAGTGTTTTGACTGGCAAGTGCCTGAAGAATGGAACGTACGCGAGGCTTACATAGTGGGGCCGGATGGGCGTCGGGTCGTCGATTTTCGCGATCACAATCTGCATCTGGTGGGGTATTCAGAGCCTGTTGATACGATTCTGTCCCTGGAAGAACTGCAGCTGCACCTGCACTCGTTACCGGAGTTGCCTGATGCCATTCCTTATGTCACTTCCTACTACCGGCGTCGGTGGGGCTTTTGTCTGACTCACAGGGTTCGTGAACAGTTGCAGCCAGGGCAGTACCGGGTAGTGATCGATGCGACGCTTGCTCCGGGGTCACTGACTTATGCAGATATGTGTTTGGCAGGAGAGAGCAAGCAAGAGATCCTGCTGTCAAGCTATCTTTGCCATCCATCCATGGCCAATAACGAGCTTTCGGGTCCCTTGGTCGGTGTGTTTTTGATGGCCTGGCTCGCCAGTATGCCGCGTCGCCGGTATAGCTATCGCCTCATATTAGTGCCTGAAACGTTGGGCGCCATTGTGTACCTGTCACGCCATCTGGCACACCTGAAAGCACAGACGCTGGCGGGGTTCAACCTCTCTTGTCTTGGGGATGAACGTGGTTACTCCTATTTGCCCTCACGCCGTGGTGGCACATTGGCTGACAGAGCCGCATTGCACGCTCTTGCCCACATTGACCCGGGATTTCATCGTTTCAGCTTTCTGGATCGAGGTTCCAATGAGCGTCAGCTGTGCGCTCCCGGGGTTGACCTGCCGATCGCCTCGATTATGCGCACCAAATATGGTTGTTACCCTGAGTATCACACCTCGCTTGATGATCTCTCTCTCGTAACGCCTGCTGGCTTGGCAGGAGGCTTTATGGCAGTGCGCAGGGCAATTGAATGTATTGAGCTGGATGGACGTTATCGAGTAACGGTGCTTTGCGAGCCGCAAATGGGCAAGCGCGGTCTCTATCCGGATCTATCGACCCGCTGGTCAGGATGGGCTGTGCGGGACATGATGAACCTGCTTGCTTACAGTGATGGAGATATGACCCTGTTCGAGATTGCCGAGACGATCCACATTTCATTCTGGCAAGCCCGCCAGCTGGCAGATATGTTGCTTGAAGCGGACTTGCTCAGTCCGGTCTAGGTGCTTAACAGAGCTGCCAGCTCACCTTCCAGCCAATCGGCTAACCCAAGCCAGTCATGGCGCTCTTGACATGCCAGCAAGGCGCCAATGATTCTGGCTGCCTCGTTGTGATGTTCCTGTGGGAGTGCCAGCAATACCTGTTCGAGTAAATCAGGAAGGGTCAGGGCACTCTCCACAGAGTGGCCGAGCCGAAAACGGTGGGCGAGTGTGATGCAATGGTGTTTGAGCGTCATGATACAAAGTCCGGATGATATTCACTGCCGAGCAGAGCAGCACCATCTCGGCTGCTGTTCCAGAAATGAACTTCGGGATGGGCTGCCATATAGCGCTCCAGCTCAATCTGATAAGTTGTGAAGTTGGGATTGGTGCTGACCCGTTTCCCATGGCCATCCACGACCCAGCTCAGTGCCTGACTGGCGCTGGGGCCGAGAGCCCCGTCTTGCCAGCCGGCATGGGTCTGGCCACCGGGGAAGGCAAAATCGCAACCAAGCAGGAGTACCTCAGTGCATCCGATTTGTATTGCCAGATCGACGGTCGGATGAATGACGCTTCCTCCCTGATGCAGGGTTCCCTTGGGATGTTTCCGAGCCAGCGTTGCATACATGGGACTGGCTGAGTAGGTGGTAAGCCGTGGGCCTGGCCAAGCATTCAGAGTGTCGGATGGTACCATGGGCGCGTAGACAAGAGGGACTGTATCCAACCCTGCCCCTGGCAACCTGTCTGGGGTAAGAGCATCATCAATACTGACCACTAAATGAGGCGCAAGGCCATAACTGCGTAACGAAACCAGTGCTGTATCGACGCAAATCACCAGCCAGTCGGGATGATGTGCCAGCCAGCCAGTCAGTTTTGGCAGATGTTGTGCTAGGGTGGGTCCACTGGCGATGACCAGTGCACTGCTATCAGGACGAGAGCCAAATAGAGAGCTCACGTCACCATCTTTTGCCACCAGAGACATATTCTCAGCCAGCCGGCTTAAGATCCGTGGCGATGCAGGATCAAAGCGTTGGCGAGTGTACCCAGCCAGTATCTCGCTCATCAAACGCCCACGAATGCGGCAGGCCGCATCTTCGGCCACCTCCAGTTCGCTGGGGAGGGCGAAGAAGGGGAGGACAATTTCCTGTTCATCGGCCGCGAGGCTTAGCTCTACCCGGGGGTCTTGCAGCCACTCGTCGTGCTCGAGCAAGGCCAGCACCAGAGTGAAGAGATTGTGGTGCATGATATGGACATGGAGGGTTTCTAACCGGGGGCGTGCCAGCAGCACCTTCTGCAGATCGCCGAGTCCGGTGCCATAAAGATGCAGCACGGGTACATCGGGAAGAGTTGCCGCTTGCAGTTCGGCCTCCTTCACCCGGTCGTGCCGGCTGGTGAGCTGGATGCCATTGACCAGCAGTGTGCTGCTGAGGCCTTCACACAACTCCACCTGCAGATCGCCCAGCTGGGCCACAGTGAGGTGGGCTGCTAGCCATGGCCAACGATGTTCGATGATTGCCAGATGGTGGCGCAGCAGCTCTTCATTCATCGTCTGCAATCCACTCCCAGTTAAGAGGCTGATTGGCTGCCATGTCGCGGCTGACCCGCTTGCCGATGAGCCGATCGTAATCGGCCGGGGGCAGGCCGAGGGCGGGGCGCACCGACTTGATATGCTCTGCGGTGAGCACCTCGCCAGCGGCCATCTCCTTGACCAGATAGAGGGAGCGGCGAAAAGCGCGGTTACCCTGTTCACTGGCGGTGAGCTGGTAATCGGCCACTCCGAGGGCGGCATGGGCGGTATTGACCGAGGTTACCAGTTCGGTAAGTTCCGCCGGTTCCATGGAGAAGGCGCAATCCGGCCCGCCGTCGGCGCGGGCCAGGGTGAAGTGTTTCTCGATGAGGGTCGCTCCAAGCGCAGTAGCTGCGATGGCCGTGGCCGATCCCAGAGTGTGATCAGAGAGCCCCACCTCGATCCCGAAGCGCTGGCGCAACATGGGGATGGCACGTAGGTTGTACTCGGCTGCCGGCGCCGGATAGCCGCTGACACAGTGCAGCAGTGCCAGCTGGCCGTTGCCGTGCTTGAGTGCCATCTCGACTGCCGCGGTGATCTCGGCCTCGTTGGCCATGCCGGTGGACATGATGAGCGGCTTGCCGGTCTGGGCGGCGTAGCGGATGAGGGGCAAGTCCACCAGCTCGAAGGAGGCGATCTTGTAGGCAGGACAATCAAGTGATTCCAGCAAGTCCACCGCACTGAAGTCGAACGGGCTGCTAAAGACTGTCAGCCCCAGCTCGCGCCCTTTGGCAAACAGCGCCTGGTGCCACTCCCAGGGGGTGTGCGCCCACTCATAAAGATCATAGAGACTGTGGCCATCCCACAAACCGCCGTGGATCTGAAATTCCGGTCGATCACTTTTGAGAGTGATGGTATCCGGGCGGTAGGTTTGCAGCTTGACGGCGCTGGCACCCGCTGCCTTAGCGGCGGTCATGATGGCCAGGGCTCGGTCCAGATTGCCATTGTGGTTGGCCGACAGTTCGGCAATCACATAGGGGGCCTGTTCCTGGTTGATGGGGCGATGATCGATCTGCATCTGTGTTCAGATTCCTGTGCCAAGTTGCCAGCCTTGCGGCGCCGGCTGCCAGGGGGCATGGGGCGCTATCTGCGGTGGCTCGGCAAGATAGAGGGGAAATTGGGAAAATATTGTCTGCAAGCGATGTGCCAGCTCTTGCCACTCCGTGGGCTGAAGTGACCGGGTGGCCTGCCATATCAGATGCTGACCGTCCAGAATCAGGGTGAGCAGCAGTTGGTCATCATGGTGTAGTTGCCACTGTTGGCCATCTGGTATCAGTTGATAATCGGGTTGTGGTAGTAGCCAAGCGGTGAGGCGATCCAGCCCCAGCCCGTCCACCTGCTGCTGGCCACGGCGGCGGTAGTCGTCTGACTGTTGTTCAAGTCGTTGCAGGGCTTGCAGCAGCCGCTCAGGCTCGGCCAGCTCGCTCAGGGTCAGCCGCTCGGCCAACTGGAAGCTGGCGATCACCTGGTCGTTGAACTGCTGATTGTCGACGATAGGCACCGCCAGGGTCGGCAGGCCGAGACAGGCCCGCTCCCAGGTCATGCCTCCCGCAGCGCCGATGGCGAAGTCGTGTTGTTGCATCAGTTGCGCCATCTGGTCGCTCTGGCGTAGCAGCACCAGATCGAGGTCGTTCAGTTCGGCCACTCTCTGCTCCAGCTCGGGCCAGAAAGGATTGGCCCCACCGGCTACCAGAGTCCAGCTGACGGTTTTAGCCCATGGCAGTCGAGCCAGCGTGTTGAGGGTAATGAGGCAGGCTCCGGCCGGATCAGCGCCGCCAAAGCAGATGAGGCCACGTTGCCACCGGCTGACCTTTTGGCGTGCAAGCTGGCGATAGGCGGGGCGCAGCAGGGCATAGTCGGTGCCCAGCAGCAGCCGACAGTCGGCAGGAGCGAGTGACTGGTAATCGGCGGCGCTGCGCAGTGGCCCCTGATCCAGCAGCAACTGACCATGATGAGGGCGATCGGCCAGATCGTCGATCACCAGCAACTGACCACAGTGCATCGCCAGTGTCTGCTCGATCTGTCGATCAATCTGGTAGTGATCACACACCAGCCACTCCGGACGCAAGGTGGGCAAGGGGCCTGCGTCGTCCAGAGCGCAAAGAGGGTAATGCTGGTGGGATTGCAGCAGTGGCAGCAGGTGAGTCGGTAGTTGATAGCAGAGAAAGTGGCACTCGGCGCCAGCCGTTTTCAGCCGATCGGCAAGGGCCAGACAGCGCATCAGATGGCCCAACCCGATCTCGGCCCCGGCATCGAGCCGGAAGGCAACCTTAAACACCATCTTGACCCAGCACCTGATAAAGCAGTTCAGCCAGGTGCCAATCTTCCGGCGTGTCGATGTCGACCACCCTGTGTCTTGGCAGAATATGGCCAATCCCTTCTCCCCCCACCGGGCTTATACCACCCAACCAGGCGTCCCGCGTCCCCCAATAGAACTGGCCGGCATCCTGATAGGCGGGCTCCAAATCCTGAGAGCGTTTCGCCATCTGCTCCGGCCAGAAGGGGGTGACCCGGCCCTGCTTATCCATGCGCACGGCGCGCTGGATAGGGAAGCCAAACTCGGCCACGGTATAAACAAATGGAGCCTTGCTTGCGATTAGTTGCTGATAGGCGGCCTTCAGGTCGTCGGCCTGGATCAGCGGCACGGTGGCATAGATGCAGCTGTAGTGCTCTGCCTGGATGCCGAGCTGGTCGAGCCGCTGGATGGTGTCGATCACCACAGGGGTGGTACCTGTGTGATCATCGGCGAGGTTGGCTGGCCGCAGAAATGGCACATCCGCGCCCAGTTGACGGGCGACCTTGGCAATCTCCTCATCATCGGTGGAGACCACCACCTTGCTGAAACAGCCAGATTTTTGCGCCGCCAGGATGGCATAGGCGAGCATGGGCTGGCCGCAGAAGGGACGAATATTCTTGCGTGGAATGCGTTTGCTGCCACCCCGGGCCGGGATAATGGCGATGGCCATGCGGTTTCTCCATCAAAAGCCGATAAGATATTAATGGCTGCATTGTAGCCCTTTCAACTCGCGTTTTGACAGTCACCTAGAGGTTGATATTCGATTGAACTCATTGATGGCAAAAGAGATAATCAAGAACCTCAGTGAGGTAGACGGTAATATGACGAATTTGAAAGAGTTTGCTCGCTATGGTGTCAAGTTGGTGGCTCTGGCCCAAGATGATATTGAAATGGTGCGCCAGTGGCGTAATGATCCCAAGATTGCCAACCTGATGCTCGACAAGACCTATATCACGAGCGAGATGCAGCAGTGCTGGTTTGACCGACTGCAGCACGCCACCGATCAATTTTACTACCTAGTGTGGTTTAAAAACCAACCCATTGGTGTCGCCTCTCTTATCAAGGTCAATCGTGACGCAGGATGTTGCGAACCTGGCATGTATATCTATGTCGATGAGTATCGAAATAACATAGTGCCCTTCTGTGTTGCGTTCGCGCTTAATGACTTGGCTTTTGAAGAGCTGGGGGTGTCGCAGCTGTTTGGCAAGATTTTTGCCAACAATCAGCCATCCGTCCGTTTTCATGAGGCGTGTGGCTACCGTCACTATGAGACTCAAGAAGATGGTCTCGGTTTGTATGTGCTCGAACCAGAACCCTATCTGGCTGCTCGGGCTCACATCGCTCGTTTTATAAGGTACTGATAATGCAACTTGAACAGTTATTTTCCGATGCCTTGGGTATTCCTGTTGAGCAGGTTTCCGATGTACTGAGTTATCAAGGGATCCCTCAGTGGGATTCGGTTGCCCATATGGGACTGATTGCTCATCTGGAAGATCATTACGGCATCTTGCTGGATACCGATGACATCATTGACATGAGTTCGGTCGCCAAGGCTCGCGAGATCCTGAAAAAAAATGGTGTTGAGCTCTGATGAGCGGGTTGCTGCAAGGCAAAAAGGTACTTATCACCGGAGCCAGCCGCGGTATTGGTTTGGCTATAGCCCGACAGTTTGCCGCACAAGGCGCGGCTCTATGGCTAAATGGCCGTGATGATATCGAGATTGCTAGGGTCGCAGAGGCTATGCATGCCGATTTTGGAGTGTCCTGTTTGCCACTTTGCTTTGATGTGGCTGAGCCGAAGGCGGTCAAACAGGCTTTCCAGCGGTTGTTTACCGAGACTCGTCAGCTGGATGTGCTGGTCAATAACGCCGGGATTCTGGATGACGCATTGATCGGCATGGTCCAGCAACAGCAGATTGAACGCACCTTTTCGACCAACAGTTATAGCACACTTTATTGCAGCCAGTATGCGGCTCGCCTGATGCAACGCGCTGGGGGGGGCAGTGTCATCAACATGACATCGATTATTGGTCGGGTGGGGAATTCGGGCCAAGCTGTCTATGCCGGCAGCAAGGCGGCAGTGATCGGTATTACCCAGTCACTGGCCAAGGAGCTGGCTGCCAGCCAGATCCGGGTCAATGCCATTGCCCCGGGTTTTATTGATACCGATATGGCGCACTCCATCCCAGAAGAGAAGTTTGCCGAGCGAGTGGCAAGCATCGCCATGGGACGGATTGGCACGCCAGATGAAGTGGCCAAGGTGGCCCTGTTTCTTGCATCCGACTTGTCGAGTTATGTGACCGGGCAGGTGATTGGGGTCGATGGAGGGATGGTGATTTGAGCCAGCCTGATTTGTTGACGCATCTGGTTGAAAGTAATGACGAGCCCGCCTGGCGAGACCCGCAAGAGGGGTGGCTCAGTTATGGTGAGCTGGCTCGGCGTGTGGCGCAGTTGGCTACCACCTATCCCGTCGGTCGTCATTTGGTCTACCTGCCATTTGTGACGTCCACCCTGCATCTGCTTCACTACTTGCTGGCCCTGCGTGATGGCCACGCCATCATGTTGGCCGATCCTGCACAGGATGCCCAGTTGCACCATGAGCAGTGCCAGCGCTTTGGTGTCAGTCTGCGGGTATTAGAGGATGGGGCAGTTGCGCATCTTGGCGATGCGCCCTCGTTTCACCCTGAGTTGGCCTTGCTGCTGCCGACATCGGGCAGTACCGGCTCCTGCAAATGGGTGCGATTGTCGCGAACCAATCTTGATGCCAATGCCGCGGCCATCGCCGAATATCTGGCGCTGAACGGGGGTGAGCGAGCCATCACCTCGTTGCCACTTTTTTACTCCTTCGGGATGTCGGTACTTAACAGCCATCTTTTGGTTGGCGCCTCTCTGGTTTCATGCACTGCCAGTCCCCTTGAGCGCCAATTCTGGGATGAGGTAAATCGTCATCAGGTCACTAGCGTGGCGGGGGTCCCGTTTACCTTTCAGATGCTTAACCGCTTGCGTTTTGAGTGGACCCGCTATCCCAGCCTGATGACGCTGACCCAGGCCGGAGGACGGCTTGAGCCGGCACTGGCAAAGCAATTTGCCGAACAGGCAGCTGCGCTGGGACGCCGTTTTTTCGTGATGTATGGTCAGACCGAAGCGGCGCCGCGCATCGCCTGGTTGGCTCACGATGAAGTGATTGTTGCTCCGGATGCGATCGGCCGTGCCGTACCGGGCGGGTGCCTCTCTCTTCGTCATGAGTCCGGCTTTCCCGACGGGGAGGGAGAGCTGGTTTACCAAGGGCCAAATGTGATGTTGGGCTATGCGGAGCGCCCTGAAGATCTGGCTCGGGGGCGTGATATGGATGCGCTTTTTACCGGCGATCTGGCTCGTTGTGATGAGTCGGGCCGATTCTATCTGACCGGACGACTCAACCGTTTCCTGAAGCTGTTTGGCAAACGGGTGAGCTTGGCTGAAGTGGAAACCTGGTTGCAGGGGAGGGGCTATTCCTGCGCTGCGACCGGCCGTGATGATTGCCTGCTGGTGGCCATCGAGGCAGACGCGTGCCCCAGTGACGCACTGCAGCTGGAGCTGGCCCGCTGGCTGATGGTGCCGCCATCAAGCGTTCGCATTTATCGGCATCATTTGCCACGACGCAGCAATATGAAGATCGATTATCCGGCCCTGTTAACACAATTGGAGCAGCTATGAACAGGCTGTTTGATGCGCCGGTTTTCGGGCTGTCTCAACATGAAAAAAGTGGGTTGCTCCTTGCTCGCCTGAATGAATTGACGCAGCGCCATGCGCAGGGGTGTCCAGCTTTTGCCAATATTCTGTCGGCGTTTGGCTGGGGTCAGGCCTCGACCTATCAAGAGCTTCCTTATCTGGCCGCCCGCCTGTTCAAATTGGCCCAATGGCAGAGCGTGCCGCAAGAAGAGGTATTCAAGGTGCTCACCTCCTCTGGCACTACCGGAACGCCGTCACGGATCGTGCTGGATCGGGATACAGCCGCGTTGCAGAGCAAGGTGCTGGTGAAGATCCTGCAAGAGTTCGTCGGCAAGCAGCGGCTGCCCATGCTGCTGGTGGAGCAACCCGCCCTGATTCAAAACCGCAGCGGTTTTTCCGCCCGCGGCGCCGGTGCGCTGGGGCTCTCCTTCCTTGGCCGAGACCATACCTATGCCCTCGACGAGCAGATGCGGCCCAACTGGCCTGTCATCGAGGCGTTTTGTGACAAATATGCGGGCCAGCCGGTCCTGTTGTTCGGCTTTACCTTCATGGTCTGGCAATGTCTGCTGGAACCGCTGCGTGAGCGAGGTCTGCAACTGCCGTTGACGCAGGGCACGCTTTTTCACAGCGGTGGCTGGAAGAAGCTGCAACACCTCGCGGTGGATAATCCTGCCTTCAAGCAGCGCTGCCATGAACAGCTGGGGCTGAGTCGGGTGTACAACTTCTATGGCATGGTGGAGCAGGTGGGGTCGGTATTTGTTGAGTGCGAGCAGGGCCATCTTCATGCTCCCCTCTTTGCCGATCTGCTGGTGCGGGATCCGCTGACCCATCGACCGCTCGGGATTGGCAAGCCAGGCTTGTTGCAGGTGATCTCTGCCATTCCCCAAAGTTATCCAGGCCACAGTTTGCTCAGCGAGGATCTCGGTGTGCTGCTGGGTGAGGATGATTGCCCCTGCGGACGTCTCGGCCGTTATTTTCATGTATCAGGGCGTCAGCAAGGCGCCGAGGTGAGGGGATGCAGCGACACTTTCCAGTGATCCGGTCAGATGCAGAAGATGCCATATGGCAAGCTGGGCCCGAGGTCGCTTTCGTGGCTCCCGTCATTGGCTGGCAAGGTTTTGTTACTCGCCCGCAGCCAAGCTTTGCGCCCGTCATAGGTGACTTTGTGGCTGCGCTCTCTGCACGTCTGCAGCAGGAGGGACGAGAGAACCCGGATCTGGCCGCCTTTGGTTTTTGGTTGCGGCCTCGCCAGATTGAGGTACAGCGCAAACGCATGGCAGGACGCGCTCCGCTGGGGATGGTTTTTCATCTGGTCCCCTCCAACGTGCCGACCGTCGCGTTCTACTCCTGGATCATGGCGCTACTGATGGGCAATGGTTCCGTGGTTCGCCTCTCATCGCGCATCGACCCGGTGCAAGAGGCCATGCTGACCATCCTGAACGAGCTTTTCTCTCTGCCCGAGTGGCAAGAGATTGCCTCGCGTACCCGTTTTATCCGGTATGACCATGACGAACGGGTCACCGCCTGGCTGTCGGCCCGGTGCCGCCTTCGCATCATTTGGGGCGGTGATGAAACCATCGGTCGGGTACGGGCTATTCCGCTTTCACCCCGCGCTCAGGAAATCGTGTTTCCGGATCGCCGCTCCATGGCGGTGTTGGATAGCCAATGGCTCGCCAACCTGGATGCTGCCGCATGGCGGCAATTGGTTGCGGCTTTGCAACAAGACTTTACTCGCTTCAATCAGCAAGCCTGCGCCTCGCCCACCACGATTTGCTGGTTGGGCACTCCCGATAGTGTGTTGCGACGTCGTTTGCTCGAAGCCGTCTTTGCCCCCTTTGCAGGCAGCCCTGCCCTGATGATGGAACGCCTCATCAATTGTCAACAAAATGCCGCTCTCGATGGTCAGATGCAGCAGGAGACCTTTGCTGGCGTCACCTTATTGACTCCCACCGCCTCTTTGCGGCTTGAACACATCGGAGGAGGTACAGTTGCAGAATTCGTTGCCGATACTCTTGATGAGTTGCTGTTACAACCTTGGGATATGCAGACCTGTGTCTGGGTTGGGCCAGATAAAATGCGGCTTGAGTATGCGCTACAGCTGTCGCCTTGCTGCCGTATCGATAGGGTGGCAAGTCCGGGACAGGCGCTGGCATTCGAATGGCTCTGGGACGGCATCGACATGCTGGTGGCCTGCAGCCGTCAGCTTACTCGCATTGAATAGTGGATGCCAGGTCACATAAATCAAGTCATATCAATGAATTAGCTTGGTCAGGCACGGCTCTTGCAGTAAAAATTGCCATGAAGGGCAGGAAGGGTTGACAGAGACCGTGCGGTAGCCTTGTCCATTTTCTCCAATTCGCTTCTTTTTTACTCTACTTCTGGATTCTCTATGAAAGTCAGCGTACTGGTGCCGGTGTATAACCTCGGGCGCTTTATCGAGCCCTGTCTGCTTAGTTTGCTGGAACAGCAAACCAATTTCGATTTTGAGGTCATTGCCATTGATGACGGCTCGAGCGATGACTCCTGGTCCATCATGCAGCGGCTGGCACGGCAGTGGCCGCAACTCAAGGCACTACAGAACTCGCAGAATATGGGGTTGGCCAAGACCCAGAAACGCTTGCTGAGAGAGGCTACCGGTGAATACATCGCCTATGTCGACGGGGATGATCTGGCTCTGCCGGGCAAGCTGCAGAGCCAGGCCGATTATCTTGATTCGCACACTAGCTGCACGCTTTGCTACCACGAAGCTGAGGTGTTTGATTCTGATAGTAACGAAGTGACTTCTCACTATTCGCGCGATTACTACAACGCTCGTTATATCCCGCAGCAAGCACAAGCCGAGCATTTGATCCGCTATGGTTGTTTCCCGAATGCCAGCTCGATTGCATTCCGCCGTCATGGCCATTTACAGGAGGCGGTCGACGAAGGGTGTCGAATTATCCTCGATCACCCCTGGCATATTCTCAATGCTCTTTATGGCAAGGGCAGTGTCGATTTTATTCCAGTGGTATATGGCCGTTACCGGATCCACTCTCACAGCTTTGGGGGACAAACCAAGCGTTCGTCAGAACGGCGTGACCAGGTGCTGGCTGATCAACTCAGAGCCTGTGACAACGCGCGTCCATTTGGGATATCCGAATCGGTTATCGCGGCAGGCAAGGCGCACTACCGTTTCGCGACGGCACTCTATTTTCTCAAACAGGGTGATGTAGCGCGTTTCGAATGCTTCATCAATGAATCCGTGGTGGATGGCTGGTTCTTCGATGAGCGGCATCAATTGGCCTGGGAGAATCGTGCTCGACCCAACATTGTGGCTCAACTGCTTTTCGGGGTTTCTCAATGAGCTATCAGGCGATTGTCATCGGTGCTGGCCTATCCGGTACCGTCATGGCTGAACGAATGGCCAGCCAGCTCGGTTGGAAGGTACTTGTGCTGGAGCAGCGCGATCATATCGGTGGCAACTGCTTTGACGAGTATGACGAGCATGGGGTGTTGATCCATCGCTATGGACCGCACCTCTTCCATACCGATAACAAGGAAGTCTGGGATTACCTCTCGCAGTTTACCGAGTGGCTGCCTTATGAGCATCGTGTGTTGTCACGCATCGACGGGCAGCTGGTGCCGATCCCGTTCAACCTGACCAGCATCGAACGTTGCTTTCAGACCGACAAAGCCGCCGCCATGATTGAGGCCCTGCGTACCCGGTTTGGTGATGGTGCCAGAGTGCCTATTCTGGAACTGCGCAAAGAGGCGCATCCCCTGCTGGGTGAATTGGCAGATTTCATCTATCAGAAAGCCTTCGTCAACTACACCAGTAAACAGTGGGGGGTATCGCCCGAGCAGATCTCCCCCGAGGTGACGGCGCGAGTGCCTGTGGTGGTGGGTCGGGATGATCGCTACTTCACCGATTCCTGGCAGGCGGTGCCGACTGAAGGTTATACCGCCATGTTTGAGCGCATGCTCGCACACCCGCTGATTGACGTGCGGCTGTCTACCCCCATGGTGCAGCGTGTCAGATTGGATTGGCAGCAGAAGCAGGTGATGTTGGATGGTGTGCCTTTCGACGGTCCACTGATCTATACCGGTATGCTGGATCAGTTGATGTCGGCAGAAGGGAATTGCCTGCCATACCGCTCGCTGCGTTTTGAACATCGCCATCTGGCGCAAGAGCAATTTCAACCTGTCACCACCGTCAATTATCCGAATGAAGAAACCTTCACTCGGATAACCGAATTCAAGCATTTCAGCGGGCAACAGCATCCCGGCACCAGTATCGTGTACGAATATCCCTGTGACTATAAGCCTGAGCAGGGGGGAGAGCCTTACTACCCGCTGTTTACCGACTCAGCTAAGCAGCATTATCAGGCTTGCCGCGATGAATTGGCACAGTTCCCGCAACTGATAGCTTTGGGCCGCCTGGCCGAGTATCGCTATTTTGATATGGATGATGCCGTCGAGAATGCGCTGCAACACTTTCGACACCTGGCTAAGCCGATGACAGGGAGATAAGCGTGATGAATTATCTATCGAAATTGGATGGAGCTCTGCAAGCGCAGCCGATCCGTGCCATTTCATGTGATGTATTTGATACCTTGATCTTCCGTCATGCCGGAACCGTCGAGCAATTCTGGCAACAGCTGGCATTACAAGCTTACCAGTTGGGTATTCTGTGCAATGACGATCCCGAAGCCTTTGTTGAATATCGTAAAGAGGCTGAATCAATGGCGCGGCGTCAGATGATGCAGCGAGAAGGTCACAGAGAGGTGCGGCTAGAGCACATCTATGCTTGCTGGTCCAGCGCGCAGGGGGAGCAGTTGGCCCAGCTGGAGCAGCAGCTGGAATACGACAACTGGTGGCTTAATCCGGTACTGGTCGATTGGCTGGCCAGCCAGCAACAGCGCGGCCTACCGATCGTGCTGCTTTCCGATATGTATCTGCCTGCCAGCCTGTTGCAGCGCTTCTTCAGTACCAAGGCTCCGCAGCTGTTGCTGCATAGGATCTATGTTTCTGGCGAATATCGTGCCAGCAAACAGGATGGGGGTCTGTATCAGCGCCTGCTGGCCGAGCAGCAATGGTCGCCCGCATCGGTTTTGCACATTGGGGACGACAAAATTACCGACCTGCAGATGGCAAAGGCCTCCGGGTTAAGCGCCTGTTATGTTGGGTTAGGGGATGATTACCTCGCGCAATTGAAGTACGAGCAGCGTCTGTTTCCTCTTGCCATCCCTGGATTGGAGCGGTTGCGGCGGCAATGGCGCTGGCTGAGTGATGGCTCGGCCAGTTCTGGAATAGCCAGTCATGTCTATGCGCCGGTTCTCTACGCTTTTGCACGCTGGCTCATTGTGCGTTGTCAGCAACAGGGGATCACCACGCTGTTCTGTCTGCTGCGCGAAGGTGATGTTATCGCACGTCTCGTGGCACAAATTCCCGGACACACGCTAACTGTCAAGACGCTGGCGGTCTCCCGTCGTTCCAGCTTTCTACCCAGCCGAGAGTGGTCGCTGGAGCTGTTGCATCCTCTCTGTCAGCGTCGCGGCTATACACTGGCCGAATTGCTTGAGGATTTGGGGCTTGAGTGTTCACCGGTGTGGTTCCAGCACCGGCTCTGTACCTTGTCTGCGCTGGTACAAACTCCACTCTGGCTTGAGGTGCTGAGCTGGTTGGAGACTGTCCAGCCGCAGATCGTTGCCCACTTGCAGCAACAGCGGCAGTGGCTGCTGCAATACCTGGTGCAACAGGGGGTAACAAACGCCCCTGAGATCGCCATACTCGATTGGGGATGTGGTGGCAGCCTGTTGCAAAATCTCCATCAGCTGGTAGGGCTAGATGATGTCACCTATTTCATGTTCTATGCCAGTCAGCGTGCGAGCCGGGTAGCGCTAAGCCAAAAACTGCAGATATTTCAGCCCGCATCATGCCAAGCATGGGCTCAGCAATTAGCTGCCTATCCTGAAATAAGCGAGATCTTGCTCAATGGTGCGCTCAGCTCGACCCGATGCTATCAGATAACGAATGATGGCCAGATCACGACCAAACCAGTTGCACAATCTGATGATGCGATCCTCGGTCGGCAATCGCGCGAGGCGTTTGTTGGCATCCTGCTGAGATGGGGTGAGCAAGCATCTGCAGCTGGCTGGATGGAGGAAGGGCCGTCACTCGCCGAGCGTCACTATCTGGTGGGAATTCTCTATCGTCTGATTCTTTATCCTATGTGGCATGAAGCGCGTGAGTTGGCCAATTTATCGTTGCCAATGGCGCCGGGATGCAGCCTGCCACTGTTGCCACATAGCCGCGTGATCGGGCTTAAAGAACGAGTATGCAGCGGTGAGCAGGCATATCAGTTGTTATTGGATGGCACAGATCCGATTCTACGTAATACGGTTTGGTATCCTGGACTGGTAGCTCTGGCTTTCCCTGACCAATTACAGCAGTGCGGTGAGTTGGCTACCTATCAGGATGATGAGAAGGTTGCACCGTTGTTGTTACAGAAGTTACGACAGTCAGGTATTACCAAAACGGCGTTATATGGTGCTGGTGAATTGGGATTGAAAGTGTATGAGTTCCTTACTGCACATGGTATCAATATTTGCTGCGTGATTGATCGTCGGGCCTTGAATAGTTGTATTCGATTGGGTGAACATCAAGTAATCACGTTGGCAGAGGCCAAAAGACGGGATGTGGACTGTTTTACGGTCGCGTCACGGGCCTTTGCAAGCGAAATAAGTGCCGAGATCCGGCTGCAGTACAATGATAAAACCGCTGGCACTAATATTATTGTCTTCAGATAGTAATGTCGGTGTTTTATAAAAAAGTGAATCAATGAATTGAAAATAGTGATGTTTTCGTATTCATAATATCAAATTATTATAGTGTTATGACTGTTTTAGTCGTGCACTAAAAGGAGTTAAAATGACTAATTCAATTAAGGCACCTGGGTTGTTTCAGGTTGAACTGACTAATTATTGCAATATAGATTGTACCATGTGCGCGCGTTCAGCAGGTCTGAATAGACCTATAGGACACATGGACTTGGATCTTTTCAAAAAAGTTGTCGATCAATCCCGTGAATATAAAATGCCGATCCATTGGTTACATCATTTTGGGGATACCTTAATTTATCCTAAATTGCGTGATGCTCTACAATATTTCAAGGCCCATGGTTATGGCCCAGGAAATGTTTCTACTAATGCAATTTTATTGAATGATGACAAGATTGATATATTGTTGGAGTATGGTGGAAATGTACTATGTTGTATTGACACTATGGATCCAGATGCTTATAAAAAAATAAGAAACAATAATCATTTTGAAAAAGTAAAAGGTAATATTGAAAAGTTCATCGCCGAACGTGACCGCAGGAATTCTGATACCGTAATTACGATACAGTTTTTACGTACTGCGCATAATATGGATGAAGATTTGACCATTATGATGGACCACTTTGGCCAACATGATAATGTTCGATTTATAGAAAAACGTACGGACAAGCATCCTAAAGGTGGAGATATTACTATTGTAGCATTGGATGACGAATTTAATCATAAACGGACTTGCTTTAAGATTCGTTCGGAGCTGTGTGTGTTATGGACTGGCGAGTGTGTACCCTGCTGTTGGGATGCTGACGGAGAGCAGATTATAGGTGATGTGCGTGATGAATCACTAGCTGATATCTGGCTGGGTGAGCGACATAAAAAAATGCAGCAACAATTATATAAGGGCGAAGAAGGAGTGTTGTCGCTGTGTGATAAATGCACTGGTCCTATCAGCGATAATATTATGGGGTTGAGAGAACAGGTCAATGCCCATGCTTTACGTTGGATTGAAGAGGGGAAGACGGTTGTGCTTGCTGCCGCCAGCAAGGCCATGTTTGATTTGTACGAAAAAACACAACTACGGAACCTGAATGTAGCGGCTTTTTGCGATATTAATCCGGAAGGGAAAGTACCCCCTGTTAATATTCCAGTCCTCCCGTACTCAGAAATTGAAAGGATCAAGCCGGATGCGATACTAATTTTCTCTCCAGCCTACAGTACGGAAATATACTTCCAACAGAAACATTGGCGTGAAGAAAATATTGAGATAGTAGTTCTCGGTGAATTTCTATAATCTGGTATGATAGCAGGAGTACTTTATGCCTTTTTGTATGCAGAGCTATCTTGCTCCTATTCCCTCTGTGGTGCTTGATAACTATCAAAAATATCTTGCACCATTAAAAAATCAGGGTAAACGTATTGTATTTGCACCACATTGTGAACTGGTATTTAATCTGGTGTATCGTGGCTATTTCTGTCATTTCACAGTCCTTGGTGCCTTGGATAAAAATAATAAAAAAATTGGCAAAACAGGTAATGGTATTTTTGCTTATAGCTATGACAGTCTCACCGAGTTGAAACCGGATATTGTTGTCGTAGCCAATACCCGCTACCACAATGAAATTGTGGTAGCCCTGCGTACAGTCGCAGAGGCGTTAAATTTTGAATTGGTTGATCTTTGTGAAGGTTATGAGCATACTGCATTTAGGCAGGAATTAGCTGAATTTCTGGACTGCAGGAAAATAAGCCAATTACGACCTGGTTGTATCGATGTGCCAGCAACAATTACCGATACAGATGTGATGGCCGTCGAAATTGTAATTGAGACAGGTTGGGGGTTAGGTGATAAATTGTGTGCACTGAGTGCTGCTCGTGAATTTGCACGCCGTAATCCCAATCTGTCGGTTTATTACAATACCTTACCTGAAATTGTTTCAGCCTATAGTGATGAACTTTTGAAGTTGGGCTCTGGGGCCTATCCTTTGCCGGAAAATTATGCGCTGTTTCATAGAGAAAAGGATTCATCGCCAGCAGCAAATTATTTAGGCTGTTATTACCTTGGTTTAGGTATTAATTTTTATTCTAATCCTGGGCTGGAGTTGCCCGCGGTACCACCTTGTGCCGGATTAATGCCCGATAGTTATATTGCATTACAGCCTACGGCTAATTGGGCAAGTCCGAATCTTTCCTTGGATAATATAAAAAGAATCATAAAGAGCGCCCCTTTACCTGTTGTTTTGACAGGGAATTATATTACCAATAACTCGACAGATAATGTCTCAGACGAAGATAAGCTACGATTCAATCAGGAACTTGTCACTGCAGGAGCAATTGCCTCTTATATCGGTGATGAAATGAATATGCTAAAAATTATCCGTCATGCAGCACTGGTCATGACACCGCGTTCAGCCAGTGCACATATAGCAGCAGGTTATGGTGTCAAAACCGTTGTTTGGGTACCCAATGATGGCGAGAATTGGCATCTGGATTATCCAAACTGGCAGCACAGACGTATTTCCGCTACACAAGAACATGTTTGTGATGAGCTGATTCGTGAAATGCATACCCTGATAAAGACAAAATAACACGGAGTATATATGACATCTTTTATTCATGATTGTGTATACAAAAAAATATTCAGTTTATTGCCGGAGCTAATTCGTTCGCAAGACCGAGTTTTATTGTATCCAGCAGGGGCCATGACTAAAGAGTTGATACAAAAGAATGTATTTAAAGAATGTAATCTAATCGGCATTGCAGATAAATCATGCAGCGATGGTTTCGATGCCGTACTTAATGTCACTACGTATAGCCGAGCATCCATTTTTCAAGCTAAGCCTGAATACATTCTGATCTGTTCGCTCTCATACCATAATGAAATCATGAGTGATTTTTTCGCTGACTGTTTAGCAAAGAATATAAAATTAGTTGATTTGTCAGAGTTTTTTGAAGCCGGGAAGGAAGATAGAACGGCAGCGTATATTGATAAAGTCAATGCCTTGTTATGTTCATCAGAGATTCGTGCATTGTTGGCTGATGACAAATACAAGGATAAACGACGCTTAGAGCCCTTTGGCTATAAATGTTACTCACAGCATGATGAAGACGGTATGTTAGCTGAGGTATTTCGTAGATTGGGGGCCACCTTGCCACATACATTTGTCGAGTTTGGTGTCGGTGATGGCTTGGAAAATAATTCATTATTACTTTTAAAACAAGGCTGGCAAGGTTTATGGATTGAAGGAAGTAATACTAATGCTGCCTTGATAAAAGAGCGTTTTGCCAAACAAATTGCTGATGGAATGTTATATTTTGAACATCAGTTCATCGACAAAGATAATATCAACCAATTGATTGGTAACCATTTCAATGGTGACATAGGCATGCTATGTATTGATATTGATGGTAATGATTACTATGTCTGGGAAAAAATTGATATTGTGCAACCTTGGGTTGTTGTAATTGAGTATAACGCCAAATTCCCTCCTCCCATGAAATGGTCAATAGAATATAACAAGAATCACATCTGGAATTTGACAGATTATCAAGGGGCCAGTCTGGCTGCACTGGCTGAATTGGGTGACAAAAAAAATTATCAACTGGTTGGCTGTAATCTCAATGGCACCAATGCCATCTTTGTGAGAAAGGATAAAATCGATGAACAATTCTTGGTAACCGATGAACTGCTGGAGTATTACCATCCACCAAGATATTTCCTGACGGATGGATACCGAATGATGTGTGGTCACGTGCCTGATCCGCGAATGGGCATTATTTTATAATTGGCGTAAAGTAACCTTGGTGCATCGTGAATTCTGGTGCGCCATTTTTACACCAGCGATCTGGCATAAATAAAACCCATATTATTAGGGGACTATAATGATGAAAGAACTTGTTCTTGGTATTAATTATTTTGGGCATGATTCAGCCGTATCGCTGGTCAATATGGATGGTGACGTTCTGTATTGCTTAACCGAGGAGCGTTTTTCCAATATAAAGCATGATGGGGCTTTTCCTATCATGTCTATCAATACAATTATAGATTTGATCAAACAGCATGCGCTTGGGGATTTGAGATATATAGCATTAAATCATGATCCTGAGCTATATGTAACCGATAAGTTATTCAACTACATTGACAGCTGTTGTGTTCGTGAACAGTCATCCCTGCTTAAGGATAATATTTTGGCTGTATTGCCTGAAATGCGGGTATGTCGGCAAGGGATGTACCCGCTTAATTTTTTGCAAGAGTTAATTATTCGCCTAGGGATTCATAGCGATGTATCACAAGACCTGCTTCGATATATAAAGTGGTCTCTGAATCGTTATCTTTATACGCGACAAATACTTAATAATATTGCGGCTATGTTTCCGGCATGCCAAGTCATTCCAGTGGCTCATCATACCTGTCATGCGGCCAGCGCTTTCTTCTGCTCTGGTTATTCAGAGTCTGCTATCATGACGATTGATGGTTACGGTGAGCATGATACGGTTACCCTAGGTTTAGGGTGTGGCCATGATATTTCAGTTATCTCGAAAAGTTGCTGGCCTAACAGTATCGGTCTTCTTTATAGCATGGTGACCCAATATTTAGGTTTTGATTGGTTTGGTGACGAATATAAAGTAATGGGAATGGCTGCTTATGGCGAACGCAAGTATCTGCCGCTTTTTAAAAAATTGGGCAGAGTGACAGAGGATGGAGTCTTTGAATTTATTCCTGGAGATCTGATGTCTAGAGATGAGGTGCCTGGCGCTCCCGGAGAACAATGGTACGCATTTACACCACTTCTTGAACAGTTATTGGGTGGGCGGCGTCATCACGATGACGAGTTCGAACAACGGCATTTTGATATTGCCGCAAGCCTACAGGCATTCGTTGAAGACTGTGGGGTCTATATGGCCAAATATCTAAAGCGTATCTATCCTCATGTCGACAAAATTTGTATCGCTGGTGGTGTCGGCCTTAATGGCTTAATGAATTCTCGTATTTTGAAAGAGGCAGGTTTTTCTAGTATTTATATTCAGCCTGCTTCATCTGATGATGGGACGGCTATTGGTGCTGCATTCAGTGTGGTGGCTTCCAAGTCTGAAAATCCGAAGTTTGGTCGATTGCAAAATATGTTCCTTGGTGTGGAACGTTCAGATGAAGAGATAAGGCTAGCTCTGGATGATAAAGGGTTGATTTATACTCGAGAGAAAAATATATCTGCTAAAATTGCGACCTTACTATCGGAAGGGAAAGTTGTTGCTAGATATGAAGGCCGATCTGAGTTTGGACCTAGAGCATTAGGGCATAGAAGTATCATGGCGAGTCCACTACACCAGGAAATGAAGGATGTTATTAATTCAAGAATAAAGCATCGTGAACGATTCAGACCTTTTGCTCCTGCCTGTTTGGCTGAGGATATAAAAGATTATTTCTATGCTGAGGATGATGCTGAATTTATGCTGATCATTCCGCAGGTTAAGGCAGATAAGCAAGATATTATTCCTGCTGTCGTGCATAATGATGGTACTGCGAGAGTGCAAGCCGTTCATAAGAGCAAAAACCCCGGATTTTATGACATTATAGAAGAGTTTAAAAAAATAACTGGTGTACCTGTCGTAATAAATACCTCGTTCAATGTTAATGGTGAAACGATCGTAGAATCACCCCAAGATGCAATAGAGTGTTTTTTGTACACTGATATTGATTATTTGGCCATAGGCGATTATCTGGTTAGTAAAACTGATAACCTTTCCGCTAGGATTAAACTATCCCGCTCGGCATTCTTGGAATTACGCAAACAGCGTTATTGCCAGCAGAGTTGGTGTCGGCAGTTGTTTTGGTCTTCTGACACGGGGTCTGTCAGTGCGTCAGAATCTGATCTCGACGCACAAGAGCGGCGTATGAAATGGCGTCGTATGGCATCGGTACTCCATCGGCATCTGGTGGCGATGCCTTATCCTGCATTCTGTATTGTTGGTGCAGGTGAGATCGGCATTGTATTTCTAAATGCATTGCGTAACCGCATGCAGATTAGTTGTTTGGTGGATAAACAGGCTGAATCTATGCAAGGATTCTCAGTACCGGTAAAAACCCTCGAACAAGCTATTGCCGAAGGTGAACGCCATTTTATTATTGCATCTGAGGCCTTTGAGTCGGAGCTTAAAGCTAGGATAAAAAAGTTGTTGCCGACAGAACAGATCGTGATGTTTGGTATTTCAGACATTATTACGATGATGACCTCATCTGTGAAGTGACGTGCGATATGTCGGCGGAGTTGGGGGATTTGGATTCTTACAACGAAAACATAATTCGTGAGCTTGCCGAACAGTGCCAGCAGGTATCTGAAAACCTGTCTGCTGCCAAATAATCGAAACGAGAGATAAGCAGGCCCCTCTTTGACGTGGAAAGGGGCCTGTATGAACGCATAGTTTTATCAAACTTTATTATTAAATTTTCAACCACCTCTGCGTTTTTCTTCATGAAAAACGATCAGAATTTCGGATCATTACCCGTCTGATTTTGGCGGAATTTTTATACAAACTTTATTATCCTCCGACACGTTTCAAGCAACTCATTGGGCTGAAGCTTAGTTGGCAGATTTACAACGCCCAATTGCGCGAGATATCTTGGCTGGCGTAATGTTCATGAACAAGCTCATAGGTTTATTCGCCAGCAAGTAAATTGAACAGTCCTTATGGGTTGGATAACGCCTATTGGGCGGCTGATGTGATTAATGAGGGGAGTCTGCCGCTGCCACTTTCAATAGTGGTCTGGTTCATGTGAATATCGCTTCCAAAATGTCTCACTAAAGATTTATCCTCAATTTTTCTAGCATAGCAATCTGGTGGGTCTGAGAACATCAAGAGCATTCATTGGAAAGAGATTCAAAAATTTTATGATGACTAAGGATTGGCAATGTTGGGTATAACGGCAGGGTGATGGCTCCGGTATAAAACCTTTCCGCTTGAGCGAAATATCGTACACAACCTACAGTCTGGTGCATTGGGTGGTGATAAATAGGGATGTAGTGCACGTTGGCCCCAATGCCATGATCGCGTAGTCGCTGGAACATGTCACTGCGCTGTTCGGGGGCTACATGGTGTACATACAGGTGAAATGCACTGCGCCGCTCAGTACTAAAATAACGGGGCAAGCGTTCAGGGGACAATATTTCGAAGTAACGACGGGCAATCTCGCCACGTTTGGCTATCCAGTTCTCCAGATTCTCCATCTGGCTCAACCCCAACGCAGCTTGGATATCGGTCATCCGGTAGTTGAAACCCAGCATCTGCTGCTCGTAGTACCAAGGGCCGTCCGGTTCGTTGATAAAGTCTTCCGGTTCCCGGGTGATGCCGTGGCTGCGAAGCAGCCGCATGGTCTTGGCAAGTGCAGGGTCGTTGGTCATCGCCATACCCCCTTCGCCGGTGGTGATGATCTTCACCGGGTGGAAGCTGAAGACGGTGATGTCGCTGTAGCGGCCGTTGCCGGTGGGTTCATTGTGATAGCGAGCCCCCAAGGCGTGACAGGCATCCTCGATGATCCGAAAGCCATACTCTTGCCCCAACCGATGGATCTCTTTCATATCGCAGGGGAGGCCGGCAAAGTGCACCGGTATGACCACCTTGGGGAGTTTTCCTTCCGCCTTGGCAGCAATCAGTTTCCTCTCCAGCTCCACAGCGCACATGTTGCCGGTATCTGGCTCAATGTCGACGAAGTCGACTTGTGCACCGCAATAGAGAGCACAGTTGGCGGATGCAACGAAGCTGATGGGGGATGTCCAGACCCAGTCGCCGGGGCCAACGCCCAGCGCCAGACAGGCGATATGGAGTGCTGCAGTACCTGAATTGACTGCCACCCCGAATTTAGCTCCACAGTAGTCGGCAACCGCTTGCTCGAAGCGGGGAACGACCGGCCCTTGGGTCAGGAAGTCGGACTTGAGAACTTCCACGACAGCATCGATATCTGCCTGGCTGATAGATTGATGGCCGTAGGGGATCATTCTGCTACCTTGCTCTGGTTCATCTTCTGTAGCTGTTCAATGGAGAAAAAGTCAGGGTTGCTTTGAGAGTTGTATTCAAATCCCTGCTCGACCATCTTTCCTTTTTCGCCCGCAGCTGTCTTGGAGAAGTCGTTGTTGCGATTATTGAAGTTGATTGTTGGGCCGATCACGAAGAAGTCATCAAATTCAAAGGTGTGATAAGAGTCATCGGCAGGGCACATCACTTCATGGAGCTTCTCTCCCGGACGAATGCCGATGATCTTGTGTGGCAGGTTCGGTGCCATCGCACTGGCCAAATCTGTGATGCGAACAGATGGCAATTTGGGAACGAATATTTCCCCCCCCTTCATCCGTCCAAAATTATCAAGAACGAAATCCACCCCTTGTTGCAAGGTGATCCAGAAGCGAGTCATCTCTGCATGGGTAATCGGCAAGGCATCAATACCCTGATCAATCAGCTTTTGGAAGAAGGGAACAACAGAACCGCGGGAACCAACAACGTTGCCATACCGAACGACTGCAAAACGGGTTGGGTCTTGACCCGCAATGTTGTTGGCCGCCACGAAGAGTTTGTCTGATGCCAGCTTGGTGGCGCCATAGAGATTGATCGGGTTGGCGGCTTTGTCAGTTGAGAGGGCGATAACTTTTTTGACTTGATTGAGCAAGGCTGCCTGGATGACATTCTCAGCACCATGGATATTGGTTTTGATGCACTCCATGGGGTTGTATTCAGCTGCAGGAACCTGTTTCAGTGCTGCTGCATGAACCACGTAATCCACACCGCGCATTGCCATGGTAAGGCGGTTGGCGTCTCTGACATCCCCAATGAAATAACGCATGCAGGGGTCGTTGAACTCTTGCTGCATCTCGAACTGCTTCAGCTCGTCGCGAGAATAGATGATAAGGCGTTTGGGTTTATAACGTTCCAGTACTGTCTTGACCAATCGCTGGCCAAACGAGCCAGTGCCACCTGTGATGAGTAGCGTTTTATCGTTGAACATTGTGGGCATCTCGTCTCAAAAACAGTAGATGAATCATATGCTAGCAAATAAAGTACCAGCTTTTTCTGTAAAGAGTGTGATCAATTCATAAAAACGGTTTTAAAGCCAAGGGTATTACTCAGGTCTTGGTCTCTTTGGCTTTTGTTACTTTCTGATCGCTCTGCATATATCCTCCACCGCATTGAGGGCTCTTGGGGTGAATCGGTGCAGCTCATCGGAGTTGACCAGCATCAGTCGGTGATGTTTCACCGCATCAAGGTTTGGCCACTGCTGCCAGTGACGCAGGGCGTCAGGATCTTGACTCCCGGCCAGGATCAGAGTGGGGTTGGCCCTGATCACCTGTTCCATGTCAACTTGAGGATAGGGGGTCTTGGCATTCGCCATGATGTTGATCCCGCCGCAGAGTTCGATGGCCTGCGCAGGCCAGGCGTTACCGCTCACGCTGGTGAGTGGCGGGTACCAGAGCTGGTAGAACACTTTGACGCCGGTTGGTTGGCCATAGCGCTGTTGCAGGGAATGCAGGCGTGCCAGATAGCGATCGGCGGCTTCGTTGGCGCTCTTTTCCACCCCCAGTAATTTGCCCAGCGCCCGCATCTCGGTCGCCAGCGAGGCAAAATCGGTAGGCTCAGAGTAGAAAACAGGGATCCCGAGCTGCTCCAACGGGGCCAGCATCCGTGATTGAGCCGAGCGCCAGCCGAGAATGAGGTCCGGCTTTTGCGCCAGTACTGCCTCGACGTTAATGCTGCGATAATTTGCCACCTTTGGCTTGGTTTTGACCTCGGGGGGATAGTCTGAGGCATCGTCGATGGCCACTAGCTTGTCACCGGCGCCGATGTCATAAAGCAGCTCGGTAAGATGGGGTACTATGCTCACCACCCGGGTCGGCGTTGCGGCCTGCAGGGCACCGGGCAACCAGGCAATCAGTACGCAGGGCAGCCAGAGCGGCAATCGCAACCATCTAACCATGAAGTAACCCCGCCACCGTGACAAGCAGCGCCAGCATCCACCAGCCCCAGCCAATTCCTTGCAGAATATTGAGCACCTTGCGCGGTGACTCACCATCGGGGTCATCACCGCTACCAAGTATCGGCCAGCGTTGCAAGGTTCCCTGATAGTAGCGAGGGCCGCCAAGGCGGGTCCGGCACTTATCTACTAGCAGAGTGAGCAGCATCCCCATGGCGGGATAGGGCCAGATCGCACCACTTCGCAGCAGTTGAGTGGCCTGCTTGAGCCGTGGCAACAGGAGTGGCAGCCCCAGCAGCAGGATGGTGGGGGCATTGAGCCCCTGATAGAGGGCGCTGGCGGCGCAACCAAAGTGGTCGAAGGCGGGATCTTTGCGACTCCAGCTCTGATTCATCAGCTGCACCAGTCGCCAGAGCAGGGCGCCCTGTACGCCAGCCAGGGCAAATCCCAGCAGCGGGCCAGCCCATTGGCCGATCAGACGCAGGGCGCAGCTCTCCGTCACCGCTTTGGCGAGCCCCATGGCCGAGAGTTTGCCGGTTTCGCGTTTGAGCCAGGGGGCAGACTGCAATCTCGCCAGCGGCAGGGTCTCCTGCGTGGCGAGCGAGCGGGTGGCATGGGCGAGTTCGCGCAGCGGACGGGATTCGAGCATCAGCAGCAGGAACAGCAGGTCGAAGATCGGCTCGCTCAGGGCCAGATTGCGCAGCGACCAGAGCCCGGCGGCGCAGGGGAGCCAGACTACCAGCATTGCCAACAGGCCGGCCTGCATTTGCTGGCCGGGTGAACCATCGGGTCTGTGTACCTTGTGCCCCAGCCGGGTCAGCAGGGGCGTGACGGCCGAAAGACGCAGATGGGATGGCCACGGGATCACCGCCTCCAGCATGGCAGCACCTACCAGAATGGCCGCCGTCGTCGAGAGGAGGGCGTCGGCCATCAAATCAAGCGAGCCGGTCTCGATCACAGTTTGCCGAGCATCTTGATAATCACTTCGGCGGAGTGCTTGCCGGCCACTTCGATGAAGGCATCGAAGGATTCAACCTGTTCCTTGCCGGCGATATCGGACATGGCACGCACCACCAGATAGGGCACCTTGAACATGTGGCACACCTGACCGATCGCGGCACCTTCCATCTCGACCGCCAGCATCTGCGGGAAGTCGGCGCGAGCCTTGGCGATGGCGTCCGGTTTGCACATGAACTGATCGCCGGTACAGATAAGGCCGACCTTGGTCTGGTGCTTGCCCTGCTCGGCGATGCAATCCTGAGCGACCGCGATGAGCTTCTCGTCGCAGGGGAAGGCGGCAGGTTGCTGCGCCATCTGGCCCATCTCGTAACCAAAGGCGGTCACGTCGACATCGTGGAAACGCATCTCGCTGGCGATCACAACATCACCGATGTGCAGATCCTGGGCAAAGCCGCCCGCAGAGCCGGTATTGATGACGCAGTCGGGGGCGAATTTTTCCAGCAGCAGGCTGGTGGCCACGCTGGCGGCGACCTTACCGATACCGGAGCGGGTCAGGATCACCTCTTTGCCTGCCAGCATCCCTTGATAGAACTCGCAGCCGCCCAGTTGCAGGGTGGTGGGGGTGCTCATCTGGCTGCGCAGCAGGGCCACTTCTTGCTCCATGGCGCCGATAATACCTACTTTCATTGCTGACCTCGTCTTGATAGCCGTGTGGCTGAATTTAAGTTGCTGTAGATCATAACAAAAGATGGCGTCGGCGCCGAGAGGCACAAGCGAAAGGAGAGATGAAGTGCGGCGCTCCATATGGGAGCGCCGCAGGTGACAAAAAGCATTGATGAGAGAGGAGAGAGAGCCTTTAGCCGAGCGCGGTGTCGAGGGTCATCATCAGGGCAAAGCCCGCCATCAGGCCGAGGGTGGCATAGGTCTGGTGACCGTTGCGGTGGGTCTCAGGGATCACCTCGTGCGAGACCACAAACAGCATGGCGCCGGCGGCGAGCCCCAGTCCGATGGGGTAGGCGATGGCAAGGCCGCTGGAGAGCCCGACCCCGAGCAGGGCGCCAACCGGTTCGAGCAGGCCGCTGGCGATGGCAACCAGCACGGCGACAGAGGGGCGAAAACCGGCAGCGCACATGGCCAGCGCTACCGCCAGTCCTTCGGGAATATCCTGCAGTGCGATGGCGGTTGTGAGCGGCAGCCCCACCGACATATCCCCCTGCGAGAAGCTGACCCCGATGGCCATCCCCTCCGGCAGGTTGTGCAGGGCGATGGCAAAGACGAACAGCCAGACCCGGGAGCAGCTCTCATGGCCGGGGCCGCAGGGGCCGGTTTTGTCATGCTCGTGCGGGGTGAACTGGTCCAGTCCCAGCATCAACAGCACCCCGAGGGTCATGCCGACCACCACCACGGCGGCGGCGCTAAAGCCGTTGCCGGTAATCCCCTCGGCGGCCTCCAGCCCCGGCAGCAGCAGGGAGAAGGCGCTGGCCGCCAGCATCATACCGGCGGCAAAGCCCAGCATAGTGTCCTCTACCTTTTGCGGTACCGAGCGCAGAAACAGAGCGGGCAGGGCGCCGATGGCGGTGGCGGCAAACCCGGCAGCACCACCGACAAGGCCGTAGCGCACGCCGCTGGTCACCTCTCCGGTAGCGAGCATGATGAGACTCTGCAACAGCAGTAACAAGACGGCAGCCAGCGCGATAAAGAGACCGAGGGCAGTGAGCGGGCGGCTTTGCATCTGGCTACGCAGTTGCTGTGACCAGGATAACGGAGGAAGAGCTGAGAGATGGTCCATGGCATGACCTCGAGTGTGCAAAGTGGATGGTGGCATTACATCCACTTGGCCGTCCCTTGTCCATGCCTGCAAGGCGATTGCCGTTATCGAGAAAATGGCGTCAGGTGAATATGAGATTTTTTGTGATCCGGCTCCTGTTGCTGGTTTTGTTAAGTTGCTTTTAATTTTTAAAGAAAAGTGAGGGCGTGGTCGCTTTGTGCTAGAGTGCGCGCCTTTGCGGAACTCTACCTTCCCAGTGTTCTGCATTTTTTCCCGTCAGGAAGGTCCGGGGATTTGCTCATAGGGACGTGATCGCCACACTCCATTCGCCTGTCAGCAGTAGAGGATCACCCGCCACTATGTTTTACAAGAATCTCTCCATCGGCAAAAAGATTGCCGTGGTTTTTGCGGTCATTGCCGCAGTCAACGTTCTCTTCGGTGTTTTTCTCTCCAGCGAATTGCGCGGTGTGCGTGATCGGGTGCTGAACTTTACCGACTCTACGCTGCCGAGTGTCCTGTCGGTCGAAACCCTGCTCTACGACGTCTCTTATGTACGTCGGGCCCAGTTTGCCCTGCTGATGGTAGATGATGCCGCCGACTTGCAGGCCCGTCGTGGCCGTATTCAGGAGAATATTCGCAAGGTTGACGAGGCATTTCGTGCCTACGAGGCGACTGTGGGTGCCGACAACGAGCGCCAAGTGTTTAACCAAGCCAAACAACAGTGGCTCACTTATCAACGTTCGGTAAACGAGTTTGATATGCTGCTGGTGCAGGGTCAGCACGAGCAGGCCAAAACCCAGCTGTTTGCTTCCAACCCGCTCTTCGGAGCACTGGAGCAGGCGGTCAACTCGCTGATCCAGGTGAACCTCGGTTTCGTCAAAGAGAACCGTGGCAGCCTGCTTGGCAGCGTCAGCATGGTGACCACTTTTGCCATGGTGAGCATCGGTGCCCTGCTGGTGTTCATGGTGGTGATGACCTGGTTCCTGACCCGCCAGATCTGCCTGCCGCTGCAAGCCGTGGTGGCTCAGGCCAATGCCATTGCTGCCGGCGATCTGACCCATCAGCTGGAGCGTCAGCACATCGGCCGCGACGAGCTGGGCATGCTGGCCAAAGCCTCTCTCAAGATGCAGGACAACCTGCGCGGTCTGATTGAAGAGGTGGTGGCTGCGGTCACCCAGCTTGGCACTGCCATCGAGGAGGTGAGCGCCGTCTCCGAGCAGTCCGCCAGGGGCATTCAGAGCCAGCAGCAGGAGATCTCGCTGGTGGCGACGGCCATGACCCAGATGAAGGCCACCGTGGCCGATGTGGCTGGCAATACCGAAACCGCCTCCAGCTCCGCCAGCTCAGCCAATGCGCTGGCCCGCAACGGCAATCAGGATGTGCAGCGTTCGCTGGTGGCCATCACCCGGGTTGCCGAAGAGATCGAGCAGGCCGGTACGCTGGTGACCGAGCTGGAGCGCGAATCTGCCCAGATCAACGTAGTGGTGGATGTGATCCGCGGCATCGCCGAGCAGACCAATCTGCTGGCCCTCAATGCGGCCATCGAAGCTGCCCGCGCTGGCGAGCAAGGCCGTGGCTTTGCCGTGGTGGCCGACGAGGTGCGCACCCTGGCGGGTCGTACCCAGGCCTCGACTGGGGAGATCGTGGCCATCATCGAAACCCTGCAGGCGCGTGCCAATCAGGCGAAAGAGGTGACGGGCCAGAGCTGCGAGATGATCCGCCAGTGTGTGGATCAGAGCGAGCAGACCAGCAACGGCATCCAGCAGATTGAAGAGGCGGTCGCCCAGATTGCCGACATGGCGATCCAGATTGCCAGCGCCTGCGGCGAGCAGGATGCGGTTTCCGACGAGCTGGGCCGCAACGTCGAGCGGATCAATGAGTCCGCCAACGAGGTGGCTCTGGGCGCCGACCATACTGCCCGTGCCTGTCTGGAGCTGAGCCAGCTGGCGGTGGGTCTGAAGCAGACCATCGGTCGTTTCCGCCTCGCCTGATAAAGGGGCTGGCGTGCACCGGCCTCTTCATTCATAAAAGTCGGGGCGTTTTACATGCCCTCACGATACCCGGCCATGTGCCGGGTGTTTTTTATCTGACGATGGGTACGAGGCCAGATGGTCGGGGTTCTTCGCAAGGGGATGAAGGTCAGGGCAAACAGGAGGCCAGGTGTTTATCCCGGGCTGTGTGCGGTGATATTCAAGAAGGTTGGTTAAGGCGTATTTGCTAATGAGAGAAGGGCGACGAACGGTTTTGGGGATGGGGAACGGGGCGAGCTGTTGGGGTGCGAGCTACGGGGAAGAAGAGCATAAGCAGTTGGTTGGAATGCCCTGACAGGGTATATCGCAGCAATAAAAAAACCGGCTTGCGCCGGTTTTTTTATATTGGTGAAGGCTGGGGTGCTGGCTTATTTGGCCAGAGACTCCGGCAGCTCTTCGCGGATCTTGCCCAGCATCTCTTTCAGGACGCGCGGGTTGGCAACCACGATGTTGCCGGAGTTTTCGTAGTTGTGACCACCTACGAAGTCGGTGACGATGGCGCCGGCTTCTTTTGCCAGCAGCTCACCGGCAGCGGTGTCCCAGGGTTTCAGGCCGATTTCCCAGAAACCGTCGACGCGACCGGCAGCCACGTAGGCCAGATCCAGTGCGGCAGAGCCGGAGCGACGGATGTCGGCACATTCGATGAACATGCTCTGGAACATCTTCAGGTAGGACTCGATGTGGTGCTTTTGCTTGTAGGGGAAACCTGTGGCCAGTACGGTGCCAGCCAGCTCTTTGGCTTTGCCGACACGGATACGGTAGCCGTTCAGCTGGGCGCCGCTACCACGAGTAGCAGTAAACAGTTCGTCACGGATGGGATCGTAAACAACGGCTTGTTCGGTTTTGCCTTTTACGCGCAGGGCGATGGAAACGGCAAAGTGCGGAATGCCTTTGACAAGGTTGGTCGTGCCATCCAGTGGGTCAATGATCCATTGGTAGTCCGGATTGGTACCGGCAATCTCACCAGACTCTTCAGCAACAATGCTGTGCTCCGGGTAAGATTTTTTGATGGTGTGAATGATGGCCGCTTCGGCTTCACGGTCAACGTTGGTCACGAAGTCATTGCTGCCTTTTTGGATAGCCTCAATGTTCTCGGGCTGGGAGAAGGCTTTTACTACAACTTGACCGGCGTTGCGCGCAGCGCGCACGGCGATATTCAGCATCGGATGCATAGGTTCACCACTGGATGTTAAAGAACGGGGGATAAAAGGACGCGGTATGATACCAGTATTTTGTGCGATGGCAACTGTTATCCCCCTACGACCAATTGATTACCACTGCCAGATTTGACGGCTCCAATATAGACCAGATCTGCGCTAGTCTTATCCCAGCAGCCGGATACAGGCTGTCATGAGCATAGGGATGTGAACCATGAATTTGTCATTAGTGAGTCAGAACGTGTCAGCGGCCAGCGAGGGACTGTTGGCCATCTTGCGGTCATCACCCGAGTATGGTGATCACTTTGCCCACATCACCGTGACCCCCCTGGCCCAGTGGCAACCGGCCAAGACGGAGGCGGCGATCCTGCTGATCGACGGCGATGCGCCCTGGCAGGATGCCGGATTTGCCCGGGGAGAGGATGAGACGATCGGTTTACCTGTCTTGCCGCTGCTGATCCGCAAGGGAGACAAGGATCTGACGGTCTGCGGGCCGGATGTGCGTGACCCCCGTTTCTATTTTGTCTCAAACGGCATCGTGCTGGATGAGTCGGAGCTGGCCGAACCTGCCTGCAGCCGGGTGCTGCTGCGCAAGCTGGAATCCTACTTCCCGCTGCTCTCTCGTCTTATCCTGCTGCGTCAGCGCAAGTCGGCCGTCGTCTTGAACTGATTTCCCCGGCAAGCTATGCAAGCGGCGCACTATCTGTCATCACTGGCAGATAGTGCGCCGTACTCTTTATGGTAAAACCATATCTGGTGAAATTGCGGGCATCAGGATGTTCCGTTTTTCGTGTGATCAAATCAGCAAGGAAGGAGTGAAGGATGATCGACTTTTATACCGCCGCAACCCCCAATGGCTTCAAGGTGGCCATTGCACTGGAAGAGCTGGGATTGCCCTATCGGGTCATTCCTCTCGATCTCTCGGCACTGGATCAGAAGAAGCCCGAGTTTCTCGCCATCAACCCAAATGGCCGTATTCCGGCTATCGTCGATCGGGATAACGACGATTTCGCCGTATTCGAGTCGGGGGCCATCCTCATCTATCTGGCGGAGAAAGCAGGCAAGTTGCTGCCCGCTGATCCCAAACGCCGCTCTCAGGCCATCCAGTGGCTGATGTTCCAGATGGGCGGGGTAGGACCCATGATGGGGCAGGCCAATGTCTTCTACCGCTATTTCCCCGAGAAGATCCCCGCCGCCATCGAACGTTACCAGAAGGAGGGGCGCCGTCTGTTCGAGGTGCTCGATAGCCATCTGGCCCACCAAGAATATCTGGCGGACGAGTACAGCATCGCCGATATCGCCACCTGGCCCTGGGTGCGTATTTATGACTGGAGCGGTATCTCCATCGAGGGGTTACCCCATCTGCAAGCCTGGATGGATCGCATGGCAGAGAAACCTGCCTGCCAGAAGGGGATCACCATACCGCCGCGCAAAGAGCAGCCGGATGAGCTGATCAAGCAGGCACAACAGATGGTAACACGTTGATTTTGAACCGCAGACGGGGCGTATTGCCCCATAATATTAGAAAAACTAAGGCAAGCCGATTATAAAGATTCGTTCGTTTTCTGTGAGCTGAATCACTATGATGCCCCCATACCACCAAGCGTCCTGTGCGGTGGTCTGGCGGGCTCCCCGCCTACTGTTTCCAACACTGTTTTTGATTGCATCACAGCCTCTGTGATCAGATTCCTCTGGGCCATTTTGTGCCAGAGGGCGGCAGCATTTTTTCGATTTTTTGGGACTGATATGGATCGGCACAGTTTTTATCCGTTGTTTTTACTGACCATTCTGATGGTCGCTGTGGGCCAGATGACCCAGACCCTCTATGTCCCCTCCATTCCCATGATGGCGGGGGACTTCAATGTGGCCTCGGGCCAGTTGCAGGCGGTGATGGCCTGTTACCTGATCCCCTATGGCCTCTCCCAGTTTGTCTACGGGCCGCTGTCGGATCGCATCGGCCGTCGTCCGGTGCTGATCGTCGGCATGATGGTATTTCTGGTGGGCACCCTGATCATTCAGGTCATCCCCCATTTTGCCGCCCTGCTGGTGGGCAGCTTTATTCAGGGGCTGGGTACCGGTGCTGGTGGCGCCATGAGCCGCACCGTGATGCGCGATCGCTACAATGGCGCCGAGCTCAACCGCGCCAACAGTCTGGTGAGCATGGGGGTGATCTTCTCCCCGCTGCTGGCACCAGTGCTGGGGGGATGGCTGACCGAGCTGTTCAACTGGCGCGCCGGTTACTGGTTCCTGTTCGGTTTTGGTGCCGTAGCCACCCTGGCGATCATGGCCTGGTTTGGCGAGACCCTGCCTGCTGCTGCCCGTCAGCCACTGCGCGTCGGTGCTGCCTATCGCCATGTACTGGGCAACCCCAAGTTTCAGGGCAACCTGCTCTGCCTGATGGCGACCTTTGCGGGACTGGCGGTATTTGAAGCGGCGGCCGGTGTGCTGCTCGGCGATGTGCTGAAACTGAGCGCCCGTACCGTGAGCGTGCTGTTCGTGCTGCCGCTGCCCGGCTATCTGTTCGGTGCCTGGCTCTCTGCCAAGCTGAGCTTCCGTTTGACTCAGGGCAAACTGATGCGCCTTGGCATCGCCTTTCTAGCGCTCGGCTCCCTCATCATTCTGGTGCCGGGGCTGTTCGGGGTGGTGAGTGCCGCCTCGCTGGTCGGTGGTGCGGCCGTCTACTTCATCGGTAGCGGCATTCTCTACCCGACCGCCACTTCCTGTGCCATCGAGCCCTTTCCGGGTCAAGCCGGCACCGCGGGTGCCATTCTCGGCGGGATGCAGAATCTGGGTGCCGGTGTGGTGACCCTGCTGGCGGCCGGTTTCCCGATGACTGGTCAGGTGACGCTGGGGGCCATCATGACCCTGATGGTGCTGATCGTGGCGCTGAGTTTTGTCTGGCTGCGCCACCACGGCTCGCCGCACGAGCAGATGGCGATTTGATGCCCGCGCTTGCTCTCTGAAAGCCCGCCTTCTGGCGGGCTTTTTCTTTGCCAGAACCGGATGCAGTCTACTGCTCGGCCTGCGTCAAGGCGCGTTTGCCGGTTCACCTTCTGCCACCAGTTCAAGAAAGGCACGCATGGCAGGGGTGATGCTCTGCTGGCGGGTCAAAAAGGCGGTATGGCCGATATTCTCCAGCGGAGCGAGTGGCAGGCAAACGAGATCCGAGAGCTTGCTGGCAGAGCGGGCGAGGCCGGCGCTGACGATGGCCCAGCCCAGCCGGTGGCGTACGGCGCTGACCAGATGGAACAGCGAGTCGGTCTCCAGTACCACGTTGAGCGAGTTTCCCCCCTGCTCGGCGGCGCGATCCAGATACTGACGAAATTGCATGGTGCGGCTGGGCAGCACCAACGGCTGTTGCTGTAGTTCAGCAAGCGCAATGTCGCCGCTGTGCGGGTACAGATCCGCTTCGTCACGGTTCATCAGCACCGCCATCTGGTTGGCGCCTTGCGGGTAGACATGAAAGGCGCGCCGGCCAGCCCCTCCGGCGGGTTCATCAAATCCCAGTCCGATATCGCACTGATGTAGCTCCAGCTGTGAGAGCAGGGCTTCGTTGCTGAGCACCGACAGGCGAATGACAATGTCGGGATAGCGCTGCTTGCAGCGGGCGATAAACGGCATAATGTCGAGATTGGACTGGGGCACGATGCCGATGCGCAGAGTGCCGGAGAGTTCGCCTTGGAACAGCGCCAGCTCTTGCTTGAGCGCCTCCTGTTCCAGCAACATCCGTTCGGCATACTGGCGTACCAGCTCGCCGGCCTCGGTCAGGGCGACAAACTGGCTGGTGCGTACCACCAGATCGGTGCCGACACTCTTTTCCAGCGCGGTAATGCTGGCCGAGAGGGTGGGTTGGGTGATGTGGCAGGCTTTGGCCGCTTTGGCAAAATGCCGGTGTTTGGCCAGCTCGTGAAAGTAGTGAAGTTGCTTGATGTTCATCTGGTTGTAGTGGAGGCAGTGGAACCGGCTATTGAAGAATCAATCAATTGAAAAAACATCTTCGATAGAGTAACTCTATCAGGATATAGATTTATTTCATTGGTTTTGCGTCAGTCGCCTCTCTAAACTTGAATGCAGTTTGCATTTTTAGGCCAACCTGCATGCCTGCCCATTCTCCCGTCGCAACCCCCGCCAACTTGCCGTCACTGGATCATCTGGTGGAAGAGGTAGCCGTCGCCATCAACATCAATGGCATCAACCATGCGGTGATGATGGCGACCCCGGACGATCTCGACGACTTTGCCGTCGGTTTTCTGTTTGGCGAGGGGATCATCCGGCATAACCACGAAGTCCACGACATCCAGGTCGCGCCAGCCGAACAGGGTATTGTGCTGGATGTGATCATCGCCAACCGCTCTATGGCCGCTCTGGCCGAACACAAGCGCCGGCTGACTGGGGTGACCGGCTGCGGCATCTGCGGCGTAGCGGCGGTAGAGCAGGCGTTGCCCGCCCTGTCGGTGTTGCCGCTGACGCCGCCGCTGGATGGGGCCTTGCTGGCGGGGCTGCGTGCGCAGATCGCCCAGTGGCAGCTCAAGGGTCAGCAGCACGGCGCCCTGCATGCGGCGCTGGCGCTGGATGCCGAGGGGCGGATCCTCCACTGCCGGGAAGATATCGGGCGCCACAATGCCCTCGACAAGCTGATCGGCCTGCTGCTACGGCAACACAGTGCGTGCGATACCCTGGTGGTAACCAGCCGCTGTGGCAGCGAGCTGGTGCAAAAAGCCGCCCGCTTCGGCGCCCGTCACCTCATCTGCCTGGCATCGCCCAGCCAGCTGGCGGTCAGGTTGGCCCTCAAATACAACCTCAACGTCGTTCATATTCCCAAGTTTGATGCCCCGGTCAGCTATTCGAGCTATCGCCCGGCGGATCCCATCGGAGAGTGCCATGAGTCATATTGAAAAGCCCGCCAAAGCCGGCGGTTTTTCGTCCCTGCAATCCACCATGAAACAGGTGCTGCGCAGCCAGAAGACCCGTCAGAACATCAAGAACCTGCTGCGGGTCAACCAGACTGACGGCTTCGACTGCCCGGGCTGTGCCTGGGGTGACAACGACCACGGCACCTTCCAGTTTTGTGAAAACGGCGCCAAGGCGGTGGCATGGGAGTCTACCGGCAAGACGGTGGGGGCCGAGTTTTTCGCCGCCCACTCGGTGCGCCAGCTGGCTACCCAGGGCGACTACTGGCTCGAGTATCAGGGGCGGCTGACCGAGCCGATGCGCTACAACCCGGCGACCGATCACTATGAGCCTGTGAGCTGGGACGACGCCTTCTCCCTGATTGCCGACACTCTCAAGGGGCTGAATAGCCCGGACGAGGTGGAGTTCTACACCTCGGGGCGTGCCAGCAACGAAGCTTCCTACCTCTATCAGCTGTTTGGTCGTCTGTTTGGCACCAACAACTTCCCCGATTGCTCCAACATGTGCCACGAGGCGAGCGGGGTTGCGCTGATCCAGTCGGTCGGTATCGGCAAGGGGACTGTGGTGCTGGATGATTTCGACCAGGCCGATGCGGTGTTCGTCTATGGCCAGAATCCGGGTACCAACCACCCGCGCATGATGAATGCACTGCGCCAGGCGGCGCGCGGCGGCTGCAAGATCGTCAGCTTCAATAACTTGAAAGAGGTGGCGCTGGAGCGCTTCGCCAGCCCGCAGAGCCCGCTTGAGCTGCTGACCCCGGCTGCCACCACCATCAGCCACCAATACCTGACGCCGAAACTGGGTGGCGACATGGCCGCCATCCGCGGCATGGCCAAGTACATCCTGGAAGAGGCGCCGGAGGCGGTGGAGCGCGACTTTATCGCCCGCCACACCCGCCACTTTGCCGAGTACGAGGCGCAGGTGCGTGCCACCGACTGGGCGGCGATCGAGCTGCAGTCCGGCCTGACTCGCGCCGAGATCGTGCAGGCCGCCCGAGTATTTGCCGCCAGCCAGCGCATCATCAGCTGCTGGGCCATGGGGGTGACCCAGCATCTGCACTCGGTCGATACCATCCGTGAAATCGTCAACCTGCACCTGATGCGCGGCCAGATTGGCAAGCCGGGGGCGGGACTCTGTCCGGTACGGGGTCACAGCAACGTGCAGGGCAACCGCACCATGGGTATCAACGAAAAGCCGACCGCCGCCTTTATCGAGCGGCTCGAGCGTCACCTGCAGGTGAGCCTGCCGCGGGCCCGTGGCCACAACGTGTACGAAGCGCTCAAGGCGTTGGACGAAGGCAAGAGCAAGGTGCTCATCTGCCTGGGCGGCAACCTGGCTGCAGCGGCGCCCGACACCGACTTCACCTACGGGGCGATGAAAAAAGCCGAGCTCAATGTGCAGATCAGTACCAAGCTCAACCGCAGCCATCTGCAGGTGGGCAAGGCGGCGCTGATCCTGCCCTGTCTCGGCCGTACCGAGCTCGATATCCAGCGCAGCGGCAACCAGAAGATCACGGTGGAGGACACCTTCAGCATGGTGCACGCCTCGACCGGCGCAGCCGAGCCGGTATCGCCGCTCTGCCTCTCCGAGACCGACATAGTCGCGCGGATGGCTCATGCCACCGTGGGCAGCGAGCGGGTCGACTGGCTGGCTCTGCGCGATGACTATGCTCGTATTCGCGATCTTATCGAGCAGACCATCGCCGGCTTTGCCGATTTCAATGCCCGCATCCAGCAGCCGTGCGGTTTTCATCTCGATAACTCTGCGGCGCTGCTGACCTGGAATACTGCCAGCGGCAGCGCCGAGTTTCGCGCCAGTACCCTGCCGCACTCTGTGTTGCCGGAGTGTACTCGCCATGCCGAACAGATGGCGGATCAGCCGGTACTGCTGCTGCAGAGCCTGCGCTCTCACGATCAGTACAACACTACTATCTACGGCATGGATGACCGCTATCGCGGCATCAAGGGCCAGCGGAACGTGGTGTTCATGAACGAGGCGGATGCTCGCCAGCTTGGCTTTGCCGAAGGGGATCGGGTCGACATGGCGGCCATCTGCAACGATGGGCGCGAGCGCTGCGTGACGGGTTTTGTGGTGGTGCTCTACGAGATCCCGAGTGGCAACATCGCGGCTTACTATCCGGAGACGAACCCGCTAGTGCCTATCGACAGTATCGGCGCCGGTTCGTTTACCCCCACCTCCAAGTCCATTCCGGTGCTGGTGACAGCCTCCCGCCAGCCGGAGAACCTGTTGCTGGTCAAATAAAAGTGCTAACGCGACTGGCTGCGCTAACACAGCCTGCACAGTGAATGCGGTGATGCCCCGGGTGAGCTTTTCATCCGGGGCATTTTTTCAGGTCTGAAAGGGGTAGGGTTCGTTGATCATCAGGCAAAGAAAAAGCCCGTCACATGAGTGACGGGCTTTTGCTGTTGGTACCCCGAGATGCCGTTGCCGGTTTGGGCCCTTGAACCGTCGGTTCAAGGCGGGGATCGGATCTGACCGCAGGCTTCTCGGTCGTGCCGAGCATGCGCAATAGCCAGAAGGCAGATCCCCTGTTTGGTATGAATATCGGCTCGGGGACTTGAACCGGCTGACAAACATCCCAGGGAATTTTAAAACGGTTTGCGATTAGGGCTGCTGCCCCTCTTCGCTGGAATCACCATATTGTCCGTGCTCGATCAGGGCCGCTTCGATGGTGCGCTGCAGCATTTTGATCCGCTTGTCCATGGTCTCAGAGTATTGGTGGTTCTTCTCTTTTTCAAGGCAGAGCTCATGACAGAAATTAAGCGCCGCCATGATAGCCAATTGCTCGTTGCTGGAGACTTTGGAGCGTTGACGCAGGTCGATCAACTTGTCGGTCAGCTGCTCGGCGGCCTGGCGCAGGGCATCCTGCTGTCCCAAGGGACAGGATACCTTGTAGGGACGTCCCAAAATGACGATTTCTACGGCCTCTGTGCTCATGCCTTCCTCAATACGGCGGAGCTGATTTCCGCCTTTATCCACGTGGACAACTGGGCGGGACTATATAGCGCAGATGCATAAGTTTCAAGGCCTTGCTGGCTCTGCAAGAGGGAGAATGCTAGGATCCTGACCATTAATTCTGCAAATTTGACTGAACTTTGAGCGGATCCTCGATGAGCAAAACGAACCCCCTTAAATATGCGGCAGTGGCCGACATCATGGAACAACATGAGCTGATGGCCAGCGCAGTAGAGGCCCATGGTGTGATCTGCGGTCTGGTGTGCGGCGGTGTGGCACTGGACGACAAGAGTTGGGTGCCCCATTTCAACGATCTGGTGAACGACGGTTTCGGCCTGCCGGCCCCGGTGCGCCAGGTGATGACCGATCTTTATCACAATGTGGTCGAGAGCCTGATGGCCCAGAAGGGCGTCGAGTTGCTGCTGCCAAGTGATGATGCCCCCCTCGACGAGCGCATCGACTCGCTGGTGGATTGGTCACAGGCATTTCTGGCCGGTTTCGGCGTGGTGCAGCAGGAGCTCTCCCGCGCATCGGAAGAGCTGCAGGAGATGATCCAGGATATCGCCAGCATCACTCAGGTCTCCGCCGAGTTCGATCAGGAAGATGACGAGAATGAAGCCTCTTTCCTGGTGCTCTACGAACACGTCAAACTGGGGGTCATGATGGCCTTCGAAGAGTTTGGCAAGCGCCCCGATACCCCGAGCGCGCCGCCGACCCTTCATTGAGGTGCGGGTCAACGAGACCCTTACTGAATCTGCAAGAGCGCCTGATGGCGCTCTTTTTTTATTTCCTTGTGGTGGCTAACCCTGTGAGGCGCAACCGGTTTTTTGCCGGTGGCCTCGCATTCGGCCAGCGGCTTTGTGATAGCATGAGGCCACCTTTTTCACTTCTTCCTCTCTGCTTATGTCTCAATCTGATGTGCGACAGGTCGATGTCACCCTGGTCGGCGGTGGAATGAGTGGTGCCGTGCTGGCCCTCTCGCTGGCAGCCCTGCTTCGATCCGATGGCTCCCCCCTCGAGATCCTGCTGCTGGAGGCAAGCGTCCCCGAACAGCACACCCATTCAGGGTTCGACGCCCGCGCCATTGCGCTCTCGGCCGGTACCTGCGATGCGCTGTTGCGACGCGGACTCTGGCCGCTGTTTGCCCCCCATTGCGCCCCCATTACCCAGATTCATGTCTCGGATCGGGGCCACTTCGGTCAGGCTCGCCTGTCGGCTGCCGAATACGGTCTGCCCGCGCTGGGCCAGGTGATCGAGCTGGCAGCTGCCGGTCATGAGCTGCAACGGGCGATGGCGGCCTCTCCCAATATCCGGGTCTGCTGTCCGGCTCGGGTGAGCGAGATTGCGCCCGATGAGGAGAAGGTGACCCTCACCCTCGAGAGCGGTGAACAGATTGAGACCCGCCTGCTGGTGGCGGCAGACGGCGGCAACTCCTTTGTGCGTCAGCACTTCAAGTTGCCGGTGATCCGCCACGACTTTGAGCAGCACGCCATCATCGCCACGGTCAAAACGGCGCAAGACCCTGAGGGACGCGCCTTCGAGCGCTTTACCGAAGGGGGGCCGCTGGCCCTGTTGCCGATGCAGGAGGGACTCTCCTCGCTGGTATGGAGCGTCGGGCAGCATGAGGTGGATGAGCTGATGGCCCTCGATGAGGCGGCGTTTCTTGCCCGTCTGCAGCAGGCCTTTGGCTGGCGGCTTGGTCGCTTCGAGCGATGCGGCGTGCGTAACGTCTATCCGCTCATTCTGACCGCCTGCGACTACCCGCTGGCCCAGCGCACCGTGCTGGTCGGTAATGCCGCCCACGCCCTGCACCCGATTGCCGGACAGGGCTTCAACCTCGGGATGCGGGATCTCGACCTGCTTACCGGCGCCGTAGCCAAGGCGTTGGCAGAGGGGGAGGATATCGGCAGCTTCAAGGTACTGAGTGGCTACTGGCAGCAGCGCAAGCAGGATCAGGAGCAGACAGTCTGGCTCACCTCTTCGCTGGCCCAGCTCTTCTCCAATGGTCACGATCCGCTGGTGGCGGGGCGCAATCTGGCGCTCACCATGATGGGGCGATTCCCGTGCCTCAAGGCACCGCTTGCCTCGCGCACCCTGGGCTTTGTCGCTGATGTGTGCGGCAACTAGCCAGCACTTGTTGAGTGGAACCTGTTGACCACCATTCGTTGATCAAAACCTATTGAATAAAGAGGTAATGCCTGCGGGCGTCCCCTCGCTGGCCAGCCGGTCAGCCCTGAAAGGATGAGATGATGCAGATGCAAAATGTGGATGTGGTGATTGTCGGTGGCGGCATGGTGGGACTGGGGCTCGCTGCGGCCTTGAAACATAGCGCCCTCAAGGTGCTGGTGGTGGAGGGACAACTGCCCGACCCGCAGCTGGGGGAGGTGGCCGATAATCGGGTCAGCGCCCTGAGTCTGGCCAGCCAGCAGATCCTGCGCCATGTCGGCGCCTGGGACGGCATTGAAGCGCGCCGCCTGCAGGCCTACGACAAGATGGCGGTGTGGGAGCAGGACAGTTTTGGCTATATCGACTTCGATGCCGCCAGCCTGCGTCAGGCCAACCTCGGCCATATCGTCGAGAATCGGGTGATCCAGCTGGCGCTGCTTGAGGCGATTGAAGGTGCCAGCAATATCCAGCTGCTGACCCCCGCCAGAGCCAAGAGCCTGCAGAGCGGCCCGGCGGGCGCCCTGCTGCTCCTTGAGGATGGTCAGGCCATCTCGGCCAAATTGGTGGTGGCTGCCGATGGCGCCCACTCCTGGGTGCGCCGTCAGGCTGATATCCCGCTCACCAGCTGGGATTATGGCCACCACGCGCTGGTGGCGACGGTGCGCTGCGCCGAACCCCATGAAGCTGTTGCTCGCCAGATCTTCACCCCGGATGGCCCGCTCGCCTTTTTGCCGCTGTGGCAGGAGAACCTCTGTTCCATCGTCTGGTCGCTGCCTGCGGCCCGCGCCGAGGCGCTCTGCGCCTGCGATGACGAGCAGTTCAATCGCCAGCTTACCGCCGCCTTCGATGCCCGGCTCGGTCTGTGCAAGGTGGAGGGGGCGCGCAGCGCCATTCCCCTCACTGCCCGCTATGCCCGCGACTTTGCTCGCGAGCGGCTGGTGCTGGTGGGAGATGCCGCCCACACCATCCACCCCCTGGCGGGGCAGGGGGTCAACCTTGGCCTGCTGGATGCTGCCGCGCTGGCGGAGCAGATCTTGCAAAATCATGCCGCGGGTGAGGATATCGGCCTGCTCGCCAACCTGCGCAGCTACGAGCGCTGGCGCAAGAGCGAAGCGGCTCGCATGCTGGCGGCAATGGAGGGGCTTAAGCGGCTGTTCAGCGGGGCCAACCCGCTCAAGAAGCTGGTGCGGGGCGTGGGATTGCGCGCGGCCAATCTGCTGACGCCCTTCAAGGAGGGGGTGATCCGCGCCGCCATGGGGCTGGAGGGAGAGTTGCCCGCATTGGCCCGTCCTGACTGGGCTGTTGCTGCGACCAAAGGCAGTGCCATGCAGGCCAAGGGTGAAAAAAACTAATATTACTCGCCGTTTTTGACAACAAAAGTAATCCGACAAGGCTGATGACCCGTTTTGGGTGTCAGCCTTTAATTTTGCTCTGGAGCGAAACGTTTTTCTGCAAATTGTGACGAAACGGTAAAAATCAAAATTTAATCTCGCCTGAGTCGGCTTATAGCTGTTTTTATCACTGCATTTATCTTAGTGTCTGGAGTCAGTTTTACGGGAGGGGATTAGTTTTTTTTGAGCGGCACGCTCGCCTGCTTGTCATATAATCCGCTCCGTTCAAGGAATCCCTCTTGCCTGGCAAGGGCAGGAGCGAGCACACACTTTTGGATCCGGTCGCTTTTTGCTGCGCACAGTGCAGTCAGAGCGGTGGCGCGGGTCGCAAGGGTGGTCGCCAAAGCGAAAAGGCTTTTTGCTAAGGAAAGAATGCGATGATCCAGACTACTGTACTGCATCCCAAACACCTGGAAGCTGGCGCCAAGATGGTGGACTTCCACGGTTGGGAAATGCCCATCAACTACGGCTCCCAGCTGGAAGAGCACCACGCGGTGCGCAGCGATGCCGGTATGTTCGATGTCTCCCACATGACCATCGTCGATTTGACCGGCGAACGGGTCAAAGCCTTTCTGCAACACCTGCTGGCCAACGACGTGGCCAAACTCACTGCCCCCGGCAAGGCCCTCTACAGCGGCATGCTCAATCCGGAAGGCGGCGTGATCGATGACCTCATCACCTATTACCTAACCGATACCTTCTACCGACTGGTGGTCAACTCCGCCACCCGCGAGAAGGACTTGGCCTGGATCCGCCATCACGCCATCGATTTCGATATCACAGTGACCGAGCGTCCCGAGCTTGCGATGATTGCGGTGCAGGGCCCCAACGCCAAGGTCAAGGCTGCTGCTGTGCTGAGCGCCGCTCAGCGTACCGCCGTGGTGGGGATGAAACCCTTCTTCGGCGTGCAGGCTGGCGATCTCTTTATCGCCACCACCGGCTACACCGGCGAGGATGGTTATGAAATCGTGGTGCCGCAAGAGAAAGCCTGCGAGCTGTGGCAAGCGCTGCTGGATAACGGTGTGGCCCCGTGCGGCCTCGGTGCCCGCGATACCCTGCGCCTGGAGGCGGGGATGAACCTCTACGGTCAGGATATGGACGAGTCAATCTCTCCACTCGCCGCCAACATGGCCTGGACCATCGCCTGGGAGCCGAGCGATCGCAACTTCATCGGCCGCGACGTGCTGGAAGCGCAGAAAGCGGCGGGCAATCAGCCCAAGCTGGTGGGTCTGGTGATGGAAGAGAAAGGGGTGCTGCGTGCCGGCATGCCGGTTACCTTCACCGCGGCAAACGGTGAGAAGCGGGAAGGTGTGATCACCTCCGGCTCTTTCTCCCCCACCCTGGGCTACAGTATTGCCCTGGCGCGGGTGCCCCGCGATATCGGTGAGCTGGCCGAGGTGGAGATCCGCAAGAAGCTGGTCACCGTGAAGGTCACCAAGCCCGCTTTCGTCCGTAACGGCCAGAAGCTGGTTTAACATCGTCTTGGGGGAGGGCTGTGCCTCCCCCCCATCCCTTTTCATATTCGTTTTTAAACGCGACTCAAAGATCAAAGGAAGCACAAATGAGCCATATCCCGAGCGAACTGAAATATGCCACTTCCCACGAGTGGATCCGTGTTGAAGCCAACGGCGAGGCCGTGGTCGGTATCACCGAGCACGCCCAGGAGCTGCTGGGTGACATGGTGTTTGTCGAGCTGCCGGAAGTGGGCAAGCAGGTCAGTGCCGGTGACGACTGCGCCGTGGCCGAGTCGGTCAAGGCGGCCTCCGACATCTACAGCCCGGTGAGCGGCGAGATCATTGCCGTTAACGAAGAGCTGGAAGGGAGCCCCGAGCTGGTCAACTCCGACCCCTACAGCGCTGGCTGGCTGTTCCGCATCAAGCTCGATGACGAGAGCGAGCTGGCCAACCTGCTGGATGCCGAAGGCTACCAGAACGTGGTGGACGAAGAGTAATGCCCCCGGGCCCTGCCAACACAGCAGGGCCCCTTTGTATGACCGCCAGCCGGGCAAGCACCGGCCGGTGGAAGGGTGAAGTCGTCCGCGCCTGCCGTTTGCCAGCCTGGGAGCCTAGGGGCAAACAGGCCGGTTCGCAACAAGGCGATCCCCTCTCGATGCTGCCGCAGCATCCGGTGCCGCGCCCTGTCTGCGGGACCCAGAACATGAGTGGAGTCGGTATCAGCCGACGATCAGGAACATCAGGTCTTGGTTATCAGGATGTCATGCCAGGACTTATTTATCAGGAAATAGGGAAATGACCCAGTCACTGTTTGAACTCGAGCAAAAAACCGATTTTGTCCGCCGCCATATCGGCCCGGGCGAGGAAGAGCTGCGCCAGCTGCTGGCGACCGTCGGGGCCGAAAGCCTGGACGATTTGATTGAACAGACCGTGCCCGCCGCCATTCGCCTGCCGGGCCCGCTTGGGATCGGTGCCGGCATGACCGAAGTGGAGGCGCTGGCCAAGCTCAAGGGCTATGCCGCTCAGAACAAGATTGCCAAGAGCTATATCGGCATGGGTTATCACGATACCCATGTGCCCCACGTCATTTTACGCAATGTGCTGGAAAATCCGGGCTGGTATACCGCCTACACCCCCTATCAGCCCGAGCTGGCACAGGGCCGTCTCGAAGCCCTGCTCAACTTCCAGCAGCTGACGCTGGATCTGACCGGCATGGATCTGGCAAGCGCCTCCCTGCTGGATGAAGCGACCGCCGCCGCCGAGGCGATGGCGCTGGCCAAGCGGATGGCCAAGTCCAAATCCAACCTCTTCTTCGTGGCCGATGACGTGCACCCGCAGGTGATCGACGTGGTCAAGGAGCGCGCGGTTCACTTCGGTTTCGACGTGGCGGTTGGCGCCGCGAGCGATGCAGTGAGCGAAGAGGTGTTTGGTGCCCTGTTCCAGTACCCCACCACCACAGGGGAAGTGAAAGATCTGCGCGCCCTGATTGCCGCCGTACAGGCCCAGAAAGGGCTGGCCTGCGTCAGCGCCGATCTGCTCTCTCTGCTGCTGCTCAAATCCCCGGGCGAGCTGGGCGCCGATGTTGTGTTGGGCTCTGCCCAGCGTTTTGGCGTGCCTATGGGCTACGGTGGCCCCCATGCCGCCTTCTTCGCCACCCGCGATGCCTACAAGCGCTCCATGCCGGGCCGCATTATCGGCGTTTCCAAGGATGCCCGTGGCAAGGCCGCGCTGCGCATGGCGATGCAGACCCGCGAGCAGCATATCCGCCGCGAGAAGGCCAACTCCAACATCTGTACCGCTCAGGTGCTGCTGGCCAACATGGCAAGCTTCTACGCCGTCTATCACGGCCCGGTGGGGCTGAAAACCATCGCCTCCCGTGTGCACCGTCTCACCACCATTCTGGCGCTCGGCCTCCAGGCCAAGGGGGTAGCCCTTAAGCATGCCAGCTGGTTCGATACCCTGACCGTGCAGACGACAGATAAAGCAGCACTCATTGCCAAGGCTGAAGCTAATGGCATCAACCTGCGTGCAGACCTCGACGGTGCGGTAGGGGTCTCCCTCTCTGAAACCACCACCCGCGCTGATGTGGCCGAGCTGTTTGAGCTCTTCCTCGGTCAAGGTCACGGGCTTGATATCGAGGCTCTCGACAAGGCGGCTCAGGCTCATCACGCTATCCCGCAGGATCTGCTGCGCACCGACGCCGTGCTGACCCACGAGGTGTTCAACAAGTACCACTCCGAAACCGAGATGCTGCGCTACATCCACCGTCTCGAAGCCAAGGATCTGGCGCTCAACTACGCCATGATTTCGCTCGGCTCCTGCACCATGAAGCTCAACGCCACCGCCGAGATGATCCCGGTGACCTGGCCCGAGTTTGGCAAGTTGCACCCGTTCGCCCCGCTGGCACAGGCCAAGGGCTACCAGTTGCTGCTGGCCGACCTCGAAAACTGGCTGGTGAAGGTGACTGGTTACGATGCGGTCTGCATGCAGCCCAACTCAGGTGCTCAGGGGGAGTACGCGGGTCTGCTCGCCATCAAGAAGTACCATGAATCCCGTGGTGAAGGGCATCGCGACATCTGCCTGATCCCAGCTTCTGCCCACGGCACCAACCCGGCCTCTGCCCAGATGGCGGGGCTCAAGGTGATCGTCACCGCCTGTGACAAGTCCGGCAACGTGGATCTCGACGACTTGCGCGCCAAGGCCGCCGAGGCGGGGGATCAACTCTCCTGTCTGATGGTGACTTATCCCTCCACCCACGGGGTGTATGAGGAGACCATCAAGGAGGTGTGCGACATCGTTCACCAGCACGGTGGTCAGGTCTATCTGGACGGCGCCAATATGAACGCGCAAGTTGGATTGACGGCACCGGGCTTTATCGGGGCAGACGTCTCTCACCTCAACCTGCACAAGACCTTTGCCATTCCGCACGGCGGTGGCGGCCCGGGCATGGGCCCCATCGGTGTGAAGAAGCATCTGGCACCGTTCGTGGCTGGTCACGCCGTGGTCAAGACCGACAAGGAGAGCCGTGACAACGGCGCCGTGTCGGCGGCACCGTTCGGCTCGGCCAGCATCCTGCCCATCAGCTGGATGTATATCGCCATGCTGGGTGACGAAGGACTGAAGAAATCCACTCAGGTGGCCATCCTCAACGCCAACTATCTGGCCAAGAAGCTGGGTGAATCCTTCCCGGTGCTCTATTCCGGCCGCAACGGTCGGGTGGCCCACGAGTGCATCCTGGATATTCGCCCGCTCAAGGAGGCTTCCGGCATCAGCGAGATGGACGTGGCCAAGCGGCTGATGGACTACGGCTTCCACGCGCCGACCATGAGCTTCCCGGTGGCGGGTACCCTGATGGTCGAACCGACCGAGTCGGAATCCAAGCGCGAGCTGGATCGCTTCGTCGAAGCGATGACCTCCATCCGCGCCGAGATTGCCAAGGTGCAGGAGGGGCAGTGGAGCCTCGCCGATAACCCGCTGGTCCATGCGCCGCACACTCAGGACGATGTGATGGATACAGAGTGGTCCCGTGGCTACAGCCGCGCCGAGGCGGTCTTCCCGTCGGACGCCGTGCGCGCCGCCAAGTTGTGGCCCTCTGTGAACCGCATCGACGACGTCTACGGCGATCGCAACCTGTTCTGCTCCTGTATCCCGACTGAGGATTACGCCAAGTAAGTGGCGTTTATGATCACGGACATTTAAGTTGGAAACCGTGACATTGAAGTTGGAAACCGACCATTCAAGTTGGAAACTCAAAGGCCCTGCAAGAGCAGGGCCTTTTTATTATTCCGTGGACTGAGAGTCATTAAATTATAAAAATGATCGCATTTTGATCTTTCAGCCGTGTTGGGGAAGGTGCGAACAAGTCTCTGGTGTGAGACTATCAGTCTCACTTGGTATCAGGGATGAGGTTCAGCATGGTCCAACAGTTTACTTTCGCGGATAGCAAGTTCAATGGTAAACGCCGCAAAACCCGCAAAGAGACATTCCTAGCCCGCATGGACGCTTTGCTCCCATGGGCCAGAATGCTCAGTGTCATTGAACCGGTCTACCCGAAAGCTGACAACGGCAGCCGTTCCTATCCACTCGACACCATGCTGCGAATTCACTACATGCAGCAGTGGAATAACCATCTGCGATGGCGCCATGGAATATGAGCTCTACGAGATTACTTCTCTGTGCGGTAGATGGGCATACAGATGACCGAGTTGATAAGAGAAGAGCCCACCAAAAGAGGTGACGCTACCAACCAATACCGAAACGGCGCAGATATCCAAGCCATTTGATAAGGAAACTCCACCTTCAGAGAGGGTTTAGAACAACATGAATATTGATTGGGATGTTGTGCGAAAAAACATAAAATTTTTAGTTGCACTATATAGACCTTCATTAGCGAAAGCACTAAGTGTACCGTTGTTGTTGGCAGGAGTAGGCATTCTCAACACTCCTTTATGGCTAGATATTTTAAATTGGCTTTTGAGTAACCATATAGTGGACCAATATCAACTCCAATGTTTATAACCGGGTGGGTGTTAATTGGTCTAAGTATTTTTATTTATTTTATTGAAGTGTGGCTTCAAATTAAATCAATGCGCCAGGAAAGTGAAAAAAAAGCTACTGGATACCGTTAAAAATCATCCCAAACAAACAGCGGATTTGATAGTTGATCAGATGAGGGGGGCCGGATTTACCGCTCAGCATCTTCAAGACGAAAGAATAGAAAAACTTGCCCACGAAATTACCTTGCTGAGATTTTTCGGTTCTTTTCCTAAGGAAGAGAAATCGATTGCTTTAGCAGAAAGCATTATTGATGGAGAGCTGTCCGGCGGCATCCCTCAAGTAAAAGCTAGGGCGCTAGCGCTAATTGCAAGATACTTATGTGTAGGAGAAAGGGCTCAGCTAGCGAAAAAATGGCTATCATGTTCTAAAAAATTGTGTCAAACGGAGGAGGCTGCGATAGCACAGGCCTTTATCGATGCTATTGAATTGAGCAGAGTAGATGCGGCGTCTGGTTTGCTTGCAGGGGGGGCTTAAAATTATTCTGCCTTTTTTATGATTAAAAAAATAGTAGAAGGAAACGACGCTGCTTTGCTCTGGTTAGAAAGTGCAGGATTAAGCTCTCAAGATTTAGACAATGATGGCAAAGTCTTTTTGGTTTCTACATTGTTGATAGAGCATCAATGGGAAAAGGCTTTAGATTCGGCGCAGGCGATAGGCGACGCATCATTTTATATTTCACCAGCACTGGCGCAGATTTCTGCGTTTGCATTCTTGGTAAATGCAATTAAGGCGGTTGAACTCCGCGAGAGCGTGTTGGCTTTTATTCCTTTAGCAGCAGATAAGTTTCCACTTGCAGATGATTCTGAATCGACAGCGCTTAGAAATAGAGCTGTCGAACTATTCAAATATTGTTCAGGTCAGGCAAGGCACCTCGGTGCTGAAGATGTCGCTAATATATCAGATAAATATGTGCTGTGGTTACAGCTTAGAAACAGTGAAACACACGAACAAGCAATTTCAGAACTTGAGAGCTACTTTGTTAGTTACACTCAGAAAACACTTGAGAATTTGTCATTGGCATTTGCTTTTGGAATTGAAATCGATTTTGATGCGATAGAAAAGGAAGTAAATAGACAAACAGCACTAAGTCCAGAGAATGATGCAACTCTTGGTTTAGCCAGATTTGTATTGGCACAGGTACAACAGCCAATATCGGCAGCAGTGGATTATATTAACCGCCACAGAACTCAAATGGAAGCCGCCGTTAATTCCATTGCAATTAGTATGCTAGAGATAGAGGCATTAGCGAAGTCAGGGTTGGTCGATGATGCACAACAGCTTTTACAGAAGGTCGGGAATTCTGGAGCGTCAGATGCTGATGTCAGAAAGTTGCAAAATATCATCGAATCAGTTAAGGGGGCTGACCCAGTTGCATTAGCTATAAGTCAATATCAACAAAGTGAAGATACAACTGATCTTGCTCATTTGGTTAATTTGTTAGAAAGGACAAATCGAGGTAGTAAATACTACTCATACTGCCGAGATCTTTTTTACCGTACAGGCCAGGAAACTGATGCTATCAGAGTCTGTAATGCGGCCTGTTTATTGGGGCGGTTTGCTGAACTTCATCAGTTTTTATTAGATAAGATAGATCTTGTAAAAAGAAGCGAGAGGCTGCAAGCCCATTGGGCTTGGTCTCTTTTTAGAAAAGGAGACTTAATCGGTGCTCATGAACAGATTGTTCGATTGAAGCAGTATAAGTCGCAACAGACTGATCTTAAAACTCTTGAGATCAATCTATCTATATTTGGTGGTGACTGGGAGTCTCTTAGCATTTTTGTGGAAGATTGCTGGAATAATCGGGATGAGTTAAAGGCCAATGACCTTTTACAAGCTGCCCAGTTAGCTAAAGCAATTTCTCCACGGAGAGCAAGGCAAATGATGGCGTTTGTAAGCCGTAGCCCAGCGGAATTTTTTTCTATCAGTAGCCCAGCTGCGGTGCAGATACAATCCACTATGCCTAGCGACGGACAGCTATCAGAAACAGCAATACTGACATTGTTGGTGAAGCGGGTTTCCATGCGACAGATTGCCTGCCAGACCGGATACAGCATCGGCTATATCAAGCAACTCGCCCTGAGACACAATCAACCGGTTGATCACCGTGCCAAGCGCATTACAGCTGAAGTTGAGCGGGGAATATGGCGTCAGGCGTTCATGGGGGGATCACGGCAGCAGATCGCGCACAGTCATGGCGTTTCTGTCGGGGCGGTCGAAGCCATTATTCAGAGCCACCAAGGGCTGTCTGACTGGCGACGGCATTTGAGAAGGGTTAACCGTCTCCGTGAGCACCGTGTAACGGTGGCTGCATATTTGGCAAAACATGCTGATGCTAGTCGAGGCTTTGTCGAGCAGGTGTGCAGAACGGCTTTCACCTGGCTCTATAAACATGATCGTGCCTGGTTGTATCAACAGTTACCTGCCGCCAAGCGAGCAGTTCACCATCCCAGTGTGGATTGGGAAGAACGGGATAGGAAACTGGCTGAGCAACTGGGGCTGCTGGCCGAGCAGGCAAGCTCTCTATCTGCACTGGAACGGGCAGTCGATAGGCCAGACTGCCTGATGAAATACAAAACACGTCTACCGCTCAGTTACGCATTGGCTGTGCGGCTGGTTGCGGCGTATGCCGCTCAACATCCTATGCCCTGATGCTCGCCGTCGATAACTATACAGGTTCTGATATCAGGCATCACAACGAGGAGTATTGCCATGAAGGTCGAAGCAATCGTTCCTACCACACAGGTCGTCGATATTTTGTGCGATGTCTGTGGTGCTAGTACTACTAAATCGCTCGGTACGCAGGAATTCGGCACGCTGGAAGCTTGCTGGGGTTATGGTTCGCAGCACGATGGTGAACGATATCAGGTACACCTATGTGAAGGCTGCTTTTTTGGGGCGCTGGCCAACCTGAGACAGGAGTATCGGTTGATGAATATGTTTTCGGATGATTATCAACCCGCAGACCCTGATCAATTTGGGAAAATTGAAGGCAATCGAGAGCTTATCTAACCACGATTTGAGTGGTTGTGTTGATCAGCTCATCAAGTGAGTCGATTGGTCGAGGTCATCGGCTCATCAAGTGAGCCGATTGGTCGAGGTGATCGGCTCATCAAATGAGCCGATTGGTCGGGGTGATCGGCTCATCAAATGAGCCTATTGTTGGTGCTTTATGGTCACGTATGAACTGTTAATCAACAGGGGATGCCATGCCTAATCCGGCCGACAAGATCGATAACTGCCTGCGCTCCCATAGGCGTAGTAATCACATCGGCCGGTTTTTCACCACCTAATCCCCACGCAGAGCGGGTGAGCCATCTCATCGTTTTAGCAGTATCTCCCCGGTGTAGGGATATGGCTGCGTCCACTGCTAAGGCTGCCCAGTAAACGCGATCTCCCTGAGCTGTCGATAAGCGATTGCCCCGTTTGATTTGGCGATTCAGTGTGTCTCGGCTAATGCCAATCATCTGGCAAATTGTTCGGGTATTAGACCCCAATAGCGAGCTCAGTTTGACGACGATCTCAGGAGATACACCAGACACTATGTGCTGATGGGCTGCTAGCCAGTTACGTGGTAGACCGAGCGACTCTAGAACAGATAGATTGCTGGTTGTGGGAGATTGCTCTACATGAGTCATGATGAGTCTGCGCCTCCGTCTCCGTCTGGGGGTTGTTGATGGCAGCCCAATGCGAATCATCACTCAGGAGTTCATTGGGTCATCATCTAGTTTGGGGCATTTCGCAAGCCGTTGGCTACAAAATTGACACAACAAAAAAAACACCATTAAAATCAGTCTGTTATGATCTTGCCGACCAATTATAACCATCATTTATCATTAGGCTCGAGCACAAATCAGCAGGCTGACCCCCATATGGAAACCAATATTCACTCAATATGTTTCCTTTAAGGCCACTATTGCTGCGAATCGAATCAACCTATTCGAGGCCCTACACACCTGTAAACAGGCATCAACTTTCAATCGGTGTTGTTTCCCCAATCCGCCATCATGTCACAACTTCCCCAGCCCCAAGTGACCGCTACACTTGGGCTTTCTGACAGACACACCAGTTGACGAAAATCGTACTAGACAAAGTCGACTTCATTTTGTTGATTATAAATGTACACGTTAATTTCTAAAAATGAGGAGGTAGATATGCTTTTTCTGAATAATCTCTCTGTTTACGAACGCTCTAATATGGCCCGAGACCCGACAACAGCTTCTGAGGTGTTGGTTGTGTTGGCGACTGATGAAGAGTTGGAAGTTCGCTACTATCTAGCTCTCAATCCTGCGACTCCAATCGAAGTGCTCATTGAGCTAGCGAGTGACGATGATGACGAGATAAGCGGGGTTGCATCTAGTAACCCAGCCCTCCCAGCCGATATGCTCATAGCACTCGCAAGACACAAAAATGTAGTAACCCGCGCTACTGTGGCAAGGAATTGCTCAACTCCGACCAAGGCACTAGCTATGTTAGGTTGTGATGTGGATAAGCATGTTCGTCGTGGCGTTGCCAGCAATCCTAATACTCCGCCAACCGTGCTGGATACGCTGGCTCGTGATACAGAGGAAGAGGTTCGCGCTGGAGTTGCCTGTAATCCCATGATCCCGCCTAGTTTGTTGGCTCGGATATTGAGCTTGGCAAGGCATGATGAAGTTAGAATCTTGGCTGCGGTAGCGAGCAACCATTCCCTGCCATCCGATGAGTTAGCCAGCTTGGTGTCTGATGACAGACCGCTAATTCGTATGGCAGCAGCTAGCAATCTTAGACTGCCTGTAGAGCTGATGGCAGAGCTGGCGTCTGATGAGGATAAATATGTTCGCAAGGCCCTTATCTACAACCCCATGTTGCCAACTCAGGTTCTGCTCAAACTGGCAAGTGATAAGGATGAGTGTGTCCGACGAGCCGTAACGGAGATCCTGTCTTTGCCTGTGGAGTTACTACTATAACTAGCTCGTGACGAGATGTCTTATATTAAAGATTGGAATGATCGCAAGTCTCTAATTAATCATCCTGCATTATCAGCACAATTGTTGCTTTTGTTAGCATTGGCGATGTTATTTAATTGCATTATTCAATTAATAAAATCCTGTGTTTTTATCTCTAGTATTTAGTTTGCTGGGTAAAGAGTTTTTAATGATTGGGGATATCCCCGGATATTTTTTACGAAAAAATTACTCCTAAAGGATATGAAATGTTGAAACCATGTGTACTTTACGCCACTTTAAATCATGCCGCGAAGAGCGGTACGCTAGTTAATTTAAACACCGTGGTGAGAAATATATTCCTAGGTGTGGAGAACGAACACCCTCCTTACATTGAAGTAAAAATAAATGACGAGATCAAACTTAACCAACTCCGTCGGGAACTTAGTACAGAGCTATGTACTCGATATCATATCGACATTACTGCTAATCAATTACCCCTCAGTGCGTTGTTCGTTGGCGAGAAATCAAAACTGCCTGGACCACCGCTCAGGAAACTCATGGAGTCAACTAATGGATTGGAGTTTGCTACTGATGTTGAGTGGTATATCTATTGGCGTAGCATAGTTAACTCGATCTACAAACATTACCAAAATTATTGAACTACTACATTTTGTATTGTGATGTAAATCACGTAAAATATTTTTATTACTTTTACATTCTTGCTAGCGAGCAACCATTTTATGGCGTAGTGTGATTTTAAAATATAAGATGTGAATATGTGGTCGATTGTGTGGGTGGCCCAGTGTTAAATATTTACAAGGATAAAATAGATGAATATGGATCTGGGAAAATTAGAGCTAGAAGCTGAGTTAGGTGTTGCCAGTGCTCAGTTCGCATTGGGGGAGATATACGAAAATGGGGAAGAAAGAGATTATGAGCAAGCTTTAGCATGGTACCGCAAGGCAGCCATCAATGGGTATGCTGATGCGCAGTATCGCCTCGGGAAATTGCACGAGCAATGGCATAGCGGTATGGGGTTTTATCTCGGAAGTACGGTGATGCTAGCTCACGATCTTAAACAAGAGTATGAACGAGCCGTGGATTGGTACAGTAAGGCTGCCGATCAAGGCCATGCTGATGCACAATACGCCTTAGGCCGGATGTATAGCCGTGGCCAAGGGACGGAGCAAAATTATGAACAAGCCGTAACATGGTACCGAAAAGCTGCCGATCAAGGGATCGCTGGAGCGCAGTTCCGACTTGGTGAGATGTACAAATATGGCCATGGGGTAGCACAAAATGATGAGCACGCAGAGGCTTGGTATCATAAATCGGCTAGTCAAGGAAATACCAATGCGATGTACGCATTAGGCGAGATGTACGAACTTGGCCAAGGTGCAGCACAAGATAATGATCAAGCCATGACTTGGTATATCGAAGCAGCCAAGCGAGAAAATGCCAAAGCACAATACCGTCTCGGCCAAATGTATAGTCTTGGTCATGTAGTGAAACAAGATGCTCATGAAGCCTTGGCATGGTTCTGCAAGGCTGCCATGCAAGGCAATGCTGATGCATTGGAAATAATCGTTAAGACGGCAAAGCAAGGTGATCACCATGCCTTTAGTGCTCTCTGCAATATAGCAAAAAATGGACATAAGGGGGCACATGAAATCATCACTGTGATGGCTGAGCAAGGCCATGCAGAGGCACAGTATGTTCGCGGCATGATGTATTGGGATAATAGTTCTATACAAAATAGCCGCGCACAATGGGTTTTCAATTGGCTGCTAAAAGCGGCAAGCCAAGGGCATGCGTATGCGCAATTACGACTCGCAGAAATGTATTTTAGAGGTAATGGGGTGGAAGAGAATGATGAACAGGCCATTTTTTGGTATCGCAAAGCGGCCGAGCAAGGCAATGCCATGGCGTTTAACGCAATCGATAAGATGGTAAAACAAGGTAATACCCATGCTTTGAACATTCTTAGCGAAATGGCCAAAGCTGGGAATGATGGTGCACAAAAAATAATTATCGAGATGGCTGAACAAGGGCATATGGAGGTTCAATTTCAACTCGGCGGAATGTATGCCACTGGCCAAGGGGTTGCACTGGATTTTCAGCAGGCAGTGACCTGGTACAGCAAGGCTGCCGAGCAAGGTCATGTGGAGGCGCCGTTCCTACTTGGCTGGATGTACGACACTGGCCGAGGGGTTGCACAGGATGACAGACAAGCTGCGGCGTGGTACCACGAGGCGGCCGAACGAGGCCATGTAAAAGCTCAATTTAAGCTCGGCATGATGTACACCAATGGCCGAGGGATAGCTCAGAATCACACGCTGGCGTGGGCCTGGTACCGTAAAGCGGCCGAGCAAGGTCATGTGGAAGCGCAGTACTGCCTAGCTAGGATGTACGATGAGGGCAACGGGGTTAATAGGGATTATAAACAAGCGATAGTCTGGTACCACAAGGCGGTAGAGCATGGGCATGCTGGTGCGCAGAACAACCTCGGCGTGATGTACGCTAATGGCCAAGGGGTGGCGCAGGACGATACCCAGGCCGTGGCTTGGTACCGTAAGGCGGCTGAGCAAGATCATGCAGAGGCGCAGTACAACCTCGCCGGGATGTACGCCAATGGCGAAGGGGTGGCGCAGGATCATGAGCAAGCTGTGGCCTGGTACAGCAAGGCAGCCAAGCAAGACCATGCTGAGGCACAGTGCGACCTAGCCAGGATGTACTCTGAGGGCCGAGGGGTAGCACAGGATGGCCAGCAGGCTGTGACCTGGTACAGCAAGGCGGCCGAGCAAGGCCATGTGGAGGCACGGTTCCTACTCGGTATTATGTACACCTATGGCCGAGGGATCGCCCAGAATGACAAGGAGGCGGCGCTCTGGTATCACAAAGCGGCCGAGCGAGCTCATGTGGAGGCACAGTTTCTACTCGGCGGAATATACGCCACGGGCCGAGGGGTTACACAGGATGACAAACAGGCAGCGGCCTGGTACCGAAAGGCAGCCGAGAAAGGTCATGCGGAGGCGCGGTTCCTACTCGGTACGATGTACTCCTATGGCCGAGGGATAGTTCAGAATGACAAGCAGGCGGCAGCCTGGTACCGCAAGGCTGCCGAGCAAGGCCATGCGGAGGCGCAGTACCACCTTGCCAGAATGTACGATGATGGTCGAGGGGTGGTACAGAATGACAAGAAGGCGGTCGTCTGGTACCACAAGGCGTTCGAGCAAGGCAATGCCAATGCATTGGACGCCATCTATAAGATGGTAAAGCAAGGTAATACCCATGCCCTAAACGCTCTCGGGGAAATAGCCAAAAATGGGCATGATGGTGCACGGGAAATAATCATTGAGATGGCTGAACAAGGGGCTGCCATGGCGCAGGCAAAGCTCGGCTGGATGTACAATGAGGGTCAAGGGGTGGAGCAGGATGATGCTCTGGCCGTAGTCTGGTACCGCAAGGCGGCCGAGCAAGGGCATGCCATTGCGCAGTACAACCTCGGCATGATGTACGATGAGGGCCAAGGGGTACCACAGAACTATGCCCAGGCCGCAGCCTGGTATCGCAAGGCCGCCGAGCAAGGAGATGCTGATGCGCAGTTCAATCTTGGCGTGATGTACGACGAGGGCCAAGGGATGCCACAGGACGATGCCCAGGCCGTGGCCTGGTACCGCAAGGCCGCCGAGCAAGGTAATGCCAGTGCGCAGTATAACCTTGGAGTGTCGTACGACAATGGTCGAGGGGTGGCGCAGGACTATACCCAGGCCGTGGCTTGGTACCGCAAGGCGGCCGAGCAAGGATATGCCGATGCGCAGTACAACCTTGGTGTGTCGTACGCCAATGGCCAAGGAGTGGTGCAGGACGATGCCCAAGCCTTGGTTTGGTACTGTAAGGCGGCTGAGCAAGGGTATGCCGAAGCGCAATTCAACCTAGGGGTGATGTATTACCATGCCCAAGGGGTGCCACAGGACGTCAAGCAGGCATATGCCTGGTTCTCGGTCGCTGCGGCCAGCGGTTATGGCGACAAGGCTGTTAAGTCCCGCGATCGTGCTGCCAAACAATTAACACTAGCCGAACTGGCAGAGGCGCAGGCGCTGGCCGACCGCTATATTCAGCAGCACTCATCCCAGTCGTAACCGACAGGGCGATCAGTAAGAGCACTGTACATAAGGGGCGGTTACGTTAAACGACCGCCCTTATTTGTAATAAAATTTCACAAACTGTATCACGCCATGCAGTGCTCGGTTTCCAACTTCAATGTCCTGCTTGTTCGTTGAGCTGGTGGAGGATTGCTATTGAGTTTCCAACTTAATTGTCATATTGGGAATCGCTAAGATATTGAATTTTTTGACCAGAGAGTTTCCAACTTAAATGGTTGTGATCAGTTTAGGTGCAACAGTTAAGCCGTATAAACAACAGGGCCACCCAGACGGGTGGCCCTTCGTTTACATGGACTTTATCTGCATGCTGCTATCCGAACGTCCGGCTTAAGTCCTTGAGCTGGCTCGCTTTGCTCTGCAAGTTGGCACTGGTTTCACTCACTTGATCGATTTTGAGACTGTTATCGTGAGAGAGCGAGGATATCTGGTTGATATTGCGACTGATCTCCTCGATGACCGCTTGTTGCTCGGTGGCCGCGGCGGTGATCTGGTTGGAAAAATCAGAGACCTTGTCTATCTCGACCACAACCTGATTCAGGTTGCCGGTACTTGCCCGGGTAGTGGCGAGGCAGGCGTTGGTTCTGGTCACATTGAGATGCATCATCTCTTTCCATCCCCCCAGGGTTTGCTGGATATGGCCAATGCTGTTCTGGATCTGCTCTGTCGCCTTGTGGGTTCTGGTCGACAGGCTGCGAACCTCGTCCGCCACCACTGCAAAGCCGCGCCCCTGATCGCCTGCCCGTGCGGCTTCGATGGAGGCATTAAGCGCCAGCAGGTTGGTTTGATCTGCAATGCCGCGAATTTCGCTCATGATGGTGCCGATCCGCTCGGATTCGCTCGCCAGCTCAACGGCTGACTGGAAGGCCTGCTCTGCCTGGGTGGCCAGCGCCGACATCTCTTCTCCTGCTTCCGAAAGCTGGGTGCTGGTGGTGATGCAGTGGCTGCGGGCCTCTTCGATCTGGCTGTTGCTGTCTTGAATATTGCGGTTGATCTCCTCGGCGGCCGAGGCCATCTGGGTGACGGCGGTGGCAATCTGCTGGATCTGCGTGTCTTGCGAAGAGATATCCTGGCTGGCCAGCGAGGCGGAGCCGCGCAGGTCATTGGCCATGGCATTGAGCGAAGCCGTGGTGTCATCCACCCGGCCGAGTACGGTACGGATCTTCGCTTGCCCGAGTTTGATATGGAAATCGGCGATGCTGTGGGGGGCATCCCCCGAGAAGATAAGGCGGCTGATGCTGTCGTAATCCTGCTCGAGCTGCTGCAAGAATCGCGGCGTTAGGAAGAGAGGGTGGCGATTGAACCAGATTGTTGCCAAGAGGGGTATGATTACCCAGAGCGCCTGCAGCGGTGAGATCAGCCAGAGCGCGCTGATCACGCTGACGAGCAGCAGGGGGATGGTCATCATGGCCGGCGTGAGTTGACGCAGGCCCATGTGAATGGCAGAGCCGGTTTCACGGGCTTTAAGGGTTTTGTACATCTGGCTGGCACGCGCTTTGTGCTCTGCGGCGGGGCGGCAGCGGACGGATTGGTAACCCACCATCTTGCCATCTTCATAAATCGGGGTGACATAGGCATCAACCCAATAATAGCGACCATCTTTGCAGCGGTTTTTTACCATGCCCCGCCATGGTTTGCCCGCCTGCAGGTGGGCCCAGAGATCGGCAAACGCTGCCTTGGGCATGTCGGGGTGGCGCACCAGATTGTGATGTTGCCCCAACATCTCTTCCAGGCGATAGCCTGCCACCTGACAAAACGCCGGATTGGCGTAGGTAATGTCCCCTTTGAGATCGGTCGTCGATACCAACTGGATATCGTCGGCAAATTCAACCTCGGTATCTGTGGTGTGAAGCGAGCTGGTTACCATGATCAGACTCCGGTTTCGGCGTAACGGAATACTTCGTCTGAGTATGGCAGAGGATGTTCATTTATTGTGTTGTTGCACATTAACTCTTGTGCTACTGCGTGGGGACGGGATGGGTCTCACATTTTTACAGCGCGGTTTGGCGAGGAGAGGCAAGCCAAGTAACATGGCGTGACTTATGGCTGTGCAGCGAGACAGGTAACGCAATGAAGTTGGATGCGATTTTATGGGATTATGACGGTACTCTGGTCAATTCGGTGCCGAAGAATATCGATATCACCAAGCAGATCCTGGCTGAGGTCGCCCCCCATCTGACCGGAGAGTATCTGCCGCGCTATCTGCGCAGCGAAGCGGAGTATCACCATGTCAATCACGCCGCCAAAAACTGGCAGGCGCTCTATATGGATTACTACGGTTTGTCGCGGGACGAGATGGTGCTGGCTGGCAGTCTGTGGGCCAAGCATCAGGAGATGAACCGGACCGAGGTGCGTTTTTTTGCGGGGCTGGAGGCGGTGATTGACCATTTCTCTGCCATTCCCCACGGAATTTGTTCGCAGAACTCCCAAAAGAACATTCGCCGGGTACTGGAGCAGCATGGCGTGAACAGCTTGTTCAAGGCTGTGATCGGCTATGATGACGTGCCCGGACAGCAGCAAAAACCCCATCCTTACGGTGGCCTCAAATGTCTGGAGTCTATCTTCGGCCCAGCCAGGTGCCAGTCGCTGATCTATATCGGTGACCATGAAGCAGATGTGCAGTTTGCCCGTCATTTGCAAGCGGCGCTTGGCGAGCAGAGCCGTGTGATCTCGGTGGCTGTCGCCTATAGCCGCGCGACCCCGGAGCGCTGGGAACACCAACCCGACCATATCGCCCGTGACGTCGAGGATCTGCTCCCCATCGTCGGGCAATATCTGTAACGCCGGTTGCAGATTGCCATACGGAATAGACAAACGCCGATCATGCGATCGGCGTTTTGCATTGTTTTTCTCAGCTGCGGGCATTAACCCAGATTGGCTGCGACCTTGCTTTGGGCTTGTCCTTTGCGCTTGATGACAAAGCCAATGCCCAGTACCACCAGCCAGGCGGGGATCAGTTCGACTGAGATGCGGAAATCGGGGGTCATGTACATGATCACCAGGATACCAGCCATGAACGCGAGGCAGAGGTAGTTGCCGAAGGGATACCAGAACGCCTTGAACTTGGGCTGGACGCCTTCTGCGACCTTGGCCTTGCGGAACTTGAGGTGCGCGAGGCTGATCATCGCCCAGTTGATCACCAGTGCGGAGACCACCAGCGCCATCAGCAGGCCGAACGCCTTGCCCGGCATCAGGTAGTTGATCAGCACGCAGAGCAGGGTGGCGATGGCCGAGACCGAGAGGGCAACCAGTGGCACGCCGCTCTTGTTGGTCTTGAGCAGGGCTTTCGGGCCGTTGCCCTGTTTGGCCAGACCGAACAGCATCCGGCTGTTGCAGTAGACGCAGCTGTTGTAGACCGACAGTGCCGCCGTCAGCACCACGATGTTGAGTACGGTGGCGACCAGATTGCTGTCCAGAGCGTGGAAAATCATCACGAACGGGCTGCCGCCTTCCACCACTTTACCCCAAGGGTAGAGGGACATCAGGATAGCCAGAGCACCGATGTAGAAGATTAGGATGCGGTAGATCACCTGATTGGTGGCCTTGGGAATGCTCTTCTCGGGGTTGTCCGCTTCGGCGGCGGTAATGCCCACCAGCTCCAGACCGCCGAAGGAGAACATGATCACCGCCATGGCCATCACCAGACCGCTGATGCCGTTGGGGAAGAAACCGCCCTGAGCCCACAGGTTGGTGACGCTCGCCTCGGGTCCGCCGGCACCGGAGAGGAGCAGATAGCCGCCAAAGCCAATCATGCCGATGATGGCGACCACCTTGATGATGGCGAACCAGAACTCCATTTCGCCAAACGCTTTGACGTTGGAGAGATTGATGGCGTTGATCAGCACGAAGAAGAAGGCGGCCGACATCCAGGTCGGGATCTCGGGCCACCAGTACTGGACATAGATGCCCACCGCGGTCAGCTCGGCCATGCTCACCAGCACGTAGAGCACCCAGTAGTTCCAGCCGGACGCGAAACCGGCAAACTCACCCCAGTATTTGTAGGCAAAGTGGCTGAAGGAGCCGGCTACCGGCTCTTCCACCACCATTTCACCGAGCTGGCGCATGATCAGGAAGGCGATAAAGCCGCCGATGGCATAACCCAGCAGGACTGAGGGGCCTGCCATCTTGATGGTTTGGGCAATGCCCAGAAAGAGGCCGGTGCCGATGGCGCCGCCCAAAGCAATCAACTGAATGTGGCGGTTTTTAAGGCCGCGTTTCAGCTCCTCACCGTCTTGTTTCAAATCCATGGGTCTGTCCTTACGTCTCTGTTGTCTCTGGTCGGTGTTGGGCTCATCCTGAGCAGGCCGCAGTGCGTAGCCAAAACCTGACGAAAGCTGTATTTATTTCGTTACGCCATGCCATTTTCAATTTTTAGTGTTGGCTGGCAACCGAAGCAGAATAGTGATAATCCGCCATGAATGCACCTATTTTCCATCTCTAATGGCCGTATTTTGTACCAAAGGCAGCTTTTTCATGATTTGAAGAGGCTTCTTGGTAGTTTTTGGTTGATGTTTGTGCAATTGAATTCTGTTTTGTTGACATTTTGTCTTGTTGGTGTGCTTTTGTGGTGCCAAGCCACAAATGGATGCAAATGATGCCAAACAAGCGGGAGTGCAAGGAAGAGTGCAGGGAGTTGGAGTACAGAGAGCGCGAAAGCGTGCTGCAACAAGGGGTTGGCGGGGGAGTGTTGGTGGCGCTCTGGTTAGGGATTGCTGCCAGTCCGCTGTTGTTGCTGGTGGCCGCGATTATGTTGCTGGGTTGGCTGTTACTCGGTGATCAGGAGTTGCTGCACTACTGGCAGTCGCTGTTGCTGATTGGCGGGGTGACGGGGGCGCTCGTTGGCGGCTGGCTGGCGGAGCGGGTTCGCCAGCGCCACGGTTTGCTGGCCTTCTATGCCCGGTTGATGAACAACCCTGAGCTCAATCGTTAGTTAACGCAGGCTGTTTGCCGAGCGCAGCAGAACGGAATCGAATAGCGGCTAACTGGCAGCAGGTGACAAGGGCACAACGGCAAGGTCGACAAGAAGAGGGATAAGCATTTGTGGTGCTTATCCCTTTTTTATCCACGCTTTTCACTGTCATCTATGTGGATTGCAGTTCGCCACAGCTGACTTTCGCCGCGACACTGTAATTTTTATCTTTTGTTGATGCCGATAGCTGTCAAGCTGGCTTAACAGAGCTGGCGGCGCAGACCGGTTGCCTCGAGGACCTTGGCGCTGATCTCCTCCACCGAGTGGGAGCTGGTATCGAGGAAGCGGATCGCCTCCTGGCGAAACAGCCTCTCCACGCAGGCCAGCTCCTGTTCGCACTGTTCGATGGAGGAGTAGCGGCTGTTGGCTCGGCGCTGGTTACGGATCTCGTGCAGCCGCTGCGGCGCTATGGTGAGGCCAAACAGCTTGTGACGGTTGGCCTTGAGGGGGGCCGGCAGCTCCAGCATCCCCATGTCCTGCTCGATAAAGGGGTAGTTGGCGGCGCGAATGCCGAACTGCAGCGCCAGATAGAGGCTGGTGGGGGTCTTGCCGCAGCGGGAGACCCCGATCAGGATGATGTCCGCCTCATCGTACTCCCTGGTGGTGATGCCATCGTCGTTGGCCAGTGCGAAGTTGACCGCCTCGATGCGATCGTCATAGAGCTTGCGGTTCTCCATACCGTGGGTGCGGTGGAGGCGGGGCTCGGCTTTTACCCCCAGCTCCTGCTCCAGCGGGCTGACGAAGGTGTTGAGAAAGTCGTGGCCGCACGCTTCCGATTTGAGCACCTCTTCCCGTACCTGCGGGTCGACGATGGTGTGAAACAGGATGGGGCGTACCCCGGTCTGGCGGAACTGCTCGTCGATCCGCATCCGTACCTGACGGGCTTTCTCCAGTGTCTCCACAAAGGGGATAGTGATCTGCTCGAAGGCCAGCGGAAACTGGCTCAGTACCGCGTGGCCGAACACTTCGGCGGTGATGGCGGTGCCGTCTGAAACATAAAATACGGTGTGCACGTAGGGCTCCTGTGATACCGCGGGTGGGGTCGCATGGGGTAAGGGGTGAGAAGTATCTCCCGAAACCATACCAGTTTTGTCAACCGGCCTGCTGTGCCCAAGTTGTGAAGTGGCTTGCAAACCTGAATCGTTATCTTTTTGTGTCGCCATTGTAGAATGTTCCGGTCATTCGACCATCCCCAACTCTTGCTCGGGGATTTTTTTGAAAACCAGTAGAAAACGTTTTCATGGTCGTTGGCAACAAAAGAAACAGACAATAACGCACCTGACTTACCCATAACCTCATCGATTAAATCGGGCGCACGAGGTGCTATGGCATCGGTGCCCACCAACCTGGAGACATCCAAGTGCAACAGTACGTGCTCTGGTACGAACAACTCGGAATGCAGGACGTAGAACGAGTTGGCGGCAAGAACGCATCCCTTGGCGAGATGATCAGCAACCTCTCTGGCGCCGGCGTATCCGTGCCGGGGGGCTTTGCTACCACCGCCTTTGCGTTTAACGAGTTTCTGGAGTCAAGCGGCCTCAACGGCAAGATCCACCATCTGCTCGACAATCTGGACGTGGACGATATCGCCGCCCTCAACCGGGCCGGTCAGCAGATCCGTGACTGGGTGATCGAAGCCCCGTTCCAGCCCGAGCTGGAGCAGGCTATCCGGGTTGCATATGAAAAGTTGAGTGCCGGTGTCGAGGCCTCGTTTGCGGTGCGCTCCTCCGCCACCGCCGAGGATATGCCGGACGCCTCCTTTGCCGGTCAGCAGGAGACCTTCCTCAACGTACGTGGCATCGATGCCGTCATGACGGCGGTCAAGCATGTGTTTGCCTCCCTGTTCAACGATCGCGCCATCTCCTATCGGGTGCATCAGGGCTACGACCACAAGGGTGTTGCCCTCTCGGCCGGGGTGCAGCGGATGGTGCGCTCGGATCTCGCCGCCTCCGGCGTCATGTTTACTCTGGATACCGAGTCCGGTTTCAACGACGTGGTCTTTATCACCGGCGCCCATGGTCTTGGCGAGATGGTGGTGCAGGGCGCGGTCAACCCGGATGAATTCTATGTGCACAAGCCGACCCTCAAGGGGGGGCGCCCGGCGGTGGTGCGCAAGACCCTCGGCTCCAAGCTTATCAAGATGACCTACTCGGACGATGCCGGTCACGGCCGCCAGGTGAAGATTGTCGACACCAATGAGGCCGAGCGCAGCCGCTTCTGCATCAGCGATGAGGAGGTGATGGCGCTGGCGAAACAGGCCCTCATCATCGAGCAGCACTATGGCCGCCCGATGGACATCGAGTGGGCCAAGGATGGTCAGGATGGCCAACTCTACATCGTGCAGGCCCGCCCGGAAACCGTGCGCAGCCGTCAGGAGGCCAACACCCTCGAGCGTTTTGCCCTCAAGCAAGCGGGCAAGGTGCTGATCGAGGGACGAGCCATCGGCCACAAGATTGGCGCGGGCCCGGCGCGGGTCATCTCTTCCATCAGCCAGATGGACGAAGTGCAGCCCGGCGATGTGCTGGTGACCGACATGACCGACCCGGACTGGGAGCCCATCATGAAGCGGGCCTCCGCCATCGTCACCAACCGGGGGGGGCGCACCTGTCACGCCGCCATTATCGCCCGCGAGCTGGGCATTCCGGCAGTGGTGGGCTGTGGCAACGCTACCGATCATATTCAGCCGGGCCAGCGGATCACCGTCTCCTGCGCGGAAGGGGATACCGGTTTTATCTATGACGGCGAGCTGGACTTCGACGTGGCGGTGACCGAGGTGGGCAATATGCCGCGCCTGCCCATCAAGATCATGATGAACGTCGGCAACCCGGACCGCGCTTTCGACTTTGCCCAGTTGCCCAATGCCGGGGTAGGACTGGCACGCCTTGAATTCATCATCAACCGGATGATCGGGGTGCACCCCAAGGCGCTGCTGGAGTTTGACCAGCAAACCCCAGAGCTCAAGGCCACCATCGGCAAGATGATCGCCGGTTACGACAGCCCGCGGGAGTTCTACGTGGCCAAGCTGACCGAGGGGATCGCCACTCTGGGGGCCGCGTTCTGGCCGGAGCGGGTGATCGTGCGGATGTCGGACTTCAAGTCCAACGAGTACGCCAATCTGGTGGGCGGTCGTGGCTACGAGCCCCACGAGGAGAACCCGATGATCGGTTTTCGTGGTGCGTCCCGCTACATTGCCGACAGCTTCCGCCCCTGCTTTGCCCTCGAGTGCGAGGCGATCAAGCGGGTGCGCGATGTGATGGGGTTGACCAACGTCGAGGTGATGATCCCCTTCGTGCGTACCGTGGGCGAGGCGGAGCAGGTGATCGACATCCTGGCCGAGAACGGTCTGCGCCGCGGCGAGCGGGGGCTCAAGGTGATCATGATGTGCGAGATCCCGAGCAACGCCCTCTTGGCAGACAAGTTCCTCGAGCACGTGGATGGCTTCTCCATCGGTTCCAACGACATGACCCAGCTCACCCTTGGGCTGGATCGGGATTCCGGGCTCATCGCCCATCTGTTCGACGAGCGTAACGAGGCGGTCAAGGCGCTGCTGGCGATGGCTATTCAGGCTGCGCGCAAGGCGGGCAAGTACGTGGGGATCTGCGGTCAGGGCCCATCCGATCACCCGGACTTCGCTGCCTGGCTGGTGGAGCAGGGGATCGACTCGGTGTCGCTCAACCCCGATACCGTGGTCGATACCTGGCTCTATCTGGCGGAGCAGCATGGCGCCAAGTAAGTCACTGTCAAAATGAGCAGCAGAAAGGGGGCCATGATGGCCCCCTTTGTTATCTGTGTGTCGCGACCTATTTCGGCTGCTGTTCGGCCCCCGACAGCTCGATCTGCACATTCACCCCTTCGCTCTTGAGCTTGGTGGCGATGGCGTTGAGATCGGTGCCCGATTTGGCCTCCAGCAGGGCTATGCCGCCGCTGCTCTGCTTGAAGTTCAAGCCGTGGCGAGTCGCCAGCGCCTTGGCGGTGGCATCGTCAGCTTCCACCAGCAGGGTGCCGCTGACGGTGAGCTCGGGGCTGGCGGCCCCTTGCATCAACACGTCACCGCGGCGCAGGGTCTGTTGCGGGACCTTGCTGTCAAGGCTGCGGGCGACCCGCTTCTTGCTGCCGTTGTCAGGAATGAGGTAGGTCTGGCCGTTCACCTCTATGGTGCTGTACTGCTTGCCATCCATGGTGACGGACTCCTCGGCGCAGAGCTGTCCCGAGAGGGGGGCCAGCAGGGTTGCCAGAAGCAAGGTAACAGGTTTGTTCATGGTAATACTCCTAGCGTGTTAGCTGCGGTTGGCATCGTGACCCAGGACCCGCAGGGACCATGAGATCAGCTTGCCCGGTTGGCGATTGTTGCGCTCGGTCAGGGTGGTACGCTCACGGGTCTCGCGATTGAGCAGAGAGACCTGACGGGTACCGTTGGCAACGTCGGTCACTTCCAGTCGCCATGTGCCTTGCGCCGATTCGCCGTAGAACTTGTTGGATAGCATCCGCATGTCGCGCAATCCCTTGGTTCGCACAAAGCCCAGTTGCTGCTGGTCGAGAGATTGGCCGACTAGGCTGTTGAAGGGGCTCAGCAGGATGCTGCGGGTGCCGGCGGGGGAGACCAGTTCGATCAGCAGATCGGGCAGACGCTGATGATCCAGACTCACCATCACCTGAACCGCTTCTACCGTCAATGGTGTCGCGATGCGGGTTGTTGAGCTGGTCGGGCTGTTGCCCACATCCGCAATGGCGGCGGCACTGCCGCTGACATTGATCTTCTGCCATGGCAGCTGTACCAGCGGGGGGAGGGGCTGGTGATTGGCTGCCAGCTCAAGCGCCTTGTTGACGTCGATCAGACCGAAACCGTAAGTCGGGCTGAACCACATGCCGGCGGCATTGCGCTCCCACCCTTCCAGCCCTTTCACATCACGCACCTTGCCGGTGCTGCTGGTGTAGCTGACCATCACAGGTTTCTGTGTGGCATCGACCCGGGTTGCGCTGCGCGCCAGCAGATCCCGCAGGTCACGTACCGACAGATCCGGGTAGGCGGACATCAGCAGCGCCATGGCGCCGGAGGTGCTGGGGGTGGCGGAGGAGGTGCCGTTCATCACACCGTTGTAGTCGCAGCTGGCATCCAGTTGCGGGTTGCCGTGCAGTCGGTTGGTGCTGGGATCGTCGGTGCGGTTGTAACCCATGTCGCAGCCGGGCAGATCCGTGGTCACCATCGCCGGAGCGTCGGTACCGTATTCGCCGCCGGTCGCGCTCAGGAAGATGTTGCTGCCGACGCTGGAGTAGGAGGATCTGACGCCATCGGCGTTGAGCGCGCTCACCACCAGGTTCCAGAAGTTGCTGTTGGAGGGATCGAGGTTGCTGTTTTCAAACGGCAATTTGGGACCATTGCCGGTGCGGTTAAGCACATAGCCGCCCGCCGCTATCTTGTTGAAGCCGTTGCCGGCGGCCTTGATATAGGCCGCGCCCTGCGCCTTGAGGGTCTGCTGTTCAAACAGGCGATCAAGCTGGGATTGATCCAGAGAGTTGGCAGAGCGGGGATCCACCACACTCATGCCGTAGCTCTGGTTGAACACCCGGTTGTCGCGGCTGGCATCGCTGTCGCCAAGGGCGTAGAGCCAATCTTTCTGCAACTGCTGGCTGTTCTCATCCAGCAGGTTGAACCCCTGCAACTGGGCTCGCGGGGCAATCCCCTTGGTACCGATGGCGTTGTCTACCGCCGCAATGATGCCGGAGACCGAGGTGCCGTGGGCCGTATCCGGATCGGTCGGTGTCGGGTCATCGCTGCCGGTTACCACGTTTCTCGACCCCGGGCGCACGTTCTCCGCCAGATCCGGGTGGGCGATGGCCAGACCATCATCCACCACGGCCACATTGACCCCCTGGCCCAGCACGCCTGTGCGATGAGCCCACCAGAGGTTGAGATCATTGCCCGCTATACCGCCACGGGCGCTGAATCCATCCTGGCCGCTGTTGAGCAGATACCACTGCTGATCCTGCAGGGGATTGGCTCCTGGCAGGCAGCGCTCGGTGCTGCTGCGTCCGATATCCATGCCGCTCTCCTTGCCGGTGAGCGGCGCACAACCTTCATTTGCCTGAACGAGCGCACTGGGCAGGGTCGACAGCAGTGCTGTGATCGCCAGTGCTAACGATGTTTGCTTCATTATTTTTTTAACTCCATCTTGGATCGCACTCATCCTGAGTGCGACGGAAATCTATACACGGGTGACAGGGGTTCAAAAAGAGCCATTTTCAAAAAACGCAATGAGGTTCAAAGAAATCCGATTCAGTTTGTGGTAGGTATTCCAATGACACTGGTTATGTGTTCTATTGAGAATGGTTCTCACCGCTCGCTACTGATCTTTTTATCTGTAATTCACTCTCTCGTGACTCTCCTTCGCCGCAGCCATCTCGATTCGGGGCAATCCCGAGGGGAGGTCGTGCGCTCTTGAACGTGAGCGGCATGGTTGTGTGTGCCAACGTGAGTGCGGATAGGCGGGTGGCAGGCACTGCAAGGGCGATATGGCGGGGGGGGGCCAGCTGTTTATTGCTTGGCTGCGGTGGATAGCTCTGTTATGGTAATCGTCATGGCCGTTTAGATGGCTGGATTGCCGCGATGTGAGAGGCGTTGCCTCTGGGGGCAACCCCCGCCGCAGTCCCATAGCTTGATGCGTACCTGACAGGGAGTCCCTATGCCGTTTCGTTCCTTCTTATCTTCTCTTTTTACTGCTTCCTTGCGCGCCACTGCTGGCGTCAGCACCTTTATTGCCGCGATAGCGGTCGGGAGCCTCTCTTTTTCCGCGGTTGCCGCCAATGCGTCCTTGCCGACCAAACAGGAGATTGTGATTGGTACTACGGTGGGGGATTTTGCCGACATGGTCACCGACTCCATCAAGCCGCAGCTGGAGGCCAAGGGGTATAAGGTCAAGCTGGTGGAGTTCACCGACTATGTGACCCCCAATATTGCTCTGGCTGACGGATCACTGGATGTGAACTGCTTCCAGCACAAACCCTATCTGGAGAGTTTTGCCAAAGATCGCGGCTTGTCGCTGGCGCCCATTACCCAGGTGCCAACCGGTCCGATGGGACTTTATTCTGGCAAGTTGGCAGCACTCGACAAGGTGAAAGAGGGGAGCACGGTGGCCATCCCCAACGATCCCACCAATCAGGCGCGGGCGCTGTTGATGCTGCAGGATCTTGGTTGGCTCACTCTCAAGGAGGGGATAAACCCGCTAAAAGCGAGCGAGTTTGATGTGGTGAACAATCCGCACAATCTCAAGCTGGTACTGCTGGAAGCCGCGCAGTTGCCCCGCTCGCGGGAGGATGTGGACTTCTCGGTGATCAACGGTAATTTTGCTGCCTCCAGCGGTATCCCGTTCAGTGAAGGACTGTTTCTGGAGCGCAGCTACGATTTCATCAACTGGGTGGTGGTGAAAAGCGCAGATGCGGAGCAGCCGTTTGCCAAAGATGTGGCGGCGGCCTACAACTCGGCGGCTTTCAAAGCCTATGCAGCCAAGCGTTTCGTCGGCTACAAGTACCCGCAAGGGTGGGGTCGCTAACTGTCGTGAACGTGGCCCGGCTATACAACGAAAAACGCCCCGAATTCGGGGCGTTTTTTATGGTATCAAGCCATCAACGGGCGCTTCACTGGTTGCGATAAAAGCGGTTCAGCTCGTTCATCACCTGGATCATGGCGCCCATATCCGGTGTGCCGTGCTTGATCGGGCGATAGCTGTTGCGCTCCAGCAGTTCGAAGTCACCCTGCTTGTTGAAGTGGGTGATGGTCTCCCCTTCATAGATGGCGAAGTCGTTCTGATCCCCGGCCAGCAGCCAGTTGCGCGGGCTGGTATCAAACAGCGAGCGGCCAACGCTGTAATCACGCGCCGGATTGCGCACGCCCAGCATCCCCTGCATCAGGGTCGGCGCCAGATCGAAATGGCTGCTCGGTTGTTCCCGAACGTCACTGCCGCGCCCCGGCCAGGCCAGTACCAGCGGTACCTGCACCTGATAGGGTGAGTAGTTGCTGCCTGCGCCCCAGCTGTTGCTGCGGGTGTCGTTGAACTCCTGACCGTGGTTGGAGGTGATGACGACGATGGTGTTGCTGTCCATCCCCTGCGACTGCAATTTGGTCAGCATCTGCTCAAGCAACTGGTCGGTATAGAAGACCGAGTTCTTGTAGCGGTTCTCCAGTTTTTGCAGGTTCTCCGCCCGATAGGCGGTCGCCGGATTGAAGTTGGCGAGCTCCGGTTGGAACGGCCCCTTCATGGTGGCGGGCAACTGGTAGTCGCCTGGGCTCGAGAGATAGACCAGCGAGAACCAGGGACGCTCGGGAGAGCGCTTCTCCAGCCACTGTTGCCAGTCGGTCAGCAGCTTGCCATCGTCACTCTGCTCGGAGACAAACACCTGTTTGCGCAGACCGGCGAGGATGCTCTTGCGATACTTCTGGGCATCTTCCATCGCGCCGAACAGCCCGAACTGGTAATCCTGACGCAACATCTCGTCAAACAGCACCGGTGGACGCTTGTCGCTGCTGATGTCCTTGTAGTAGTGACCGGGCAACCCGTAGAAGAGGCTGAACATGCCCATCAGGTCGTCGTTGCCGCCACTCAGGTGATTGCGGAACGTCAGATGCTGATCCGCATAGCGCTGCAGATTGGGCATGTTGATGTTGTTGAGCATGTCAAAACGCAATGAGTCGACCACCACAATCAGCAGATTGTTGTGAGTCAGGGGGGCGTTGACGTTGAGCGGGCGCAGTGGGTAATGCATCCGGCTGTCGCTGTTATCCCCCTGGGAAGCAGCCTGCTTCTCGTACTGATCCAGATCCAGCCAGCCATGTTTGGCCAGGAAGGAGCGGGCCGTCATGGGGTAGGAGAGGGGGAAATTGGCTCTCTGCATGGTGATGGGCTGATAGAGGGTCGCATCCGCCCAGCTGTTGACCACGTGGGTCAGAATAAAGCAGATCAGCAGGGCCAGCCCCACCTGATTGCCGTACTGGCGGCGCTTGCGCTTGTTGATCTTGCGCCAGACATAGGCCGACAGCAGCAGTTGCAGCAGGAAGATGGTGGGCACGGCAACGAAGATGATGCTCCAGATTGAGCCCTCTTCGGTTTGCGCCTGATCCAGCAGCAACTGCCATACCTGACTGTTGAGGTGGAACTTGAACAGCCGGAATACCTGGGTGTCGATCAGCAGCAGCACCAGCGCCAGGGTGGCGATGATGGCGGAGATGAACCGCAACGACTTCTCCTTGGGCAGCACGAAGCTGAGCGGGAAGATCGTCAACAGGTAGGTGACAAAACTCAGAAACGAGAAGTGGCCAATCCAGCTTACAACGAGATAGATCACGCCAAGCGTGGTCGATGGCCAGCTGATGGCACCCAGATAACGGGTGGCGATGAGCATGGCCAGAATAATGTTGAAGAAGGAGAACCAATGCCCCCAGGTGATCAGGCGAGAGACATTATCACGATAGGGGTTACCGGTTTCGACCATAGTGATCCATCTGCGTTGAGAAACGTCAAATCAACAGAGTCGGGGACTCAGTGTGCGTCGTGGCGATTATCGACCGATGCGGTCAGGGCCTGGACAAACTTTTCAGTGATGGCCTGGCGCTGGGCCGGTGCCATACCGTTGATGATATTGGTGGTCAGATTGCCAAGCACCATAAGGCTGAGATCTACCGGCGCTTTATGCTTTTCCAGCGCGGTGATCAGGTCGTTCATCAGGGCGTCAAATTGCTCGTTATTGTACTTTGATACGATAGGCATAATCTTCAGTTCATCTCGGTTCAAAGCGCCTTATAATACTTCACCCTTTCGGCTAACACTATGGCTTTGTGACATGAGTCTCGATATCGACAAGATCATTCTTCACTCCTTGCGCCAGGGCGGCGATGGTCAACCCCACGCCGATACCCGCAGCCAGACCCTGCCCCCTGATGAGGCGGTACAGGGACTGATGGCGGAACTGCATCGGATCTATAACGGCAAGGGTGGCAAGGGCTTTGGCTTCTTTGCCGACCCCGAAACGGCCGTCGCCGAGCTGGCCGACGGTGAAGAGGCTCCCAAGCAGCCTTCACCCGCATTTCGTATCGCCCTCGAACAGCTACTCGACGAGCAGACCGAATTCGTTCCCTTCTCGGTCACCGTGACCCAGATGCTGGTCAAGCAGCTGGTGGAGCACGCCCTCGATGAGCAGGGGGTGCTGCTGTTTGCCAAATATAACTACGTCGGGGTCGATTATCTGCTGATTGCTCTGCTGGAGGGCAAGGAGAGCGTCACCGTCAGCGAAGCGCTGGAATTGCGCCATATCCAGTATCTGGATATCGGCAAACTCAATCTGGTGGCCCGCATTGATTTGACCGAATGGAAAACCCAACCTGATTCGCGCCGCTATATCACCTTCAGCAAGGGGCGCATTGGTCGCAAACTGGGCGACTTCTTTATGGATCTGCTGGGTGCCCGCGAGGGCATGGATGCCAAGGTACAAAATAAAGGCTTGCTGCAGGCGGTCGAAGATTATTGCGACAGTCGTCAGCTCGAACCGACCGAGCGCAATGACTATAAAAAGCAGGTCTTCAAATATTGCACCGAACAGGCGAGTGCCGGTGAAGAGATCGAAATCAAGGAGCTGTCTGCAGAATTGCCCGGTGACGGTGACCTAGATTTTTACAGCTTTATTGGTCAGGAGTATGAGCTGGAAGAGCGCTTCCCGGCAGATCGCTCTACCTTGCGTGGTTTGACCAAGTTTGTTGGCTCCGGCGGCGGTCTGACTCTGAGCTTTGAGCAGAAGTTGTTGAACAGCCGGATCTTTTACGACCCCCAGACCGACACCCTGACCATCAAGGGTGTGCCGCCCAATCTTAAGGATCAGCTGCTGCGCCAGTCGTAGTCATGCTCCCGAGTGTGATCAACTCGTCATTTCTCGCAAAAAGAGACTCCGCCACGGCGGGGTCTCTTTTTTTATTGCGCCCGGGCAGACCTCGAAACTGGCGCGGTACTTTGTTAACAAATCAAACAAAATAAACCACCTGAAAGGGTTTTCATTGAGGTGAAAACCCTTTCATTCATGAAATTTTATTTCATTTTGGTAATTATTATTCTGTGGTTGTCTGGAATTAAGCCGATAAATGGCCGTAATCCCCTGAAATAAGAAAATGTTTTCAAAACTTTCTGGAAGGAAATACGTAATTGCATTTCAAAAATGCGAGTTGCGTCATGTGAGCCGTTTGCCGCTTGGGATAATATTCATCTCGCACACAATGCTCTTACAGCGCGGAACTAATACAAGGAAAGGCTCATGAAAAAGAAATTGCTGTCATCCCTGATCGGTCTGGCCACTCTTGGCGTCGCTTGCTCTGCTACTGCTGCCATCGATGAAGGCCAGCTGACCATCTGGATCAACGGTGACAAGGGATACAACGGTCTGGCTGAAGTGGGTAAGAAGTTTGAAGCAGAAACCGGCATCAAGGTTACTGTGGCTCACCCGGATCAGGTTGAAGTGAAATTCCAGCAAGCCGCCGCCACTGGCAACGGCCCGGACATCTTCTTCTGGGCTCACGACCGTTACGGTGAGTGGGTCAAAGCCGGTTTGCTGGTTCCGGTAACGCCGAACGCTGCCACCAAAGGCAAATTTGAACAGCTGGCATGGGATGCCATGACTGTTGATGGCAAAACCTATGGCTACCCGGTTGCCATGGAAGCCGTCAGCCTGATCTATAACAAGGACCTGCTGCCCGAGCCGCCGAAAACCTTCGAAGAGATCGCCAAGATTGACGAGACTCTGAAGAAAAACGGCAAGCGCGCCATCATGTGGGCTTATGACACCCCGTACTTCAGTTATCCGCTGGTGGCTGCCAACGGTGGTTACGCCTTCAAGAAAACCGCTACCGGTTATGACGTCAAAGATACCGGCGTGAACAACGCAGGTGCCAAGATGGGCGTGGGCTACATCTCCGAGATGATCAAGTCCGGTCACCTGGAAAAAGGCATCGACTACGGTGTGATGGACGCCAAGTTCAACAAGGGCGAAGTGGCCATGATGATCAATGGTCCCTGGGCCTGGAGCAACCTGGACAAGAGCGGCATCAAGTACGGCGTAGCGCCGCTGCCGACCCTGAACGGCAAGCCGGCCAAAGCCTTCGTTGGCGTACTGGGTGCCACCATCAACGCCGCCAGCCCGAACAAGGATCTGGCTATCGAGTTCCTGGAAAACTACCTGCTGACCGATGCCGGTCTGGCGCCGGTTAACGCCGACAAGCCGCTGGGTGCCGTTGCGCTGAAATCCTTCCAGAAGACCCTGGAATCCGATCCGCACATCAAGGCCACCATGCTGAACGCCCAGGCTGGCGAGCCGATGCCATCCGTTCCCGAGATGAGCCGTTTCTGGTCTTCCTTCGAAACTGCCCTCAAGAACGTGACCTCCGGTCGTCAGGGTGTTGACGAAGCTCTGGATACCGCTGCCAAGCGTATCGTTCAGTAAGCACGCACTACCCGGGAGGCCGTCATGGCCTCCCACTCTCTCAAATCTCTCTTGGCGTTATAAAGGTTAATTGGCATGGAAGTAGTACCTTCTGTTGAGTCCTATGCCGGTCCGAAGGATAAGCACACCTGGCTTAAGTGGACCATAGCGGCCCTGGTTGCCATCCTCAACGGCTACGCAGCCGTGATGATGTACGCCAGTGGCGAGTGGGTATTCGCGCTGCTGGATCTGGTGGTGGTTTCCGTCGGTCTGTATGTCTTCATGAACAAGAAGACCTATGCCCATCGCTACATCTTTCCGGGTGTTGCGGGCATGGTTGTGTTTATCATCTTCCCTCTTGCCTACACCATTGGCATTGCCTTCACCAACTATTCGGGGTCCAACTTGCTCTCCGTGGAGCAGGCGCGGGACTACCACCTGAAGAAAACCTACAAGGTGGCGGGCGGTGAATTCGATTTTACCCTGCTGGGTGGCGACAACGGCCAGTTCCAGCTGCTGCTGACACAGGATGATCAATCCTTTATCAGCCAACCTGTTTCCCTGATGACCAACAAGGCCCGTGAGCTGGCGTCCCGCGAGGGCCGTGTGCAGAACACCCAGCAAGTGGTCGAGCTGCAGCCCTTCACTGGCGAAGCGGCCAGCAAGGCCGCACCGATCCGCGCCATTGTTGAGCATCGTACTCACCTGAGTGACCTTGATCTGGTACTGCCGGATGGCGGTACCCACCTGACCCTGAGCAGCCTGCGCAAGTTTGCCGCCCAGAAGCAGCACTACACCCGTCTGATGGATGGTGCCGTGCTCAAGTCCGGCGTGGTGATCAAAGACAGCAACCTGCTGCGTGATACCCAGAATGGCGAGCTGATGCTGCCCAATGGCGAGACCGGCTTCTATCAGTACATCGACGAACAGGGTCAGTTTGTCGGCAAGGGTATTGCTCCGGGCTTTGTGGTGAGCGTCGGTTGGAAGAACTTCGCGCGCATCGTCACCGATCCGGGCATCCAGTCACCCTTCCTGCAGATCTTCATCTGGACCGTGATCTTCTCAACCTGCTCCGTCGCTTTCACCTTGGCTATCGGCATGGTGCTGGCCTGTCTGGTGCAGTGGGAAGAGCTCAAGGGGCGCGGTTTCTATCGGGTCATGTTGATCCTGCCCTATGCGATCCCGGCGTTTATCTCCATCCTGGTGTTCAAGGGGTTGTTCAACCAGAACTTCGGTGAGATCAACATGTTCCTGGAAGCGGCGTTTGGCATCAAGCCGGACTGGTATACCAACCCCTTCCTGGCCAAGGTGATGATCCTGATTGTCAACACCTGGCTCGGCTACCCCTACATGATGATCCTCTGCATGGGCCTGCTCAAAGCCATTCCGGAAGATCTCTATGAAGCGTCCGCCATGGACGGTGCCGGTCCGGTACAGAACTTCTTCAAGATCACCGTGCCGCTGCTGATGAAGCCGCTGACACCCCTGTTGATTGCCTCGTTCGCGTTCAACTTCAACAACTTCGTGCTTATCCAGTTGTTGACCAACGGTGCGCCCGACATCATCGGCGCCAGCACCCCGGCCGGTACCACCGACTTGCTGGTGAGTTATACCTACCGGATTGCGTTCCAGGGATCTGGTGGTCAGGACTACGGTCTGGCCAGTGCCATCGCCACAGCTATCTTCCTCATCGTAGGTGCGCTGGCGCTGCTCAACCTGAAATTGTCCAAAGCCGACAAGCAGCTGTAAGGAGGCTTCAACATGGCAATCGTACAACCCAAATCAGTCAAATACCGGGTGTGGGCAACCCACCTGGTCATGTGGGGCTTCCTGGCGCTGATCATCTTCCCGTTGATCATGGTTATCGCCATCTCGTTCCGTAACGGTAACTTCGCGGTAGGGGAGATCATCCCCTCCAATCCGACGCTGGATCACTGGAAGCTGGCGCTGGGCATGTCCATCACCAACGCCGACGGCAGCATCACGCCGCCGCCGTTCCCGGTGCTGACCTGGTTGTGGAACTCCATCAAGATCGCCGGCATCACTGCCCTGATGATCGTGACGCTCTCCACCACCTGTGCTTACGCCTTTGCCCGCCTGCGTTTTCGTGGCAAGTCCACCATCCTGCAGGGCATGCTGATTTTCCAGATGTTCCCGGCAGTGCTGGCACTGGTAGCCATCTACGCGCTCTTTAACAAGATTGGTGACTACATCCCCTGGCTCGGTCTCAACACCCACGGTGGCCTGATCCTGGCGTACATGGGGGGGATTGCCCTCCACGTCTGGACCATCAAGGGCTACTTCGAGACCATCGACTCCTCCCTGGAGGAGGCGGCGGCCATCGATGGGGCGACCCCGTGGCAGGCATTCCGTCTGATCCTGTTGCCTCTGTCGGTGCCCATCCTGGCGGTAGTGTTTATTCTGGCCTTTATCGGTTCCATTACCGAGGTGCCCATGGCCTCCATCCTGCTGCAGGATGTGAACAATCTGACCCTGGCGGTCGGGGCCCAGCAGTACCTCTATCCGCAGAACTATCTGTGGGGTGATTTCGCGGCGGCTGCAGTGCTCTCCGGTTTCCCCATCACAGTGGTCTTCCTGTTGGCACAGCGCTGGTTGGTTGGCGGTCTGACTGCAGGTGGTGTGAAAGGTTAAGTTTATGGCCGGGGGAGCTGACTCCCCCCGCTATCACGATTTGCAAAGATTCAAGAGCGGAGCTCGTCATGGCTGAAGTAGTACTCAACAACGTTCGCAAAAATTACGATCCGGCTGTTCACAAGGACACCCTGCGCAACATCAACCTCTCCATCAAGGAAGGGGAGTTCATTGTCTTCGTCGGCCCGTCCGGCTGTGGCAAATCCACCCTGCTGCGGATGATCGCGGGTCTGGAAGACATCACCAGCGGTGAGCTGACCATCGGCGGTCGCTACATGAACGATGTGCCGCCGGTAGAGCGCAACGTTGGCATGGTGTTCCAGTCCTACGCCCTCTATCCCCACATGAACATCTACGAGAACATGGCCTTTGGTCTGAAGCTCAAGAAGATGGACAAAGAGAACATCCACAAGCGGGTGATGCGCGCCGCCGAGATCCTGGGTCTTGAGCCGCTGCTGGACAGAAAGCCCAAGGCGCTCTCCGGTGGTCAGCGTCAGCGGGTCGCCATCGGTCGCTCCATCGTGCAGCAGCCGCAGGTGTTCCTGTTTGACGAACCCTTGTCCAACCTGGATGCCGCGCTGCGGGTCAAGATGCGGATCGAGATCGCCAAGCTGCACAAAGAGCTTAACTCCACCATCATCTACGTGACCCACGATCAGGTGGAAGCGATGACCCTGGCCGACAAGATTGTGGTGCTGAGCCCGCTCAAGGCCGAAGCTGCCACCAACCTGGAGCAGTTCGGTTCACCGCTGGATCTCTACCACAACCCGGACAACAAGTTCGTGGCGGGCTTTATCGGCTCTCCCAAGATGAACTTCCTGGCGGGCGAGTTGCTGGAGATTGGCGAGCAGGAGTGCCTGGTCAAGTTGACCTCTGGCGATACCGTGCGTGCCCGGGTCGATGCCCGCAGTGGCGCTGTGGGTGACAAGGTGGAGCTGGGTATTCGCCCCGAGCACCTGATGCCGCTGGATCACCCCCATGCGCACAGCAAGGTGAGCGGGACCGTGCAGGTGGCCGAGCACCTGGGTGCCGAGTCCTTCGTTTATATGGATGTGGATGGTCACGACTTTACCGTCAAGGCCACCTCGGATGTGGATGTGGCGACCGGTCAGACCTACAGCGTGGGTATCCCGGCCGAAGCCTGCTACCTGTTCGATGCCAAGGAGCAGGCGTTCCCCCGTACCGCCAAATATATCCGTACCTGATTTTTTGTTGTGCCGGTTTTCCTTTCTTAATAATCAATGCCTTTTTGCCGGTCGTCAGACCGGCTTTTTATTGCCTGCGATTTGAACATGCAGGTAGGCAAGGTAACCCGCTTCAAGCCTCGAGTTCGGCGGTAATATCGGGCACAAAGGTCTGGCTGGCCAGCGGCGGGCGCTCATACCCTTCGGTCTTGATGGGGGGGAGCTTGATGGGCTCGTAGTGGATCGCCTCGTAGGGCACCTTGCTCAGCAGATGGGCGATGCAGTTGAGGCGGGCACGGCGCTTGTCGTCCGCCTCCACCACGAACCAGGGACAATCCTCGGTGTCGGTGTAGGTGAACATGTCATCCTTGGCGCGGGAGTATTCCACCCAGCGCGAGCGGGACTGCAAATCCATCGGGCTGAATTTCCAGCGCTTGATGGGGGTGTTGATCCGCTCTTTAAAGCGCTTCTCCTGCTCCTCGTCACTGACCGAGAACCAGTATTTGATCAAGGTGATGCCGGAGCGGATCAGCATCCGCTCAAACTCGGGGCAGGCGCGCAGAAACTCGCGATACTCGGCGTCGCTGCAAAATCCCATCACCCGCTCGACTCCGGCCCGGTTGTACCAGGAGCGGTCAAACAGCACCATCTCGCCAGCGGCGGGCAGGTGGGCCACATAACGCTGAAAGTACCACTGGGAGCGCTCCCGATCGGAGGGGGCGGGCAGCGCCGTGACCCGGCAGACCCGGGGGTTGAGCGGTTCGGTAATCGCCTTGATGACGCCCCCTTTACCGGCGGCGTCCCGTCCTTCGAACAGCACCACTACCTTCAGCCCCTCCTGCTTGACCCACTCCTGCAGCTTGACCAGCTCCTCCTGCAGATGGGCAAGGTGGTGCTCGTAGCACTTCTTGTCCAGACGTGGCCGCTTCTTGCTCTTCTCCTTCGCCATGGGCTTCTCCTTTTGGCATCCTTTCATGGGTGACTTCTTTGAGTCACTGCCAGCTTGCACCAGGGAGGCGTCACCTGCCAAGGGGGACGTGATACACTGCCCGCCCATCGCTGGCAACAGGAGATAACATGAAGCATTTTATGGAGATAGCGGGCCGCCGGATGGCCTATCTGGATGAAGGGCAAGGGCCGGTACTGCTGTTTGGTCACAGCTATCTGTGGGACAGCGCCATGTGGGCGCCGCAAATCGAGGCGCTCAAGGGCAGCTATCGCTGCATCGTTCCCGAGCTGTGGGGCCACGGTGATTCCGACCTGCTCCCCGAAGGTGGCTGCACCCTGGCGACGCTGGCGCGGGATCACCTGGCGCTGCTCGATGCCCTCGGCATTGAGGAGTTCGTGTTGGTGGGCCTCTCCATCGGCGGCATGTGGGGTGTTGAGCTGGCGCGCATGGTGCCAAACCGCCTCAAGGGGCTGGTGCTGATGGACAGTTTTGTCGGCCTGGAACCGCAGATCACCTGCGAGCGCTACCTCGGCATGCTGGCGATGATCGAGCAGCTCGGCACCGTGCCGGCGCCCATCGTCGAACAGGTGGCGCCGCTCTTTTTTGCCAATCAGCCTGATGAGGCGCTGATGAGCGGTTTCAAGGCGCGCCTTGCCGCCTGGCCAAAGGATAAGATTGCCGCCATGGTGGCGGTGGGCCGCAGCTTTGTGACCCGCGAGGATCGCATCGAGTGGCTGGAGGAGATCACCACTCCTGCCTTGGTGATGACCGGCTGCGAGGACAAGGCGCGCCCGGTGCTGGAGGGCTATCTGATGGCCGAGGTGCTGGGTTGCCCGTTCAGGGAGATCCCGATGGCTGGCCACATCTCGTCGTTGGAAAATCCGGCCTTCGTCAATCAGCAGCTGGCCGGGTTTCTGGCGGCGCTGTAAGCCTGAATAGGCAGCTTGAGCAGGCTGTACTACCAGCCTGATGATGGCCGTGAAAAAGGGAGCCGAGGGCTCCCTTTTGTTTGGTCGTGTCTCACTGTTCAAGACTCATAACCGTTACCAGATATAGCCCAGCGCAAAACCCGCATAGAGCTCGCCATCGTGCTGGACGATGGGGCTGTTTTTGATGTCCCGATCATACCATTCGTAGTTCATGGCAAACATGCCAATCCAGTTGGGGCTGAAGCGGTAGCTGGTGATGAGGGCCGCCATGGGGGAGAGGGTTGACCCCGTATCCCAGGCTGGCCGCTGGGCGGTGGCCTCGCTCTCGGAGATGCCGCCGAAGTAGTAGTTGGCCATCTTGTCGCTGCGCAGCATCACCCCCATCCCCGGCATGATGAGCAGGTTGTCGCGCTGGATGGGGAAGTCGGCCCACAGCAGCAGCTCCTGACCCTTGCTGCGGCCGGTGATATCGCTGTTGGCCCGCACGGTCAGCAGGGCGTAGGGAGTGATGATGTTGCCACCTATCCCGCCTTCCAGCTGCCATTTGCGCTGTTCCATGCCAGTAAAGGCCGGAGCATCCTCGGGATCCAGATTGCCAAACCGCACCCGGCCATAGCCGTACAGAGCGAGGTTCTCATCCTTGTGGAAGTAGTAGCGCGCCCGATCGCCGAGAAACATGAACTGCTTGCCGAAATAGATAAAGCCCGGGATGGCGTAGGTGGCATTATCCTGCGCCTCATAGCGGGCTTGTCCCCCGATGAGCGCCGCACCGGCGACAAAGCCTTGTGGCACCGGGCTGGTGGGGCTGTCGCTGGTGAGCAGATCCATGGAGCCAAGGTCGATATCGGCGCGGGCGGGCAGGGCGGCAGCGAGGAGCAGGGCCGTCAGCCCTACCGCTCTGATTTGACGAAAAAAGGTCATGGACACTCCTTTGTCACGATTGCAGGGGAAGCAGGTTATTTTGCGGCACCGGGCATCTCTTCACGTTTTGGCCAGGCATTGATCACCGCCTTGACCAGGGTGGCGAGGGGAATGGCGAAGAAGACTCCCCAGAATCCCCACAAGCCGCCGAAGACCAGCACGGCGATGATGATGGCCACCGGATGGAGGTTGACCGCTTCCGAGAAAAGCACAGGTACCAGCAGGTTGCCATCGAGAGCCTGAATGACCAGATAGGCCACCATCAGCCAGGCGAACTCGGGGGTGAGCCCCCACTGGAACAGGGCGACCATGGCGACCGGTACGGTCACCACGGCGGCGCCGATATAAGGGATCAGCACCGAGAAGCCGACCGCGACCGCCAGCAGCACCGAGTAGCGCAGTCCCATCAGGGCGAAGGGGACATAGGTGGCGATGCCGACGATGAGGATCTCGATCACCTTGCCGCGGATGTAGTTGATGATCTGGTTGTTCATCTCGACCCACACCCGGTTGACTAGGGTGCGGTTGCGCGGCAGGAAGCGGCGCAGGCTGCCCATCAGTACCCGCTTGTCTTTGAGCATAAAGAAGACCATCAGCGGCACCAGAATGAGGTAGATCATGATGGCGACCACGTTGACCAGCGAACTGAGGGAGGCGCTTACCAGATGCTCGCCGCCGCTGAGGATGCGCTGGCGAATATTGTCGATGACGGTCTCCACCAGACTGACGTCGATGAGCTCGGGGTATTTGTCCGGCAGGGTGCGCACATAATCCTGAGCGTGGGTCAGCATGGCCGGCGCCTCTTTGGCCAGATTGATCCCCTGACTGACCAGCGTCGGGATAAGACCCAGCAAGGAGGCGACTGCTACCGCAATAAAGAGGATCAGAATGACGCTGGTGGCCAGGGTGCGCGACAGCCCCGTTTTTTGCAGCCGGGCGACCGGCCACTCCAGCAGATAGGCCAGTACCAGCGCCACCAGCAGGGGAGCTAGCAGGTCGCCAAACAGCCATAGCACCGCAAAGCCAAACACCAGCAACAGGAACAGGGTAACGGCATCGGGATCGGAAAAACGGGTCTGATACCAGCGCTTCAATACTTCTAACATGACTGCATCCTTACATCACTGGGGCTCAAGATGGTTGTTTCGCCCCGACAACCAACCGCAAAGAGAGGGTATTGTCCGGTTGTTGCTGCATCTCGACATGGTGGCCCTGACGGTGCAGATAGGCCGGAATATCCTGCCGCGAGCCCGCATCGGCCAGCCGGATGGTGACAGTTTGACCGCTTTTGGCCTCTCTTAACCAGAGCTTGAGCCGGATCAGCGGCTCGGGGCAACGCCAGGGGGTCAGGTCGAGAACTTCCATGGGGGCTCCATCAGGCAGGTGGCCGCTATTATGGCCGTGATAAGAGCGTGAAACAACGCTTGTAGCCCTTGATGGGCAAGGGTATTCTGCCGAGGCCCTTTCTGATGGAGATAGAGATAACGTGGCACGTTTTTCCCCCCTGATGGCATCGCTTCCCCTGCTGGCTTCCCTGATGGGCGCCACGTTTCATGCCGAGGCCAACAATCAGCTTCCCGACATCGGCACGGCCGGGGTTGCTGCCCTGCCCATCGAGCAGGAAGTGCGTTACGGCAATGCTTTTATGCGCTTTGCCCGTGCGGGTCTGCCGATCATCGATGATCCGGTGCTGAGCCAGTACATCGACGATCTGGGTCAGCGATTGCTGACCAACGCCGATGGGGTACGTTTCCCGTTTACCTTCTTCCTCATCAATGATCCCAGCATCAACGCGGCCGCCTTCCTCGGCGGGCGAGTCAAGGTGCACACTGGCCTGTTCCTCTACGCCGACAGCGAGAGCGAGCTCGCCTCGGTACTGGCCCACGAAATCACCCACGTGACCCAACGCCATATCGCCCGTTATATGGAAGCGCAGGCGAGCAGCTCGGCGGTGACCCTGGCCGGTCTGGTGGGCTCCATCGCACTGGCGGTGATCAACCCGACTGCCGGTATCGCCGCGCTGCAGACTACGCTGGGCCTCTCCATGCAGTCGGCCATCAACTACACCCGCGACAACGAATATGAAGCGGATCGCATCGGCATGAAGACGCTTTATGATGCTGGTTTCGACCCCATGGGGATGGCCAACTTCTTCCAGAAACTGGCTGCCGAATACCGTTACGCCAGCAAGCCGCCGGAAATGCTGCTCACTCACCCGCTGCCGGAGACCCGGATCAGCGAGGCCCGCGCTCGGGCGGGCAGCTATGGTCGCCGCGACTTGCCGCCCAGTCTCGACTTCTGGCTGGCCAAGGTGCGGATTCAGGTGCGTTTTGGTACCGATACCCCGCAGGGGCTGCTGAGCTACTTCGATAGCCGGATCCAGAAGGGGGATTACCCGCTCAAGGATGCCGCCATCTATGGCAAGGCGCTGGCGCTGATCCAGCTCAAGCGTACCGACGAGGCTGATACCCTGATGCAGGAGCTGGCGGCCCGTCATCCGGAAGATCTCTTTATCGTCGATGCCCAGACCGATATCGATCTGGCCAAGGGGCGCAGTGCTCAGGCCATCGCGCGCCTCGAGAAGTTCCGCAGCCGGATGCCGGATAACGAAGTGGTGGTGGTCAACCTCGGCAACGCCTACCTCGAGAGCGGCAACTACAAGAAGTCCATCGCCATCCTCGACCCCTATGCCCGTGCCCATGAGGAGAACAATCTGGCCTGGAACCTGCTGGCCGATGCCTATCGCAAGGCGGGCAGAATGACCGAGCTGCATATGGCGCGGGCCGAGATGCTCGCACTGCGCGGGGATTATCAGGCGGCCATCGACGAGCTGATCGTGGCACGCGGTACCACCAGCGACCGGATGACCCTGGCTCGTCTGGAGGCGCGCATCACCGAGCTGGAGCGGGCCAAGAAGGATCTCGACAGCCTCAAGGGCTAACGAAACTGCCATTGGTCAAAACAACAAGGGCGCACCGTGGTGCGCCCTTGTTGTTTATGGCGGTGGCGTTGATGTGGGGGACGGTGATAACAGCGATGGGCTAGTGACTCATGCTGCTGGCGGTCGCCTTGAGCATCTCGATCTGCTGCTGGTCGAGCTCGCCGACCAGCGTCTGCTTGAGCTTGCCCTCGCTATCGAGCAGATAGCTGGTGGGCAGGCCGCTTGGGCGAGGGAAGGGGAGCCTGGCATCTTCATTGGCAATAAGGAGCGGCACCTTGATGTGATACTGCGCAGCCAGCTTGTCCAGCTCTGCTGGCGTGGTCGGGTCGTAGTTGATGGCCACCACTGTGATCTGGCCCTCCGCTGCCAGCCTGTTGAGGCGCGGCATCTCCCGCAGGCAGGGAGCGCACCAGGGGGCGAAGTAGTTGACCAGGATCGGCTTGCCAGCAAAGTGGCGCAGACTGACCGACTGCCCTGTGGCATCGGTAAATTCGGGGGCGGGCGTGCAAGCGCCCAGCAGGCCAGCCACAATCAGCCAACAAATTCGTTTCAATTCCTTTCCACTGCCGCTTACCCTGACCATCACTTTCCCCTACAATAGCGCCGTTTCTAGTCCCATCTTGCGATTAATCAGGGAGTTACCATGAGCGAGACCCAAATCTACCACAATCCGCGCTGCTCCAAGAGTCGCGAAACCCTGGCTCTGCTGGAACAGCACGGGATCGCCCCTGATGTGGTGCTCTATCTGGAGCAGGCCCCGAGTGAAGAGGAGATCCGCAAGCTGCTGACCCTGCTCGGCTTTAGCGACCCGCGCCAGCTGATGCGCACCAAGGAGGATCTCTACAAGGAGCTGGGCCTCGGCGAAGTGAATGGCGACGACCTTATTCGTGCCATGCACCAGCATCCCAAGCTGATCGAGCGTCCCATTGTCATCAAAAACGGTCAGGCCCGCATTGGTCGCCCACCGGAGCTGGTGTTGGAGATCCTCAAGTGAGCACCCGCTTTGCTCGTCTGCTGACTCTGGTCGGCTTCTTTGGTCTGCTGGGCTGGGTCATCCTTTGGCATCTGTGGCTCTCGCCCCATCCCGACCTCAACCCCTGGCTGTTGCCGGTGATCTGGACGGTGCCGCTGCTCTTCCCCCTCAAGGGGATAGTGCAGGGCAACCCCTACACCCACGCCTGGGGCAACTTCGTGCTGATGCCCTATTTCCTCCACGCCCTGACCCTGATCACCACGGATGAGGGGGAGCGTTGGCTGGCGGTGGTGGAGCTGCTGTTCACCACCCTCGCGTTTGTCGGCACCATCTACTACGCCCGTCTGCGTGGCCGCGAACTGGGCCTCAGCATTCGCAAGAAGAAAGACGAAGCCAGGTAATGCAAGAAGTAACGTGAAGCTACGTAATGAAGAACGCCCCGCAAGGGGCGTTTTTTATGGCGGTGATACCAGACCCGAATCTGCCCGGAGCAGGGCCAGCTGCTGCACGCTGTGGTGCATCAGTTGCGGGTAGAAGCGCAGAAATCCTGCTTCGCACCCTTGCCATTGCGCTTCATCAAGGGTGAGCAGCGCATCGCCGAGCGGCATCGGGCGGCGTAGCCGGCGGCCAATACCATTGAGGGCCTGCGCCAGCCCCTCTTTGCGCTGATAGGAGGCGATCCAGTTCTGCTCGGCCATCCGCTTGAGGGGAAGCGGCAACCCCTCTGGCAAGACGTGGTGATCAGCCAGCAGCTGGCCATAGCTCTGCGCGAGAAAGCGGGGCAGGGGATCTGCGCTGAAGGCTTGCCAGTGCTGGCTCAGCCAGTGGTCGTAGATCATATCCACCACTATGCCGCCAAAGCGGCGCCAGGGGGCCTCGAAACAGGCGACGGCCGCCTTGTGCTCGGGGTGGCTGTCGGTGAAAGCGTCAATTTTGCGGTGTAGCCAGATCCCCTCATCGAAGTGGGCGGCAAGCCCCGTGGGCAGCGTGCCTTTGACGAAATCGCCGAGCAGATTGCCGGTGAGGGAGCTTCGGGTGTGGGCAGCCAGATGGAGATGGGCCAGAAAATTCATCGGTTGCTGTGGGTCTGTTATGGGATGGCAAGGTGCTTCGAGCCTAACGGATCCCGCCCGCCTTGACCATGATCGGGATTTTGCTACTGCCCTGCGGCTGCCTCTTGCCGGGCAAAATTCGGGCGTGCTAAGGTGATGCCATCTTTGTCACAGGACGCGACAAACCACCATGATGCGCAAAGCCAGAGGCTTTTTTCTGGCCTTCTACTTCAAGCCTTTCTATCTCTCCGAGTGGTTCGACGAATAGATCGAACCCCTGGAGCAGTTCACTGACGCCCGCTTGGGCGTGATCTCGCTCATCCAGATTTTGCCGCTTTTGGTCATCGCATGCATTCGCCTGCGGTGCCTTGCCCGCGCCTGTGCGCTTTTTATGTAATGGAGTACACATGATGAAGATCAGACTGACCCTCTCAGCCCTGTTTGTTGCCAGCCTGCTGGCTACCCCCGCCATGGCCAAGGAGTGGAAAACCGTGCGCTTCGGGGTGGAGGGGGCCTACCCGCCCTTCTCCTGGACCGATGCATCGGGCGAGATCAAGGGGTTTGATATCGATCTCGCCAACGCCCTGTGTCAGCAGATGGCGGTCAAGTGCGAGCTGGTGGCGCAGGATTGGGACGGCATGATCCCGGCCCTGCTGTCGCGCAAATACGATGCCATCATCGCCGCCATGTCGATCACCGACGAGCGGCGCCAGAAGGTCGATTTCACCGAGAAATATGCCCATATTCCCAATCGCTTTGTGGCGGCCAAGGGGACCGAGCTGACGCTGACCCCGGAAGGCATGGCGGGCAAGCGCATCGGGGTGCAGCGGGCCACCACCCACGACAAGTACCTGACCGACAATTTTGGCTCGAATGTCACCATCGTCCGCTACGGCAATGCCGATGAGGCCTATCTCGATCTGAAGGCGGGCCGGGTGCTGGCCCTGCTGGCCGATGCCTCTGCCATTGAGCAGGGGCTCCTTGGCAAAGAGGGGGGCGACAAGTTCGACTATGTGGGGCCCGCCCTGACCGATCGCCAGTGGTTTGGTGATGGTATGGGGATCGCCGTGCGCAAGAGCGATAAGGAGCTCAAGGGCAAGCTGGACGAGGCGATCAAGGCACTGCGTGCCAATGGCACCTATCAGCAGATCAACCAGAAGTACTTCAAGTACGATATATATGGTGGTTGACGGGGGGAGGGAGCTTGCTCCCTCTCTTTTCATTGGGCAAGCGACAATCGTGCAAGGAGGATCGCCATGTTGACCCTGATCGAGGGGGCCGAGATCTTTAGCCCCACCCACCTTGGCCAGCAGGATCTGCTGGTGGCCGATGGCCGCATTGCCTGGATGGGCAAGGGGTTGACGGTGCCCACAAACTGGCCGCTGCACAGGGTCGATGGTCGAGGCCGCTATCTGGTGCCCGGGTTGGTGGATCCGCTGGCCCATATCACCGGCGGCGGCGGGGAGGGGGGCTTTGCCTTTCGCACCCCTGAGCTGGCGGCGAGCGAGGCGCTCAAGGCCGGCGTCACTACCTTGGTGGCGGCGCTTGGCACCGACAGCCTGACCCGCACTCCCGCGCAGGTGCTCGGCAAGGTGCGCGAGTTTCGCGCCGCCGGGGTGAGCGCCTTTATGTATACCGGCTCTTACCATCTGCCGGTCAAGACCCTGACCGGCACGGTGGAGTCGGACATCATCCTGATCCCCGAGGTATTGGGGGTGGGGGAGGTGGCCATCAGTGACCACAGATCCAGTGCGCCGACCCACGATGAGCTGGCCAGGCTTGCCAGCGAGGCGCGGGTGGCCGGGCTGCTTGCGGGCAAGGGCGGGGTCAGCTTCTTTCATGTCGGGGATGGCAAGGGGGCATTGGCGCCCCTGCGGGCTCTTCGCGATGAGACCGATATTCCGCTGCGCCAGCTCTATCCCACTCACTGCAACCGCAACCCCTGGCTCTTTGCCGAGGCCATCGAGTGGGGCAAGGCGGGAGGTTGGGTCGACCTCACCACCTCGAGCTTTCCCGATCTGCTGGAGGATGGCGAGCGGCTTGCCGCCGATGCGTTTCTCGAGCTGCTGGCTGCCAACGTGCCTGCCGATCGCATCACCTTCAGCTCGGATGCCAACGCCAGCCTGCCGCGCTTTGATGGCGAAGGGCGGCTAATCGAGATGCGCTGTGGTCAGATTGTCAGCCTGTGGCTGCAGTGTGTGCGCGCGATCCGGCTCGGTGTCTCGCTGGAGAGGGCGTTGGCCGCGGTGACGAGCAATCCGGCACAGGCGCTGGGGCTTGGCAGCAAGGGGCGTATCGGGGTCGGGCAGGATGCGGATCTGCTGCTGGTGCACGACCGGACGTTTGCTATCGAAAGGGTGATGAGCGGCGGCCTGTGGCGCGAATAAGGCTGCGGGCAATATCGCAGTCAGTGCGAGTGCGTGGTTGCTCCAAACAGCAAAAGCCCGACAACAAGGTCGGGCTTTTTTTATCTGCATGTCCCGTCATGAATATGGTTTACACCTTTCCCCCCAATAAATGGAGAATCCGATGGGACAAGGTGTGAAACGGACACAGCGCGATTACTCGCTGACTTTTAAACTGGCACTGGTCGAGCAGATTGAAAAAGGCGAGCTCACCTACAAACAGGCTCAGGTGCGTTATGGCATTCAAGGCCGCTCCACCGTTCTGGTATGGTTGCGTAAACATGGTCGGCAAGATTGGAGCCAGGGGGCTTCTGTGCGTGCCGCCAGGAGCATCACCATGCCTGACCCCGACAACCAGACGCCCGAGCAGCGCATCAAGGAACTCGAGCAACAGCTGGCGCTGATGAGTCAGAAGGCTCAGTTCTTTGAGGCCGTCGTCGATGTACTGAAGAATGACTACGGCGTCTCCATCGTAAAAAAGCGACCCGGCAAGTCCTCTCGCAGCGGCAAGTCGAGAGGCTG
>NZ_JBFOCM010000013.1:0-23346 GCF_040907825.1 Aeromonas sp. s7(2024)
GTGACAATTCGGACGCGGGGTGGAGCAGCTCGGTAGCTCGTCGGGCTCATAACCCGAAGGTCGTCGGTTCAAATCCGGCCCCCGCAACCAACTTTTCGTCAGCTTGCGATTGTGTAAACAGTCGAAAGCAGACAAACGCCACCAAGCTACTGCTAGGCTTGAGGGTGACAATTCGGACGCGGGGTGGAGCAGCTCGGTAGCTCGTCGGGCTCATAACCCGAAGGTCGTCGGTTCAAATCCGGCCCCCGCAACCAACTTTCTGTACGTTTCCTTCCTGTATTGCCAATCATTGAACAATCCTTCTTGATGCTCGTCACCGTCTGGTGATTGCTGCTATTTCTGACGCTTTTTCAAGACCAAAACTGGTCGTATCAACCATTTGTTGGGTATCATCAGTTATCTCTTCATGGATGAGGCACGCGCCTGTGATCACTCCCTTCACCTATCTTCCTCCTGCTATTGAAAGCCGGGATGCCACGCTGGCCGAAGCCCTTGCTCAAGGGCTGCCGTTGCAACTGCTGCTGATCGCCGAAGAGCAGAAGGAGTCCTTGCTTTCGCTCCCCGCCCTTGCGGGTCTCCAGACCCAGCTTGCGCTGGGGAAAAAAGCGCCCTTTACCCTGATGCATGGCAATACCCTGTTGCAGGTGATGTTTGTGGCCGGCAGTGTGACGCGGGATCACCGCCTCTATAAACAGATCAGAGGCTGGATTGCTCCTCTTTCTGGGCTCAATGTGGAGCGCCTCGGGCTGCATCTGGAAGGTTTTTCTCCCTCCGAGCGAGTGATGCTGGCCGAAGTGATGTTGTCGGCCCTGCTTGCCGCCAATATTTCGTTGCCCACCAGCAAGCGCCGCAGTGAAAGCAGCTGGAGCTATCAGCAGATCAAGGTTTCACCCGCGGTGGTGCTGGACTTGGCGCGCCTTTACAGCGAAGCGGGGGGCAACGGGCTGGCTCGCCATCTGGCGGTGTTGCCTGCCTCCGAGCTGACGGCCGCCAGCTATCGCGAGTTTGTCAGCAAGCTGGCGCAAGATGAGGGGTGGCAGTGCCATCACTATGATCAGGCGCAGCTAGCCGAGCTGGGGGCGGGGGCGTTTCTGGCCGTTGCTCGTGGTTCGGAAGACAATCAGGGGGCCATGGTCAAGCTCAGCTACTACCCGCCCAAACCGGTGCGCCGCATTGCACTGGTGGGCAAGGGAATTTGTCACGACTCCGGCGGTTACAACCTCAAGGTCTCCGGCAGCATGTATGGCATGCATCTGGACATGGGGGGCAGCGCGGTGGCGCTGGGGGCCCTCTACGCTATCAGCCGAGCTCAGTTGCCTTACGAGGTGCACTGCTGGCTGGCCATTGCCGAGAACCATATCGGCCCTCATGCCTATCGTCCTGGCGAGGTGGTGACCGCCATCAATGGCACCTCCATCGAGGTGGTCGATACCGACGCCGAAGGGCGAATGGTACTGGCCGACACCCTGGCAATGGCGGTGCAGGATACCCCGGATCTGCTGCTCGATTACGCAACCCTGACCGGGGCCTGCAAACGGGCGCTGGGTAGCCGTTACAGCGGCGTTTTTACCAATCGCAGCGAATGGATGACATCGCTGGTCAATCTGGGTCAGCGCAGCGGTGAACGAGTCTGGCCCTTCCCGCTTGATGACGATTACGACGACAACATCGAAAGCGAGTGGGCGGATCTGTTGCAGTGTGCGCCGGGAAGTTCGCCGGATCACATCGATGCGGCCCGTTTCCTCGCCCACTTCGTGCCCGAGCAGACCCCCTGGCTGCATTTCGACCTGAGCGGTTTTCGCAACAAGGGGGGCAATGGGGTGGTCTCCAGCGAAGTGACCGGCTTCGGCGTGCGTCTCACGCTCGATCTGCTGGCCAGCCCGCTTGGCAGAGTTGGTCGCCAAGCCTCTGAATAATCTGAATGATAACAAGGAGTTCTGTGAAAAAACCAAGTTATGACTGGGTGCTGTTCGATTTGGATGAAACCCTGCTCGATTTTCCGGTCGCCTCTGCGCTGACGCATACCTTGCAGATCTATGGCGTACAGGCTGATGACGCCAGCATGGCGCAGTACCACGCCCTCAACCACGGGCTCTGGCAGCAGTACAACGACGGCGAGATCGATGCAACGGCGTTGCAGCAGACCCGCTTCTCCCTCTTTGCCCAGCAGGTTGCCGCCGATCCCATGGCGATGAACAACACCTTTCTGGAGCAAATCATTGCCCTTAGCATGCCTCTTGAAGGGGTGGTCGAGACCCTGCAGCAGCTGCGCAGCAAGGTGCGGATGGGGATCATCACCAATGGTTTCAGCGTGCCCCAGCGGGGACGGCTCGGCAAACTGGGCTGGAGCGAGTGGTTCGAGCCGCTGGTGATTTCCGACGAGATCCGGGTGACCAAGCCGGCACCAGCTATTTTCCAGCACACCCTCTCCCTGATGGGGCAGCCAGATCCGGCCCGGGTGCTGATGGTGGGGGATAACCCGAAAACCGATATTGCCGGGGCGGCGGCGCAGGGGCTGGCAACCTGCTGGTACAACCCGGCGCGGCAAGCGGGCGAGTGCGATGCCACCCACGAAATCCACCACTTCGCCCACCTTGCCGACATTGTGCTGGGACGCTGATAGCCAGGCTTAACCCATCACGTTATCGATGACCAAAGCGTCCTGGCAAGTTGCAACTAGAGCTGTTTGAGACAGGATTGGGTTTGCTTGAGACAGTAAGGGGAGCTGATGCTCCCCTTACTTATGAGTGTTTTCCTGTGAATGCTGGGCTCTGAACTGATAGCGATCGAGGATCTGCTGATAGTCGGGACTCTGTTTCAATTTATCGATAGCCTGATTGATCCGCTGCAGTTGCGCTTCTGTGGTGCTCTCTTTGCTCAGCATCAGGTGAACCGGTGTCTGTTCGATATGCAGCAGAATATACAGCTTGTCCTGCACGCCACCCTTACCCTGCCACTCCTGCAGTCCGTGGGGGTCCAGAATAAACCCCTGGATCCGACCCCCTTGCAACATCTTCAGCAACTGATCCAGCCGCAGGCGCATCTGCAAACGGGGCTGCAGCTCGGGCCTTGCCATCAACTGGCGGAAGGTATTGCCGTAATCAAAGCCCTTGAGCACCCCGATATGGAAGTCAGGGGTGTTGATCAACTGCTCCAGGGTGTTGATCCCGCGCCAGCGATCGGCATCTTGCCGACGGATGACGATGGCCGTCTCCTCTTCCCGATAGGGGTGGCTGAAGCGGGCATATTGCTGCCGCTCGGCGGTGATATTGGCTGACATGGCCAGTTGAACCGTGCCGAATTTCAGCTCGTGCAGCACGCGAGCCCAGGGCATTTCACTGAATTTGGCCTGATAACCGGCCCGCAGGAAGATGGCGTTGAGCAGCTCCACATCAAGTCCACGGAGCTGTTGCTGTTCATTGCGATAACTGAAGGGCTGCCAGTCGACCCAGCCTACGACCAATGACTCCTGTGCCGTAGCCTGGCAACACAAACACCATAACAACAAGAGTCTGTACACAACGCATACCCTCGAACAGGCTGATACGGTGAGTATTGGACAGGAACGACGGAGTAACCAGTGCTGAGGGTTGAGCGGATGCACAGATGTGCATCCCTCACAGTTCGTGGGCGTGGAATCCCTTGCGATAGCGGGCTTCGCAGCGCGGGCAGCGTTGCAGGGTCGGATCCTGTTCCAGCTGTTCGATGGAAAGCGGCTCTTCACAATCGGAGCAGAGGCCATAGAGGCCGAGATCCATCTGGCAGAGTGCCGCATCGATCCGCTTGAGGCGGGCCACGCTCTGCTCAACCTTCGGCAGATCCAGCCGGCTGGTCAGTTCCACCAGTTGATCCTGCTCGCAGTGACCGACCTGTTCGGCCCACTCGTCACGGCGGCAGGCTTTGAGCTGACCGATCAGCGTTTCTCGTACTTGGGCCCAGTCTGACAGCAGGCGATTACGCCAGACAGTCAACTGTGCTTGCGTCATTTCACACACATTATCCCCCACAGGACAGACGACAGATTCGGGGCAGTATAGGGATCCGATAACTCTATCAAGATGATATGCGTCAAGTTAAACGTGGTTAGCCGTGGCTTTTGGCTGCTTGCAGCAGGGCATCGCGGATGGGATCCGTCTCTTTGAGCACCCGGATCTCCTGAAACAGCAGGTCCGCTTCGGGATATTCCCGCTTGAGATAGCTGAACCACTGTTTGATGCGGCTGGGGTAATAGTCGGCTTTTTCGCTGGCCAGATCCTGCTCGGTATAGCTCACCATCAACTGCAGCACCTCGGCCCAGCTCATGTGCGGGCAGCCGGTTTTCATCACGTTGGCCAGATTGGGCAGGGAGATGGCGCCGCGCCCGACCATCAGGGCATCGCAACCCGAGACCCTGGCGCAGGCGAGGGCATCTTTGTGATCCCAAATCTCGCCGTTGGCGGTGACGGGGATGGGCATGGCGCGGCGAATGGCATCCACATACTCCCAGTGGGCGGGGGCCTTGTACCCTTCGCGCTTGGTGCGGGCATGAACGGCCAGCTCGTTGGCGCCCCCCTGGAAGACCGCCTGGGCGTTCTCCAGATAGAGATCCTTGTCATCGTAACCGAGGCGAATTTTGGCGCTCACCGGCAGATGGGCGGGCACTGCGTCACGCACCGCCTTGACGATGCGGTAGATGGTCTCGGGCTCTTTGAGCAGCACCGCACCGCCCTTGCTCTTGTTGACCGTAGGGGCGGGACAGCCGAAGTTGAGATCGACGCCGGGGGAGCCCAGCTCGATGGCGCGCACGGCGTTCTCGGCCAGCCACTCGGGGTGTTGCCCCAGCAGTTGTACCCGCACCGGGGTGCCTGCGCGGGTTTTGCCATCTTGCAGCAGTTCAGGGCAGAGGCGGTAGAACACCTTGGCGGGCAGCAGCTGATCGACGACCCGGATAAACTCGCTCACGCAGAGATCGTAATCATTGACGGAGGTGAGTACCTCCCGCATCAGGTGATCCAGTACCCCCTGCATGGGGGCCAAAATAACGCGCATAACGGCTTTCCGACGAGAGTGGCAAGAAAAAAGAGCGCAGATTGTAGTGGGGTTGCGGCCCGCTGTCAGCACCCGCTCAAACTCTGTTAGGCTAGAGGGAGATAAATCACGCAAGGAGAAGGAATGAAGCGTTGGTGTCTGATGGCGCTCGGGTGTCTGGCATTTGCCACCGGTATTGTGGGCATTGTGCTGCCGCTTTTGCCGACTACCCCCTTCATGTTGCTGGCTGCAGCTCTGTTTGCCCGCTCGTCGCCCCGTTTTCATCGCTGGTTGCTGACCCATCCCTGGTTTGGCCCGCCCATCGTGGATTGGCAGCAATATCGCGGCATTCGTCGCCAGGCCAGACGGCGCGCCATTATCTTTATTTTGCTCACCTTTTCGGTGTCGCTGGCGGTGGTGCCACTGCTGTGGGTCAAGGGGTTGCTGGTTGTCATAATGGTGATCCTGCTCACCTGGTTAATGCGCCTGCCGGTGCTGGAGCCAGTTGCAATGGCGAAGTGAAGTCCCTAAGCTATTGCAGCAATAATGCTATGGAGTCGGCCTGTCATTTTTGCGTGACAGGCTTTTTTATTTCCCGCAGAAGGGAATTGAGAAAAAATGGCCACCCCTGGGTCAAAAAAATAAGCGGTCAACACATGAATCCGGAAACCCTGAAATTTATCGAAGCAAGCATCAAGACCATTCCCGACTATCCGAAGCCGGGCATTCTGTTTCGTGACATCACCAGCCTGATCGAGAACCCCGAGGCCTTCAAGGCCACCATCGATCTGCTGGCCAATCATTATCGTGATCAAGGGATCACCAAGATTGTTGGCACCGAAGCTCGCGGCTTCATCTTTGGCGCGCCGGTTGCCTATGCCATGGGGCTGGGCTTCGTGCCGGTCCGCAAGCCGGGCAAGCTGCCGCGCGAAGTGATCGAGGAGTCCTATGCCCTCGAATACGGCACCGACACCCTGCAACTGCACACCGATGCCATCGTGCCCGGTGACAAGGTGCTGGTCGTGGACGATCTGCTGGCGACCGGTGGTACCGTTGATGCGACCGTCAAGCTGATCCGCCGTGCCGGTGGTGAAGTGGCCGATGCGGCCTTCATCATCTCCCTGCCGTCTCTGGGTGGCGATGCCCGCCTGACTGCCGCTGGCATCAAGGTGGTCTCACTGGTCGAGCTGGCCGGCGAGTAATGCCTCTTCGGCCCGATCCTCTGCATCGGGCCTGCATTGAACCGGTGCCCTTGCGGGCATCGGTTTGAAAATCAAGCGATCCCTCCCGCTCTGACCGATAGCCGATACAGCCAGCCCGCCATTTGTGTTAGCATCCGGCCTCAATGCCCTGTCTTCCCTGCATGATGGATTTATGAGCTATCAGGTTCTGGCGCGTAAATGGCGCCCCCATACGTTTGAACAAGTGGTAGGCCAGCAACATGTGCTGACCGCCTTGACCAACGCCCTGGATCAGGGACGGCTGCATCACGCCTATCTGCTGAGCGGTACCCGCGGGGTCGGCAAGACCACCATCGCCCGTATTCTGGCCAAGAGCCTTAACTGCGAGCAGGGGATCAGTAGCCACCCGTGCGGCGTCTGTGATACCTGCCGCGAGATCGATCAGGGCAACTTTGTCGACTTGCTGGAGATTGACGCGGCGTCCCGCACCAAGGTGGAAGATACCCGCGAGCTGCTCGACAACGTGCAGTACCGCCCGGCCCGTGGCCGCTTCAAGGTCTACCTCATCGATGAAGTGCACATGTTGTCGCGCCACAGCTTCAACGCGCTGCTGAAAACCCTGGAAGAGCCGCCCCCCTATGTGAAGTTTCTGCTGGCCACCACGGATCCGCAGAAGCTGCCCATTACCATCCTCTCGCGCTGCCTGCAGTTTCATCTGAAGAGTCTGGATCAGACCCAGATCGCCAAGCAGCTCGAATGGGTGCTGGATCAGGAGGGGCAGCCCTTCGAGCCGCGCGCCCTGCTGGCACTGGCCAAAGCCGCCGACGGCAGTATGCGCGATGCCCTGAGCCTGACCGATCAGGCGCTGGCCCACGGCAATGGCAGCGTGCGCCTCGACAGCGTGCTGGCGATGCTGGGCACGCTCGATCACCGCCATCTGCACCAGCTGCTGGAAGCCATTTTGCGGCAAGATGCGCCAGCGACCATGGCCAAGATCACCGAGATTGCCACCCTGGGCCCCGATTTTGATCAGCTCCACGCCGAGCTGGAAGGCTTGCTCCATCGCATCGCCATGGCGCAGCTGCTGCCTGCCAGTGTGCAGGAGCAGGGGGCGGATGCCGATTCCCTGCTGCAACTGGCCAAGGCGATGAGTCCGGAAGAGGTGCAGCTCTGCTACCAGATTGTGCTGGGTGGCCGTAAAGATCTGCCCTGGGCTCCCGATGGCCGCACCGCGCTGGAGATGACCTGCCTGCGGATGCTCGCCTTCTCCCCAAGGCGTGATGCCCTGCATCCGGCCAGCCTCACCGCGCTGCCCCCGTCAATGACGAGCAGTGCGGCGAGCAGCGCTACTTCGGTTGCCTCTTTGCCGGGAAAGCGCCCGGCCGCTGAATCGGCCACAGTGGCACCGATCAGCGGCGCCGTGCCTGCACCGCTAGCCAGCCCTGTTGCCACCAGTGCCGTGCCCGCGGTTGATGTCTCCCTGCCTGCGATGGTGGATGACATCGGCAACCCCGCCGACAGCGAAGAGGAGGTGCAAGCCGCCGAGCTGTTCAGCCAGCAGGATGAGCTGCTGCGCGAAGCTGCGGGCATGGGGTATCAAACCGAGCCCGCGTTACCCCATGCGCAGCCCGATGTGTCTGCGCACTCGGCTGCACAGCCCGCAGATGCTGATGAGCGAGCGTCTGCCGCAGCCGATACCGACTATTCCCGTGGCGAGTCGCTGACCGCCCCCTTCGAGCCCGCGCTCGAACCGACAGCAACGCCTGTTGTCGCTGCTGAACCAGTATCAGCGGTATCGAGCATGCAAAGCCTGCTTGGCAAGCGAAACATGCTGCGCAGCCGCCAGCGTGGTCAGGATGCCCCAGCGGCGCCCGCGCCGCGCGCAGTGCCGGTTGCGCCAGCTCGTCCTGTCGCGCCCGCTGTTGCACCGGTCGTCACCCAACAGCCAGCCCCGATCAGTCAACCGATCGGGCAGGGGATGGCGGCGATGGGTCACTATGATGATCTGCCGCCGGTGGATCTCTATGGCGACGGTTACGAGCCGCAGGGAGACAACGGCGATTACGAAGAGTACCTCAATCAGGGCTTTGCCGAGCAGACTCAGGTGATGAGCCACGCCCCTGTCACGGCACCTGCCCAGCCAACCGATCTGCCACCCTGGGATCTCGACGGACAGCCGAGCTATCGACCCGGCGAGCGCAGCGCTGCGGCGCCTGCGGTGATGCCAGCCCCTGCGACCCAGCCACCCGTTGTTACCACGGCGGTGGCTGCTGCCCCTGTGACGCAGGATGAGCCCGCTCAGCCGGTGATGGAGACTATCGACTGGGATGAGCTCGAGAGCGACAGCGAGCCGCAAGAGGGAGAGGCGACTCGCCTTATCCCCTCCTCGCTACTCAATGGTTGCGGCGACCCTTGGGCCGAGCTGATTGCCCACACTCAGGTGGGTGGGCGGCTGCGCCAGCTGGCCATCAACTCGGTGATGACGCGAGAAGGGGACAAGGTGTTACTGACCCTCAAACCCGAGCAGCGCCATCTGGTGAGTGACAAGGCGCGCGCCGATCTGGCCGAGATCATCGGGCCAGCGCTGGGGCAACCGGTGCAGGTCGAGGTGACGCTCGGCGTGGTGCCTGACAAGGAGACCCCTCTTGAGATCGAGCATCGCCTTTATCTCGGGGTACGCGAGCAGGTGACCCGGGATCTGGAGCAGGATCCCAACGTGCAGTTTTTAGTTCAGCGGTTTGGTGCCGTGCTCCATCACGAGAGCATCGAGCCCCTCAACCGCTAAATTCCGTGGCCGGGAGCTTGCTTCCGGTTGAAAAGCAGTTTGGCTGTCCCCATCTAGGACAGACAAGCCCACAGCCCGGCGCTGGATGCCGGATTTCAAGACGAGAGACGACATATGTTTGGTAAAGGTGGAATGGGGAACCTGATGAAACAGGCCCAACAGATGCAAGAGCGTATGCAGAAGGCGCAGGAGCAGCTGGCTCAGATGGAAGTGACCGGTGAAGCCGGTGCTGGTATGGTCAAGGTCACCATGACCGGTAGCCATAGCGTCCGTCGCATCGAGATCGACCCCTCCCTGATGGAAGATGACAAGGAGCTGCTGGAAGATCTGGTCGCCGCCGCTTGCAACGATGCCGTGCGCCGTGTGGAAGAGCAGAACAAGGCCAAGATGGGCGAACTGACCGGTGGCATGCAACTGCCGCCAGGCTTCAAGATGCCCTTCTAAGGCGACTCTCCCCGCGCATTCTTGCTCCCTTGTCGCTGGCCATTCGGGTCACGGCATGGGGGACGGCCGAGAGACCCAAAGATGCAGCGTTATTGCTCAGGCGATACGCTGCGTTTTTTTATGGGCGCCATGCTGGTGTGGACGGGCTCTAACTATCCCTTCTGGGGAGAGGTTGCTACAGAGCAGGCCGATTGCGCCATGAAACGCAGCGCCTTGTATAGGCGGCACTATTTGTCGATACCCGCTATCGGATATCCCGGTTTGGCGTGGCCGGGCTGGATCGGCATAATGGCGGCTTGCCGTATCGAGGAGATTGTATGAAATATATCGGAGCCCACGTCAGTGCGGCCGGCGGGGTGGAGAATACCATCGCCCGCGCCCAGGCCATCGGGGCCAACGCGTTTGCCCTCTTTACCAAGAATCAACGTCAGTGGCAGGCTGCCCCCTTGTCGGATGCCACCATCCGTGCCTTCAAGGCGGCTTGTGACAAGGCCGGTTTTCTGCCGGAGCAGATCCTGCCCCACGACAGCTATCTCATCAATCTGGGCCACCCGGATCCCGATGGTCTGGCCAAATCCCGCGATGCGTTTCTCGACGAGATGAAGCGTTGCGAGCAACTGGGGCTTTGCTATCTGAACTTCCACCCCGGTAGCCATCTCAAGCAGATCCCTGAGGCGGCCAGCCTCAAGCTGGTGAGCGAGTCCATCAACTGGGCGCTGGAGCGCAGTGAAGGGGTGACGGCGGTGATCGAGAATACCGCCGGGCAGGGGACCAACCTCGGCTGGTCGTTCGAGCACCTCGCCACCATCATCGAGGGGGTGGAGGACAAGAGCCGGGTCGGGATCTGTTTCGATACCTGCCACGCCTTTGCCGCCGGCTACGATTTGCGCACCGCCGAGAGCTGCGCTGCCGTCTTTGCCGAGTTCGACCGCACGGTGGGTTTTCATTATCTCAAGGGGATGCATATCAACGGCGCCAAGTGCACCTTCGGTAGCCGTGTCGATCGCCACCACAGCTTGCGGGAGGGCAATCTGGGAGAGGCAGTATTCCACCACATCATGAATGATGATCGCTTCGATCGCATTCCGCTGATCCTCGAGACCATAGACGAGTCCATCTGGGGCGAGGAGATCAGCTGGTTGCGCAGTCTGGCGCAGTGATACCGAGCAAGCGAATCAAAGAGAGGGAGCCGTGGCTCCCTCTCTGCTTTTTCCGTTATTGGCGGGCGGGCCTGTCAGCGGCGCTCCGAGCGCGCGTTACTCTGCGCGGCTCACCTCGACATCCTTCACCTGAGCCCGGCAGAAGTGGATAAAGTGGCGCAGGGAGGTGGAGTGGTACTTCTGCTTGTGCCAGATAAGGGAGAGCTGGCGCGGGAAGCGGCGGTAGAGTGGCAGGGCGATCAGCCGCCCATCTGCCAGGCGATCCGAGGCTGCCAGCCGGGAGATAAAGGAGATGCCAAGCCCCTTCTCCACCGCCAGCATCACCGCCTCCAGGGTGTTGAGTTCAAGCCCTGGTTGCCAGCGGGGCAGCTCGGGCTGGATCTGCTGGATAAACTGCTCGCGGCTGCCCGATTGCGCTTCACGCAATACCCAGGTCTCGCCCCCAAGTCGGGAGAGGGAGAGCTCCTTCTTGTTGGCAAGCGGGTGACCGGGTGGGGCCACCACCAGCATCTCGTCCTGCAGCCAGGGTTCGGCGAGCAGGTCGGGGTGGTGGTTCTCCCCCTCGATCAGTGCCATATCCAGCTCGAAGTTGGCCAGCGCATGGCATAGCAGGTGAGTGTTGTTGATGGTCACCTTGGGGGGGAGCCCCAGCTCCTGTTTGCTGCTGGCGAGCAGGGTGGGGAGCAGGTAGTTGCCGATGGTCTGGCTGGCACCAAGGCGAAGCTGGCCGCTCGGCTCGGCATCGGGACTGAACAGGTTCTCGATATCCTGCATCCGGGTCAGCAGCTCTTCGGCGGCCGGTTGCAGCAGGCGCCCCTCGTTGTTGAGCTGCAATCTGGGGTGAATGCGGTCAAACAGCGGGGTAGAGAGCTGGCGCTCCAGCTCCTGCAGCGACTGGGAGACGGCCCCCTTGCTCAGGCAGAGCTCGTTGGCGGCAAGGCCAAGGTTTCCATAGCGGGCAATGGTGGCGAACACTTTCAGCTGCTGCAGGGTCAGTTTCATCGTGTTTGGTTTTCCTGAATGATTGATTTAATTCATTTAGATATCGTAAACGATAAGGGGCTATTATCCTATCGCCATAGTCATCAATAGAAAGGTGTCATCATGATCGCAAGAACCCGTAAATCACTGGCTGCCGCCCCAACCCCCATGGCGGGTCTGGCGCTGGGCATCGCCAGCCTTGGTTGGTGTTGGGAAAATGCCGGTCACTTCGATGGCCGGATGCAACTGCTGGGCGCTGCCATTGCGGCCGTGCTGCTGGTGATCCTGACCTTCAAGTTTCTGCTTCACCCCCGCCTGCTGTTGCAGGATCTCGCTCACCCCGTTGTGGGCAGTGTGGTACCGACTTATGCCATGGGCACCATGGTGGTCTCCAAAGCGCTGGGTATGATTGCGCCGCAAGCGGGCGAGGCCCTCTGGCTATTTGCCGTGGCGGTTCACCTGCTGTTCCTGGCCACCTTTATCTGGCATCGCGCCAAAGAGTTTGAAATCCACCACATGGTGCCGAGCTGGTTCGTGCCGCCAGTGGGGATCATCGTGGCTGACGTCGCCTTCCCGGGCGGTCAGTTTGCCCCGCTGGCTAACGGCTTGCTCTGGTTCGGGATCATCTGCTACGGCCTGATGCTGCCGCTGATGCTCTATCGCCTGATCTTCAGCCATGAAGTGCCGGATGCCGCCAAACCGACCATCGCCATTCTGGCTGCCCCTGCCAGTCTCTCTCTGGCCGGTTACCTGACCGTCAGCCAGGAGCCGTCACTGCTGCTGGTGGCCGTGCTGTTGGGTATTGCCATCCTGATGACCGGCATCATCTATCTGGCCTTCATCAAACTGCTGCGTCTGCCCTTTTCGCCGGGTTATGCCGCCTTCACCTTCCCGCTGGTGATCGGTGCCACCGCTCTGTTCAAAGTGGCTCATCTGGTTGAAGAGTTTGCGCAAGGCAGTCACTACGTCGAGCAGATCAGACTGCTGGCCCACTTCGAGCTGGGGGTGGCTACCGTCATCGTCGGGTATGTGGCACTGCGTTACCTGATGTTTTTTCTGCCGCAGCGTAATACCGAAATGAATAACGGCATGGCCCGCCAGGGTGCTCACCGATAAATCTTGATGATGTGACATCGGGAAATGGATAAGCAGTGCGCTCCGAGAGCGACGGGATAAACGACCAGTCATACGATGGATGGACAAAGAGCCTCCACCCTGGTTGTGTAACGAGCAAAATGCCCCGCAGTGCGGGGCATTTTTTTATGGTTTTTTGATGTGGCGCCCGTGGTGGGCTATTTGCCATGGATTTAACTGGTATTACCTGTCAGGACGACTACAATGCAGCACCACTTTTTCGCTCGACCCCAATACATGTCGTCCCAAGATCCCGTATTTGACTCCTCTTTTGAAGCCCGTTTTCTCCATCCCCGCTACTGGTTCAGCTGGCTGGCGCTCGGCGTGCTGATGTTGCTCGCCTTTGTGCCGGTGCGATTGCGCGACCGTTTGGCCGAAGCCTTGGCTCCGCTGGTGTTTCGTATCTCGAAAAAACAGATTTATATCGCCAGAACCAATTTGGAGATCTGCTTCCCGGACAAGAGCCCGGAAGAGCGGGATGCCATTGCACTGACCTCGATCCGGGTCGGCCTCAAGAGTCTGTTGGGATTTGGCGAGTTCACCATGCGCAGTCAGTGTTATCTGATGAGCCGGATGCAGGTGATCGGTTGGGAGCATATCGAGGCGGAGCGGGCGGCCGGCCGTCCGGTGATCCTGGTGGTGCCCCATACCTGGCCGGTGGATGCCGCTGGTTACTGCTTTACCCAGCGCGGGGTGCCGATGTGCACCATGATGAAACGGGCGCGCAATCCGGTGTTTGATTGGCACCTCAACCGTGCACGAGCCAAGAACGGCTGCCGCGTCTATGAGCGCAGCGCCGGGATCAAGGCGGTGATCAGGACCATCAAGAGCGGTCGCAGCTTCTTCTATCTGCCGGATCAGGATCATGGCCGCGAGAAGAGCATCTTCGCCCCCTTCTTTGGCTATCCCAAAGCGACCCTGCCTGCCTTGCCCCGTCTGGTGCAGGTCAGTGGCGCCAAGGCGGTGCCGCTGCTCGCCTGCTATGACGAAGAGAACCACTGCTACCGGCTGGAGATTGAGGCACCGTTCGACAACTATCCCACCGAGGATGTGATGGCCGATACCTGTCGCATGAACGACATGGTGCAACAGCAGCTGATGCGCCATCCGGGTCAATACATGTGGTTCCTCAAGATCTTCGATACCCGTGAAGATCAGGAGGGGCTGGATGGCCTCTACGAAGAGGGGATACGCCGGATCCGCAAGGGATTGTCGCCCCACGGCTGACCCAGAATTTGGATTGATTGAAATGGCCCCATGTGGGCCATTTTTTATGATAACTAGTCTGATCAGTGCCTTGCAGGCTGATGGCCAGCCTCCCCAGGGTAGAAAAAAATGTCAGGATAACTACAATAACCGTTTGTTTTTGATGACTTGATGGCCGCCATGTCTGCGTTAGATCCGGTATTTGATACCTCATTTCATAGCCGCCTGCTGTATCCCAAATGGTGGGGCAGCTGGTGTGCGCTGGGCCTGCTCTCCCTGCTGGCATTTACCCCCGCGAGACTGAGGGATCGCTTTGCCGATCTGGTCTCTCCAACCCTGCTGCGTTTTTCGAAAAAGCAGGCTTATATCGCCGATACCAACCTCAAGATCTGCTTTCCCGAGCTGGATGCCGCTGCACGGCAGGCGCTGCTGCTCAAATCGATCCGGGTCGGGCTCAAGACCTTTATGGGCTTTGGCGAGCTCAGCTGGCGCAGCAAGGCACGGCTGGCCCGCCGCATCAAGGTCACCGGCTGGGAGCATGTGCAAGCGGAGCAGGCTGCAGGCCGCCCGGTGATCCTGGTGGTGCCTCACACCTGGGCGGTCGACATGATTGGCCGCTACTTCTCCATGATGGGCATCGAGATGTGCACCATGATGAAGAGCCCGAAAGATCAGGTGTTCGACTGGTACATCAACCGCGAGCGGGCCAAAGGGGGCAAGGTGTATGAGCGCAGCGCCGGGATCAAGCCAGCGATCAAGTCGATCCGCGCCGGTGCCAGTTTTTTTTACCTGCCGGATCAGGACCACGGCCGCGAGGCGAGTGTGTTTGTTCCCTTTTTTGGTCGCCCCAAGGCAACCCTGCCAGCCTTGCCCAAGCTGGTGAAGCTGACCGGTGCCAGAGCGGTGCCCATCTTCGCCAGCTATGACGAGGATGAGGGGCGCTATCTGCTGGAGATAGAGCCGCCGTTTGACCCTTATCCCACCGCCGATCTGCTGGCAGACGTCAATGCCATGAACCGGGTGGTGGAGATGCAGGTGGCGCGCCATCCCGAGCAGTACATGTGGTTTCTCAAGATCTTCGAAACCCTGGAGCATCAGGAGGGGGATGACGGCCTCTATGAAGCGGGGATCCAGCGCATTCGTCAGGGTTTGCCGCCCGAACCTTGAAAATTGGCCCGCTTGCGGGCCATTTTTGTTGGTACAGGCGCCTTTCGTATTTGGTCTGCTGCTGGTGGTTTTTAAGGCGAACGGGTGGACAAAAACAGCGCAAACAGGGGATAACAGGGTGTCTTATGAAAGGGAGAGGCAGGTGAGCGTGCGCGGAGCTATCTTCGAGAGCGGAAATAGGGTAAAAGGGCGGCCATGAAAATTCCAAATCGAATCCAACCTCTGGTTGATGACGGCCTGGTCGATGAGGTCGTCAGCCGGTTGATGAGCGGCAAAGAGGCCGACGTCTATGTGGTGCGCTGCGGCGACGAGATCTGCTGCGCCAAAGTCTATAAAGAGGCGTCCAAGCGCAGCTTCAAGCAGGCCGTGGTCTATCAGGAGGGGCGCAAGGTGCGTAATAGCCGCAGCGCTCGGGCTATGGAGAAGGGCTCCAAGTACGGCCGCAAACAGCATGAAGAAGTGTGGCAGAACACCGAGGTCGACGCCCTGTTCAAGCTGGCGGCGGCCGGTGTACGGGTGCCACAGCCCTATGTCTGCCTCGATGGCGTCCTCTTGATGGAACTTATCACCGATGAGGATGGCAATGTCGCGCCGCGCCTCAACGATGTGGCACTCACCCCCGAGCAGGCGGTCATCGACCATGCCAAGGTGATCCGCTATGTGGTGCGGATGCTCTGCGCCGGTCTTATTCACGGCGATCTTTCCGAGTTCAACGTGTTGGTGGATGAGCAGGGCCCCGTGATCATCGATCTGCCGCAGGTGGTGGATGCCGCCGCCAACAACCAGGCCAAGGCGATGCTGGAGCGGGACGTCAACAACATGCGCAACTACTACGGCATGTATGCCCCCGAGCTGCTCAAGACCCGTTATGCCCAGGAGATGTGGGCGTTGTTTGAAGATGGTAAACTCACCCCCGAGAGCGAGCTGACCGGTCACTTTGAAGAGAGCCGCGCCGCCATCGATCTCGATTCGGTGCTGCAGGAGATCGAGAGCGCCGAAGAGGAGGCCTATGCCCGTCAGGCCCGGATGAAGGCGGAGCAGGAAGACAGCTACTAACGGTCTTGCCACGTTCACAAAAAGAGCGCCTTCGGGGCGCTCTTTTTATTACTGCTGCGGCTATGGTCGGCTGGGGCAGGGGGCTAGCTGATACATCTCCAGCCAGTTGCGATCCCCCAGATGGAAGCGCCGCCCCAGCAACACGCCCCCGGCGGCCGTAATGACCTTGCGGGAAGCCAGATTGTCTTGGTCACAGCAGATCAGCACCGGCGCCGCCAGTACCTGTTGTTGCACCCAGCGCAGCAGCACGGTCGCGGCCCCTTCGCCACGGCGAGAGGGGCGGGTTTCGTAACCGATATGACCCAGCCACTGGCGGGTTGCCTCATTGTCACCGTGACGCAGACGCAGGGTGGCGATGATCTCCTCGCCATCGAGGGCAAAATAGGTGGTAGTCGGCAGGTATCCACTGGGCAAGTTGCGCCCTTTGGCGTGATCCAGCAGGCTCTGTAGCCAGCCGTCCGGGTCGAATTGCGCCACCTGATAGAGCGGCTGTCCGTCCTCGGCGCATTCGGTGACATAGCGCCGGTAAGCCGGAGCATCTGTCAGCCTGGCTGGTCGGCACTGCAGAGCGAGCACTGCGCTCACGACAGGAGCGCGCAGGGCGGCAGTGGTTGCGGCTCGTTGTGGTGGAGCTCCTGTACGCAGGCCCGTTGCCTTCCAGCCTGTTTGGCGGCGTAAAGGGCCCGATCCGCGCGCAGGTAGGCCGCTTCAAACCCCTCGTCAGGGTGCATCGAGGTGAGGCCGATGCTGAGGCTGATGGGGCCACCGGCCAGCGCCCGGGTCGCCTCGGCGATCTGCTGTTGCAGGCTGTGACAGTAGTCGGGCAGGGTCTGCGGGTCCGCCATCAACAGCAGGGCCAGCTCATCGCCGCCAAGCCGACCGGCCATGCCCTCAGAAGGCAGGGTATTGGTGATCACCCGACCCACGGCCCGCAGCATGGCATCACCGGCGGGGTGGCCGTGGCGGTCGTTGATCTGTTTGAAGTTGTCCAGATCGATCAGCAGCAGCTGGCTAGGGCTTGTCACCTCGCGGGCACGCAGGGCCACCTGGCGTTCGAAATAGTGGCGGCTGAACAGGCCAGTCAGCTCATCCTGATTGGCACGCCGCTCCAGCTTGCGCTGGGTGGCCAGCAAGGCTTGCTGTTGGCGGGTGTGGACCAGGCTCAGCAGCAGATAACTGCGGGCGATGGTAAAGAGCAGGCTGAGCAGGATCACAGGCCCGAGCAGCGGGTCGGTGAAGGAGTTGGCCGCCAGCTCCGGCTGACAGAGATGTTTGGCGATCCGCAGTAGTTGCAACAGCAGTTGCAGGCCGAGCAGCAGAATGGCAAAGCGCAGCACCCGATAGACGGGGGCCAGCCGCTGGTAGCGCCAGAGCTGCCAGATAAGCAGTGCAATCTGCAGCGAGAGCACGCCGGAGAGTACGATGATCCGGCAGTGCACATCAAAGAGGGGTTGCTGCAAGGCGGTCAGGGCAAACAGGACGAAACCGCCGAGGGTAACGGCGGGCAGCAGCCAGCCCAGTTGGTCGGCTTCACGGCGAAAGAAGTGGCGCATCCCCCGTTCATAGAGCAGGGTGGTCGACATCAACAGCAGGTTGGTGCAGAGAATATTGGCAAGGGATGCATTTCCCTCAAGGGGGCGCAGCAGCAGGCAGCAAAAAGCCCCCGCGATAACCAGTTCCCCCGCTGACCAGTAGATCAATGCCCTGATCTGGCGATGGGTGTGCCACATGGCGGCGAAAATGGTGGCGACCCCCACATGTGACAGCGTGACGAACAGCACCAGACTCAACAACTGGGCCGAGGAAAACAGACTTGGCATCAAGGGGCTCTCTGGGAAGTCACCTGTGAACGAACAGGCGATGGGGTATCGCCCGCTGGCAGTGGCCGATCACAACATGAATCCAACCTATTATCAATGGGTTAAATGGCCGAATGTGCTCACCTCCGACTTCTTGCACGATGGCGAATGCTGACTCGATTTATCAGCGCACAAGAAGCCATTTTATTGTCTTGTCAGTCAATTTCGCTGCGTGAAAAGTGGTGGTGTTGGCGGCAGGGTGAACCCAACCGCCAGACGTTGTGCTAATCGCAGGTTGCAGCAGGCAAGCGCATGACGATGGCCTCCCTGTCCAGATGGGTCAGCAGACGGCGCACGTCGTCGAGGCGGATGATCAGGGTAGCGGTGTTGACCAGCGGATGGCACTGCACCTGTTTGGCCTGCCAGATGGCCTCGTCCACCACCAGCTCTACCGCTTTTTCCCTGTCGCGCACCATGGCGAGCAGGGTCACCGAGCCCGGGGTAAGGCCGAGCACCGCATCGAGCCGCTCGGGGGAGCCAAAGCTCAGCCGCTTGACGCCGAGCATGGCTGCCAGCGCCTTGAGATCGACCCGGCGCTCCTCCGGACTCACCACCAGAAACAGCCGCTCGCTTTTCGGATCGCGCAAAAAGAGGTTCTTGGTCTTGGCGGCGGGCAGGTCGGGCAGCAACTTGCTCGCCTCCTCACAGGTAAACACTGGGGGATGATCAATACGCTGGTAGGGGATAGCCAGCTGATCCAGCAGGGAATAGATTGCCACAAAGACTCCTTTTGTCGGCGAAGAGTGGTCAGAACGGGATGGGCGGGAATAACGACCGGATCGAGCTTACCAGTTTGACTCCCGCCTCGCAGCCAGCGTGACGATTGCGAGCAGGCACTGTATGAACGTACAATAGTCCCATTCTCGGACAGCCCCTTTACGCTTCATGACTGCAACCCAGCCCACTGTACCCGCCACTCCGCCCCTCGACGGTTTTATCCTGACCCGCCACGGTCGGGACGTGCGCGGCCGCAACGGGCTGCCTGCAACCACCGAAATCGTGATGTGGCTCTGGAGCGCACAGGGGCCGGTGCGGGTGGTGGTGCCGGGGCAGGAGCCGGTGTTCTTTTTGCCACAGAGCCACATGGCAGAAGCCGCCGAGCTGTTCAAGGGGGCCGGGGTGAGCGGGCGGTTTCGCCGCCTGCCGATGCACACCTTCGACGGTCGCCCTGTGGTGGGCTGCTATTTCGCGACCCTGAGCGCCTTTCACCGCGCCATCGAGCTGCTGCTTATTCGCGGTCTGGAGCACTTCGAGGCGGATATCCGGCTGCCGGAGCGCTTCCTGATGGAGCGTTTCATCACAGCTGGCGTGCGCTTCGATGGCTGGGCGGTAAAAAAGGGGGGCAAGCAGGGCTACTGGGAGGTGAACGAGGCACGCTGCGCACCGCAGGCGGTGACGCCGACCCTCTCCTGGGTGTCGCTGGACGTGGAGTGCGCCATGGACGGGGTCCTCTTCTCGGTCGGTCTTTACAGCGAAGAGGATGCGCGGGTCATCATGATTGGCACCCCGGAGGCCGATGCCGAGAGCTGGGGCACTCTAGTGGAGTGGGTGGTGGATGAAAGCGCCCTGCTCGGCGCGCTGGAGAGCTGGTTCAGCCTGCATGACCCCGACCTGGTCATCGGCTGGAACGTGGTCAACTTTGACTTTCGTCTGCTGCTGCGCCGCGCCGAACTTAACAAGCGGCGACTGCGGCTCGGGCGGGGGCGCGAGCTCTGCTTCTGGCGCTCGTCACGGGGCGATCCCCAAACCGGCAACGTCATTATCCCTGGGCGCATGGTGCTCGATGGCATCGATACCCTGAAAAGCGCCACCTGGCAGTTTGCCAGCTACAGCCTGGATGCGGTGGCGAGCGAACTGCTTGGCCGTGGCAAGGATATCGAGGATGTGGCCAATCGGGGGGAGAAGATCACCGAGTTGTTCCACTCCGACAAGGAGGCGCTGGCCCGCTACAACCTGGAAGATTGCAAGCTGGTGTGGGAGATCTTCGACTACTGCCACCTCATCCCCTTTGCCATCGAGCGTGCCTCCCTCACCGGCCTTGAGCTCGACAGGGTAGGGGGCTCTGTGGCGGCCTTTACCAACCTCTATCTGCCGCGGCTCCATCGTGGCGGCTACGTGGCCCCCAATCTGCCAGCCGACGGGGGGCTGGCGAGCCCCGGTGGCTATGTAATGGACTCCAAACCCGGCCTCTATCGCCATGTGCTGGTGCTCGATTTCAAGAGCCTCTATCCCAGCATCATCCGCACCTTCTGCATCGACCCCATGGGACTTATCGAAGGGCTGCAGCATCCCGAGCACGCCATTCCGGGCTTTCGCGGCGCCATGTTCTCCCGCGAGCGGCATTTCTTGCCGGAACTCATCGCCACCCTGTGGGCGGCGAGGGACAGAGCCAAGGCGGCCAGCAACAAGGCGCTCTCCCAGGCCATCAAGATCATCATGAACTCCTTCTACGGCGTGCTGGGGTCGGGGGGCTGCCGTTTCTATGATCCGCGCCTAGCCTCGTCCATTACCCTACGTGGCCACAGCATCATGCAGCAGACCCGTGAGTGGATTGAGGCGAAGGGATTCGAGGTGATCTATGGCGATACTGACTCCACCTTTGTCCATCTGGGGCGCGAGACCAGCCCGGATGAGGCGGATGAGATCGGCCAGCGACTGGCGCAAATGATCAACGATAACTGGGCTGCACTGATCAGGCGCGAGTTCGACCTGCCGAGTTATCTCGAGATCCAGTACGAGACCCACTATCGCCGCTTTCTGATGCCCACCATTCGCGGGCTGGAGAAGGGGAGCAAGAAGCGCTACGCGGGGCTGGTGGCAGGCAAGGAGGCGGGAGCAGAGGAGCAACTGGTGTTCAAGGGGCTCGAATCGGTGCGCACCGACTGGACGCCCCTTGCCAAGGCGTTTCAGACCCGTCTCTACGAAATGGTGTTTCACGACCAGGATCCCGGCAGCTATGTGCGTACCATGGTGGACGAGACCCGAGCCGGCCAGTACGACGAGCTGCTGGTCTATCGCAAGCGGCTGCGCCAGAAGCTCGAGGAGTATCAGAAGAACGTGCCACCTCATGTGCGGGCGGCGCGTCTGGCCGATGAGGAGAACCTGCGCCGCGGTCTGCCCCAACGTTACCAGCATCGGGGTACCATCGCCTATCTGATGACCCTTAATGGCCCCGAACCGCTGGAGTACCGGCGCACCCCCATCGATTACGAACACTACATCGACAAGCAGCTCAAACCCATTGCCGATGCGATCCTCCCTTTTGTCGGCGAGTCGTTCGAGCGGATCTGCGGCCAGCAGCTGGATCTTTTCTGATTGGCGCAAGATGGCACTTTACTTCCCATGGATACTGGATAAAAATACAGTTATAAATCATGGAGAAGTTTCCTATGCGTCTTGAAATCATCATCGACAAAAAACATCAGATCCCGACCTCGACCATGGAGGCGCTGCGTCAGGAGCTGCTCAAGCAGCTGGGCGAAAAATTCCCCGACATCCATGTGCGGGTCGCGCCGGGCAGTGCCATGGCCCTGACCGTCAGCCGTGCCAGCAAGGAGGACAAGGAGCTGGCCGAAGCCATGGTGCAGGAGGTGTGGGAGAACGCCGACAGCTGGATGCCGGAAGAGAACGTCGCCTCCTGATCCCGCACGGTCAGTGGATAACACGGGCGTTGGATAAACTGGCATGCCCGCGAATGATCCGCCGATCCCCGGACAACAAAAACGCAGCCAGGTGGCTGCGTTTTTGTTGGTGGTGAGAGGTTCGCGGTGGCTTGTCTGACTCTGGGTTGAGCCATGCCCGTTACAACCCCGCCCAGCTTTTCAGGCTCTGTTGCTGCACCCTGCGATTGGCTTCGCGGATCTCCCCTTTGGCACGCAGATCGGCCAGTGCGATAGGCAGTGCGGCGCGGATCTCTGCACTGCTCATTCCGGCTTTGAGGGCCGGGTGATAGGCCATCTTGAGCAGCACATAGTCGAGCCCGGTCAAAAAGCTGTCGATGCTGTTGTCATTGAAGATGGAGGGAAACACCTTGTCCGAATCGTTGGGCAGCCCCATCACCTGGGTGAACTCCTCCACCACGCAGTCGAGAAATCGTCCCTTGGCCCGGCTGTAGTCTACCGGAATGATGATGGTGGCACGGCTGATCTCGTGTTTCGCATTGGTTGCGAAGTTGGCAAGGCAGAGCCCCTCCTTGAGCGCCATCTTGACCGATGGATCGCCCCCCATGGTGCGGTTGGCCCAGCTCTTCATCTTGTTGTAGTCGGTCATGATCAGGGTGAGGTTGGGCTTTGCGGCCACCATGCTGATGGAGTGGCCGGTGATGCGAGCCAGATGGGCCGCCTGTACCTTCACCACGTCTGCCTGCAGCGGCTTGTCACCCGACTCGTTGATAAGTTGCAGCCGGATCGGCTGCTGCCAGCGTGCAAAACGGGTCTGCCTGGCTTCGCCATACTCCCGCTCCATGGCGATGGCCATAAAGCTCTCGACCAGATAGCTGTCGCTCTGCCAGCGCTCATCGGCCCGGGCGCTGTGGCCCGCGAGCAGAAGCAGCAGGGCCAGCAGCCCGTGTGATGCGCGGCGGGGACGGGCAGCGCAACCCAAGTTGGCCATTACCAAAGTGGCAATAAAGCGGGTGGCACCAAAGGGGATGGCGGCAAATGGCATGTTTCCTCCCTGAAACGGTTGTCAGCCTAGCGGTTGGCCTTGTCGATATCGCGCCAGGTGAGCCAGAGCCTGAGATCAAACTCCAGTTGATGATAGTCGGGCTCCATGTGCTGGCAGAGCTGATAGAAGCTCTTGTTGTGATCCTTCTCTTTGATGTGGGCCAGCTCGTGCACCACGATCATTTTCAGGAACGGGGGCGGCGCCTCCTTGAACAGGGCGGCGATGCGGATCTCGTTCTTGGCCTTGAGCTTGCTGCCCTGCACCCGGCTGACGTAGGTGTGCAGGCCGAGGGCATCCTTGATCACGTTGATCTTGCCATCGAACACCACCTTTGACAGGGGCGCCGAGCTCTTGAGGTAGCGGTTCTTCAGCTCCATGGTGTAGGCGAGCAGCGCCTTGTCGCTCTGGATCTGGTGGCTCTCCGGGTAGCGTTTGGCCAGCATATCCCCCAGCTTGCCTGCCGCAATCAGCTGCTGTACCTGTGCCTTGAGAGGGTCGGGATAGCCGCCCAGATAAGTCAGTTCCGCCATGGTGTCACTCGTCACATCAAAAAGAGCGTCATTGTAGTTATCTCGGGCGGGCTTGCCTACCGATGAGGAGAGAGGGTGTCTAGTCCTGAAATAGGTTTACACATTTTCAACTAGCATTTCTCTACTCAGAACCCCTTATGTACCGCATCGGGGGTTCTGTATTTCAACGCA
>NZ_JBFOCM010000014.1:0-53478 GCF_040907825.1 Aeromonas sp. s7(2024)
TGCGGGGGCCGGATTTGAACCGACGACCTTCGGGTTATGAGCCCGACGAGCTACCGAGCTGCTCCACCCCGCGTCCGAATTGTCACCCTCAAGCCGAGCAGTAGCTTGGTGGCGTTTGTCGGCTTTCGACTGTTTACACAATCGCAAGCTGACGAAAGAGTTGGTTGCGGGGGCCGGATTTGAACCGACGACCTTCGGGTTATGAGCCCGACGAGCTACCGAGCTGCTCCACCCCGCGTCCGAATTTTTATCGAAGTGGCCAAGCAGTAGCCAGTTCGATTTCTCCTTTCCCACCAACCGGTTACACCGGTTTGACTGGTCAGGATCTCAGATGGTTGCGGGGGCCAGATTTGAACTGACGACCTTCGGGTTATGAGCCCGACGAGCTACCGGGCTGCTCCACCCCGCGTCTGAGGTCGCCAATAATAGGCGCCAGCGCACAGATTGCAAGTAAATATCTCAAAAAAAGTTTATTCGTAGATTAATCGGACAAATAGTGCGGTCATTAGCAGCATCATGCTGTTTTTTCAGGCAATCGAGTCCTTGCCAGGCATCCGGCACTACACTCAATAAGGTGAACACTCCTCATTTTGGGTAGGTAGAATATGCGCATCTCCGCCGGTCACTGCCGTCAGTTGGGGGCCACACCCGACAGTAACGGCGTCAACTTCGCGATCTGGGCACGCCTCGCCAGCCGGGTCGAACTGCTGCTCTTCGCAAGCGCAGACGATGCGACCCCAGAGGTGATCCCCCTATCCCCGCGCCTTAACCGCACCGCCTACTACTGGCATATCCATGTGGAGGGGATCTCGGTCGGGCAGCGTTACGCCTATCGCATTCAGGGCCCGTGGCGCCCATATGGCGGCACCCGCTTCGATGCCGAGAAGGTGTTGCTCGACCCTTACGGCCGCAGCATCGAGCTTGGCGCCAATTACGATCGATGGGCGGCGGCCCGTCCAGGCAGCAATCTGACTTGTTGCGCCAAGAACAAGGTGGTCGATACTCGCCACTACGACTGGGAAGGAGACAAACTGCCCGCTCACTCCCTCTCCCGCTCGGTGATCTACGAGCTGCATCTGGGGGGCTTTACCAAGTCCCCGAGCTCCGGGGTCGATCCGGCGCTGCGTGGCACCTATCTCGGATTGATTGAGAAGATCCCCTACCTGCAATCTCTCGGTGTCACCGCCGTCGAGCTGCTGCCGGTGTTCCAGTTCGATCCTCAGGATGCGCCCAAAGGACTCTCCAACTACTGGGGTTACAGCCCCATGTCCTTTTTCGCCCCCCACGCCCAATACGCCTGCGGCGATGATCCGCTGACCGAATTTCGCGACATGGTCAAGGCGCTGCACAAGGCCAATATCGAGGTGATCCTGGACGTGGTTTACAACCACACCGCCGAAGGGGGTGATGATGGCCCCACCTTCTCGTTTCGCGGCATCGACAACGAGGCCTACTACATCCTCGACAACAACCAGAAGGACACCAACTATTCGGGCTGCGGCAACACCTTCAACGGCGCTCATCCGGTGGTGCTTCGGATGATCATGGACAGCCTCCACTTCTGGCGTCAGGAGATGCACGTCGATGGCTTCCGCTTCGATCTGGCCGCCATTCTGTCACGGGATGAATCGGGTCAACCGCAGGCCAATGCCCCCACTCTACGCACCATAGATACCGACCCCAACATCGCCGACATCAAGCTGATTGCCGAAGCCTGGGACGCGGGGGGGCTCTATCAGGTGGGGTCACTGGCCGGCGCACGCTGGCGTGAGTGGAACGGCCAGTTCCGGGATGATGTGCGCCGCTTTCTGCGCGGGGATGACAACAGCGTCACCGCCTTTGTCGAGCGGCTGTGCGGCAGTCCCGACATCTACCACTATCACCACGCCGATCCCGAGAAGAGTATCAACTTCGTTACCTGCCACGACGGTTTTACCCTGTGGGACTGGGCCAGTTACAACAGCAAGCACAACGAGGCCAACGGGGAGGAGAACCGTGATGGCTGCGATCACAACTTCAGCTGGAACCACGGCCACGAAGGGGTGACGGAAGATCCCCAGATCAACACCCTGCGGATGCGCCAGGCCAAAAACATGATGGTGGCGACCCTGCTCTCGGTGGGATCCCCCATGCTGCTGATGGGAGACGAACTGCTGCGCACCCAGCGGGGTAACAACAACGGCTACTGCCAGGACAATGCCACCTGCTGGATGAACTGGCTGCCCAATGCCCGAAGTCAGGAGATGTTCCGCTTTATGAAGGAGCTGATCCAGTACCGCAAACACCTGTTCCAGCGCCCGGAGCAGGAGAGCATGCCGCTGTCGCTCACCGAGATCCTGCGCCACAGCGAGATCTGCTGGCACGGGGTCAACGCCGGGCAACCGGATTTCAGCTCCCACTCCCACGCCATCGCCATGTCGGCGCTGTCGAGCGAAACCAAGCTGGCGCTCTATGTGCTGTTCAACGCCTACTGGGAACCCCTCACCTTTAACCTGCCGAGCCCCCCCAAGGGGGTCGGCGGCTACTGGCGGCGGATCCTCGATACCGCCCTCCCCTCGCCGCAAGATATCTGCACCTTCGGCATGCCGCTGGAGGGATTGACCCGGGAGTATCTCGCCCAGCCGCGCAGCAGTTGCCTCTTTATCTGCGGTGCCGACGATTTCTATTGATCGATTGCTGTGAATTGATAGCAGCGATACCTGCAAGCCAGATATGCAAAAGCCCCGAGTGTTGGCTCGGGGCTTTCTCTTTTCAGCGCCAGTGTCAGATCAGCTGGTGCAACACACTGGTAGCGGCAATCTGGGCGATCAGCAGGCCACACAGGGAGGTGGAGACCACCACAGGCGCGGTATCACGCTGCAAGTAGAGCGGGCTGAACCAGAGCAGCAGAGAGGCCACCAGCAGCGCTGCCTGGGTCACCACCGCCGGGATCAGGGCATCGAGATTGGCCTCACCCCCTTGCCAGCCCACCAGCACTGCCAGCCAGACAAGGCTGGCCATCGCCCCCATCAGACCGGCCAGTGGCAACAGGGTGTTGAATGCCTTGAGACGATGACGGGCCCGCAGCAGCATCAGGTGGGCAAAGGCAGCCCCCAGTATCGCCATCTGCAGCAGGCCGCTCACCCAGCCCTGCAGTTGCAGCAGCCCGATGCCATAGAGAGCGAGCGGCAACGCTGGTAGCCAGAGCAGTGTCGAGGGGACTGAACGCTTGCCCTCCAGCCGTGACTGGGCCAGTGACAAGCCGACTCCGAGCACCAGTGCGCCCCCACCACTCCAGATGAGCCAGCTGGCCGCCTTGGCCTCTACCGCCAGCATCAGGGAGAGCGCGGTAATGACCCAGATGGAGAAGAGCTGCTGAGTGATGCGCGAGCGCTGGCCAGGGCAGATATCACCGCGCCACAGCACGATGCCGAGGGCGATCAGGGCGCCAAGCGCCATCAATCCGGTGAGAGGAAATAGCCAAAAAGGGAGTTGGACGAACACGACGCCTCCAGCAGTAAAGATTCGAGGTGCGCCACCGGGGCGCCAGAGAGGGGCGAGTATACCCAAACCGGCGGCTATCCCCAATCGCGACAAACAATCGTGGGCAAACTATCCGGGGCAATTTGCTGCCATCAGAGCCCACCTTGAGGGGCGCCCTGCTGGCAGCCATATCCATAGTGACGGGATGCAGCGCTGGCGTTAGCCCTGACCGCGGGCCAGCGCCACCACCCGGGCAAACATCTGGCGGATCACCGGCGGAATATGCTCGGCGCCGAGCCGCTCAGCCTCTTCCACCACCGCCAGCGCCATTCCCGGCTTGCTGCGGTGATGGATCGCCTTGTTGATGATGTGACTGGCGCTCCACATGGCGCGCCCACCCACCCCGGCCTCGCGACGAAACACAGCTTCAAAACCGTTGTGATAGAGGTAGTGCTCGATGTCTGCGGCAGGGAGCTGGGTCAGTCGGTCCCGCTCCCGCTCTCCCTTGAGCTGGCCCCGGGCAGAGGTGGCATACTTGAGCCCCGCCTCATCGCCATCGGTCAGCAAGTGCCACTCGATGCCAAAGTCCCGCGCCACCTTGATGAGCGGCGACTGGCCGCACTGGGCAAACTCGATGATCCGCACCCCTTCGGCCCGCAAACTGTAACCGCAGATCTGGGCCAGCTCGGAGAGCAGCCAGATCTCGGTCTCCCCCTCCACCAGCAGCCAGCAACGGGCAAACAGCGACATGGGGCGGTTGATCCGCACGTGGAAGGCGATCTTGCGCAGATCGTCGCTGCTGTAACGCTCGCCCCCCAGCTGGTGACAGAGGATATCCTGCTGACGGCGCACCAGCCGCCGCACCTGATTGAGCGGCAGGGAAGAGAGCAAGTCCCCCGAGTTGGTGGTGAGCAGCTTCTGGCCCGGCAGTTGTTCCAGCAGCCCCCACGCCAGCGCCAGCATGGTCGGGTGCAGCCGGCTCTCCGGGTCCTCCAGTATCATGATGGGACGGGCCCCCTCCTCCAGCTCGCGGTTGCCCCGCGCCTGCAACAAGGTAGCCGCCATCCCCGCCATCGCCAGCTGCAGCGCACGGTTATCGGCGCGGCGCAGCAGAGTATGCAGGTTGCCAGGATTGCGCAATGTCATGGGGCGATTGATGATGTCGCGCTGACTGCGCGGCTTGTTCTTGATGGGGGCCAGGGCGTTGAAGTAGTGATCCATCAGCTGGCGCACCGCCTGCAACGCCTCTTTGAGCTCCGGCTCGCCGATCCGCTGGGGTTCGTCGATCAGCTTGTCCGCCAGTTCGCTCAGGCGATGCTCGGAGAGATCACCCCACTGCAATGTCTCCACCCCGTTGCGAGCGGTACGAGCGTCCCGCAGCCGGAACACCGGGTTCATGGTGATGAGCATGCAGACCAGCTCGTGGGTGTTGGTGATGGGCAGGCTCTTGCCTACCCCGTCGAGAAAGTCGTGAATGGTGAGCACAGAGCCATCCGCCTGCAGCTCGGCGCTGGCGCGATAGTGAATGCGGTGGAATTTGTCCTTGTGCAGCACCCAGGAGGGGCAAAGACGGGCCAGCCGACGGGAGTGCTGACACATCTGGGGTCTGTGCTCACTGAAGGTGAGCACCAGTTGCAAGTGGCGCGCCGGGGCCAATTCGGGATCTTCCGGTTGGTGAAAATCCTCGGCGGTGAACTGATAGGGCTCGGCATCCTGCCCCAGCAGACACCAGAGGGCGCGCAGCAGGCTCGATTTACCCCAGGTATTCTCGCCGATCAGCACTGTGGTCTGATCCAGCCCGAGCGACAGGCGATTTATACCGCGAAAACCTTTGACTTCAATACGTTCCAGAAACATCCAGCCATGTCCACATCATTGTGATGGGGCAATAGTGGCAAAGTTACCGGAAAAATCCTATCGCAGGCGGGGCTTTTTCAACGTGAACTGTGAGGCACTGCAGGTTCGGGAGGGGTAACGACAGCGGTGCGATCTTGCGGGGCATTCCAGTGGCTGAACCAGAGATGACGGGTACGGATTTGACGTTTGCGATAATTCAATGGGCATTCCTTTCAATGGATAAGTTGTAGAGAGTACACCTCTTTTGCCCAAAGTCTCAGGGTTATCTGTGACGAGAAGATGACAATTGCGCCCGCCACTGCCCCGGCGTCAAACCAAACGCCTCGCGAAAACGATTACCGAAATGTGCCTGGGAAGAAAAGCCACACTGACTGGCGATGCTGGCCAGCGGCTCGGGGCCAGCCAACAGCTGCTTGGCCCGTTTGAGCCGCAGCCCAAGCAGATAACGATGGGGCGGGCAGCCGAGACTCTGGCCGAACATACGGGCAAAGTGATACTCGCTCAGCCCCGCCTGCTGGGCCAGCTCTGCCAGCGTGACCGAATCAGCCAGATGGGCCTGCAGATACTCCTGCACCCGCTTGATCACCACGGGCGCCAGCCCGCCGCGCAGAGGCGGCAGACCGGGAGCCTCCTCGGTGTGGTGGCGATAGGCGTGGAGGATCAACATCCAGGCGCCGTGGGAAAGTGCCAGCCGATCGACCCCGTGCTGCCACTGCAGTTGCATCAACTGGCGCTGCACCAGTCCGGCCGCCTGCGGATCGTCGATAAAGGTCTTGTCCACCAGTTGCAGGTGGCGCCCCTCCTTGTCACACGCCTCCTCGGCGATACGGGTGAGGTGAGCCGGGGTGAAGTAGAGATGAAAGAAGTGAAACTCTTCGCGCACCAGCCACTCGGATCTATGGTGATCCGGCATGATGCACACCTTGCCGGTGCCACCGTGCCCACCCGGCCCATCGAGTCGCTCGGTCTGCTCGCCTCCTTGCAGATAGACGCTCAGGGTGTGGTGGCCCGGCTTGTGATAGCGGGTCTGGTCATAGCAGTTGCGCCAACTGGCGACGCCAAGCCCGGGTTCGAGCCAGCAGGCGTCCTCCAGCCGGGCGCCGGTGCTGACCAGTGCATCAAATACCCCTGCTGTTTTCATTCGCCCCTGCCGCCTGTTCCGATGTACATGTTATGTCGCTGCTTATGCCGCTGCCATCCATCTTACCGACCGCGCCCGCAGATGACAGCGCAGGGAGATGAAAAACCGCAAGATGGTGCAATCCAGCCATCAGGGCTAGCCCCATAGTGGGTCATCTCTCCCTGACTCACCGGAACTGTGATGAACCTGATGCTCTATCTTGCCACCGTGCTTATCTGGGGCAGCACCTGGATTGCCATCGCCTGGCAACTTGGCCCCATCCCCATCGAGGTGTCGGTGCTCTACCGCTTTTTGCTGGCAGCGGTGGCACTGTTTGCCCTGCTCACCGCCAGCGGCCGCTTTCCGCGCCTGCCGTGGCATGGCCAGCGCTATGCGGCGCTGCTCGGTGCCCTACTCTTTTCCACCAACTTTCTCTGCTTCTACCACGCCACACGCTATATCCCGAGCGGCATGTCGGCAGTGATCTTTGCCAGTGCCAGCATCTTCAACGGCCTCAACCTCTGGCTGTTCGAGAGCAAGCGCCCCACCCTGCGCTGGTTGCAAGGCTCCTTGCTGGGACTCTTTGGCACCCTGTTACTGTTCTGGCCGGTGCTGGCGGATGCGCAATTGGGTGCAAACGGCTGGAAAGGGCTGCTGCTCGCCTGCGGCGGCACCCTCTGCTTTTCGTTGGGCAATCTGGTCTCGGCACGGGGCCAGCGCCACGGCTACCACGTACTGCAACTGGTGCCCTGGGGCATGGTTTACGGCGTGGTGCTGTTGCTGGGCTGGGTCACATTGCTCGGGCAGCAACTGGTGGTGCCGACCGATGGCCACTATCTGGCGGCCATGGTCTACCTCGCCCTGTTTGGCTCGGTGATCGCTTTTACCGCCTATCTGACGCTGGTGGGGCGCATCGGTGCCAGCAAGGCCTCCTACGCCACCGTGCTCTTTCCGTTGGTGGCGCTTACCCTCTCCACCTTTTATGAAGGCTTTGTCTGGCAGCCGGTCTCGGTGGCCGGAGTGGTGATCAGCCTCATCGGCAATCTGGTGATCTTCGCGCCGCCCTTGAACGAATTGCTCATTCGACCGGCCAAGGCAGCAAACGCCCCTTGCTCCTGAGCCAGTCAGCCCCTAAGGTAGCGCTCAATCTGTGACGATCCTGATGGCGATAAACAAGGGGGCTAGATGTTACTGGAAGGGCTGGAGACGCTGAGCCTGCTGGCAAGTGAAGGAACCATGGCCAAGGTGGCCAGTCGCCTCTATATCAGCCAGTCGGCGGTGAGCAAGCGGATTGCCCAGCTGGAGCAACGCCTTGGCAAGAAGTTGATCGAGCCGGAGGGGCGCCAGATCCGCCTCACCCCGCAGGCAAAGGAGCTGCTGGAACGAGTGGCCCCGAGTCTGGCCGAAATGAAGGGGGTGCTTGCCGATAGTCAGGATCTGGCGGATCAGAGCCCCCTCCCCATCGCCAGCTCCGAAACCCTGCTGGCGGGTTATCTCGCCCACTTTATGCGCGACTATCTGGAGCGCGATCCCCACCTTGCCCTCTCCACCCACCACACGCCGGTCATTCTGGCGCGGGTGCGCAGCGGTGATGCCCTGCTCGGCATCTGCGCCGGTCGGCTCCCGCCCGGCCATGGCCTCGACGCAGACCTGCTACTGGAAGAGCCCTTCTATCTGGTGGGCGAGGCGCAGCAGAGCCTGCCGCCAGCCAGCGCAGAAAGCAGGCGCAAGATCCTCACCATGGATCTGGAGAACCCCTCCAACCGCTACCTGCGCGAACCGCTGGCAGATTTGGGGCTGGAGCCCGCCATGGAGCTCGACTCCTATCTGGCGCTCATCGAACTCGCCAAGGCAGGTATTGGCCCTGTGCTGCTCCCCGCTGGCCTGCTGGGGCTGGTGGGCGAACAGGGGGAGATGGCGCGCCCACTGCCCGGACTGGGCCGCCCCCTACATCTGGTCTACCGGCCAAACAGCCTAAAGCGAGAGCGGATCGCCAGGCTGGTGAGCGCCCTGCACCAACACTTTCGCCACTGCAGCGACACGCCGCACTAGCCGTGTAAAACACCAGATATGACAACGGGGCCCAAGGGCCCCGTTAACACTTGCGATGCGGCAAGCAAGGCGCACATCAGATCCAGGCAAACAGCTCCGGATACTGGCTCCACACCAGCTTGGCAGACATCAGCAAGGAGACGGTCACCAGCAGCGGCTTGATCAGCTTCACCCCTTTTTTCAGCACCATTTTGGAGCCAAAACGGGCGCCGATAAACTGCCCCAGCGCCATGCAAAAACCAACACTCCACACCACCTTGCCACCTAGCGCAAAGAACAGCAGGGAGGCGATATTCGAGGTGAAGTTGAGCAGCTTGGTATGGGCGGTGGCGCGCGCCATGCCAAAGCCCGCCAGCGCCACGAAACCGATGGCAAAAAACGAACCTGTGCCCGGCCCGAAGAAGCCGTCATAAAAGCCGACACCGCCCCCCACCAGCAGCGCAAACAGCATGGGAGTCAGACGGCGGGAGCTCTCGGCATCGCTTACCCGCGGCGAGAAGTAGAAGTAGCAGGCAAAGGCCATCAGCAGGAAAGGGAGCAGGCGCTCGAGAATGGCGGCGTCTATGGTCTGCACCGCCAGCGTGCCGATAGCCGCACCGATAAAAGTGCAGATCACCGCAGGCCAGATCATGGCCCACTCCAGCAGCCCCTTGCGGGCATAGAACCAGGTGGCGGAGAAGGAGCCAAAACTGCTCTGCAGCTTGTTGGTGCCAAGCACCAGCGCGGGGGGCATGCCGGTGGCCAGCAGAGCAGGTACCGTCAGCAGACCGCCGCCGCCAGCGATGGCATCGATAAAGCCGGCGATGAGCGCCACACCGAACAGGGCAAACAGGGTAACCAGTTCCAATTCCATCCATAGACCTCACGAGAGTGGGTTGCCCGAAGGGGTCAGGCAACCGGAGAACACCAAAACGACGTTGTGCGGGGGGCACAGGCTGTTCGCTATCCTAGCGGGCCACTGACCATGAATCTAACGAAACAGTGGCAGCCAATTGATTCCTGATTTTCATTGATTTGAGCTGTCAGGCCCTGCCCCCTCAGAGGGCTCCGTTAGCAAGCCGGTGAAGTGACGTTCGCTTCCTTGATCGCCGCCAGCGCCTCACAGAGATGATCCTCATCGGCACCGGGGAAACGGCTGACCCGACCGGCCATGTAGCGGCTGCTGAACAAGTTGAACCAGTGCTGCAGTGCCTGCCCCGCCTTGAGCTCCCCCGCCACTTCCAGCACGCAGGCCGCCACTTCGGCGGTGCAGAGGTGCTCCTCGCTGTTGGCGACCCGCATGCCGTAAGTGGAGAGCGCATCCGGTTTGATGGCCAGCACCGGAAAACCGTCCAGGTAGGGGCTCTTGTTGAACATCTTGCGCGCCTCCGGCCAGGTGCCGTCGAGCAGGATAAATAGCGGTTTTTTACCCGGTGCCAGCGTCACCTCGCCGGTCAGGCGGGCAGGCTCCTTCTCGCAAGCGGGAAAGACCACATAGGGCTGCCAGGCGGGATCGGCCAGCAGGGCCAGCAACTCTGGATGGGGCTGGGTACGTGACCAGAGAAACGCCCAGGTGGAATCCGGCAACACATCGGCGATCAGGCGACCGGTGTTGGAGGGCTTCATCGGCTCGCTGTCATACATCAGCAGGCAAAAGCCCGCCTCCGCTTTGAGCTCGGGGCGCCACTCGCAGGCACACCAATCCTCGCGCAGCTGACAGGCCGGACAGCGGGCCAGGGTGCCGCCACGGGCAAGAAACGGTCGGGTAGAGATACTCTTGCGCCAGGCCCGCAGGCGGTTGACGGCGTGATCAGGAACAGGCTTCATCTAGGTTCACAACTGGAGTCAAAACAGGAACGGCAGCGATGCCAACATGTCATGGCGCCACAGGGAGCGATAACAGGGGGCTGCCGGAAAAGCGCAAGATTGTACCGAGTTACGCGCTGGCGGAACAGCAATCCCTGCCCCTTTCGCCAAACGCAGTGCCAACCCCTCTTGCCTTACGACTCCTGACAGCTGCGCAGCAGCTCCAGCAACAGGCTGCCATCGCGCAGTGCCTTGTGAACCTGCACCGAAGTGGGCTTGGTGGGATCTTCGTAGAAGTGGGTGGATTCAATCTGCAGCCGCACCAGATATTCGGCTGGCAACTGGCTGGCCAGCGACTGGTGCAGCATGGGGAACAGCAGCCGATCGGCACGGGTGATTTCCCCTCCCAGCAGCAGCTTGCCCGGGTTGAGCAGGCAGATGAGATTGGAGAGCACCTTGGAGAGGCGACCCGCCGCCTGATGGAGAATATCCTGACAGAGGCTGTTGCCTGCCAGCGCCAGCTCGCACAGCTCGCGGATGGTGACGCTCTCTGGCAAGTCGTGCTCCTGCATCCGCTCGCGCAGATCCCGGTATTGCGCCTCCAGCGCCTGATTGGTCACCAGGGTGCAGGCGCAGCCAAAGCCACCGCAGTAGCAGCGCTGCCCATAGGGCTCGAGCTGCAGATGGCTGAGATCCCCGAGCAGCGCATTTTCACTCTCGATGAGCTGGCCATTGACCACCATGCCGACCCCGATGTCGTTGTGGACAAACACCAGCACCGCATCGGCACAATTTTTGGCGGCCCCCCACTCCCGCTCAGCCTGGATCCAGGTGCGCACGTCACCGCTCACCAGCACAGGTACCGAGAACGCCTGTTGCAGAGTCGGGCCAAGGGGCCAGTTGCGCAGATCGTAGAAGGGGAAGTGCTTGACCATGCCGGAGTGGCGCTCTACCTGACCTGGCAGACAGAGGGCGATACAGGCCAGACTGAGGGACTTTCTCGGCAAAAACACCTTGATGGCATGCACCAGACTGCCCAGCAGATCGGCGCGCTCCTCCTCGGTAAAGAGGTGGCGCTGGCGAGCCAGCGAGCGACCGGAGAAGTCAAACAGCGCCATATCCACGTAGCCACGGCCAAGACGCATGGAGAGAAACTGGAAGCGGCGCTCGTTAATGCGCAGCAAGGTCTGACGACGGCCGCGCCCCACCGAACTTTCACCACAGGTAACCACCAGCCCCCCATCGAGCAGTTCCCGGGTGATCTTGGTGATACTAGCTGGCGAGAGACCGGTCAGGCGGGAGAGATCGGTGCGCGACAGCTCCTTGTGCTCTTCCAGGCTGGCATAGACCAGGCCGTAGTTGAGCTGCCGGATCAAATCGATACTACCTTTCACGATCTCATTCATAGGGTATGGGGCAAAGGCTGAAAAAAAGAGGCTGGCAATTTTCACACATTATTGGTCAATCCCCAAATAAAGTGCGGCCTGAACCGGGGGTCAGGCCGCATCTTGTGGTTGCCGTCACGGACCAGTGCAAGATCAATAACGGAATTGCGAGACCAGTTTGCGCAATTTGTCACCGGTATTGGCCAGATCGCGGGTGGTACTGTTGGATTCCACCGCCGCGCTGGTCAGCTCGCTGACAATCTGCTGAATGGCCACCAGGTTCTTGTTGATCTCCTCGGAGACCGCGTGTTGCTCCTCGGCGGCGGTGGCGATCTGGATGTTCATGTCGTTGATGGTACTGACCGCCATCACCATGCTGTCGAGGGAGCTGGCGATATGGCTCGCCTCCTGCACCGTCTCCTGGCTGCGATCCTCGCTCGCCTGCATCACCTCCACCGCCTGCTTCACCCCGCCCTGCAGACGTTGCAGCATCTCGTTGATCTCCTTGGTGCTCTGTTGGGTACGACCGGCCAGCGAACGCACTTCGTCCGCCACCACCGCAAAGCCGCGTCCCTGCTCACCGGCGCGGGCCGCCTCAATGGCGGCGTTCAGCGCCAGCAGGTTGGTCTGTTCGGCAATGCCGCGAATGACCTCCACCACCGAGCCGATCTTGGCGGTCTCTTGCGCCAGCTGTTCGATAACGCCGGAGGCGGTATGTACCTCCCCCACCAGCCGGTTGATACTGTTGATGGCCCCGCTCACCACACCCCGGGCGGCGTCCGACTCACGGGCCGCATCGCTGGTTGCTGTCGCGGCATTGGAGGCACTGGCCGCCACCTCCTGAGCGGTGGAGCTCATCTCGGTCACCGCAGTGACCACCTGATCGGTCTCGCGGCTGTGGCCCTGCATCTGATGGTCATAGTGCTCGCTCAGATGGTGCAACTTGTCGACCGCGCTGAAGAGGTGGTTGCTAGTCTCGCCCACCTGACTCACCACCGACTGGATCCGCTCGACAAAGCGGTTGAAAGCGCTGGCCAGCTGGCCAATCTCGTCCTGACTCTGCACCTTGAGCCGCTGGGTCAGATCCCCGTCGCCGTTGGCGATATCGTTCAATGCCAGCACCGCATCCGCCAGCGGCTTGGTGACCCGGTTGCCCACAATGACGGTCGCCGCCAGGGTGATTCCGAGGATCAGCAGGATCACCAGCACACTGCTCTGCAACGAGGCATGCATGTTGCTCTCGCGCTCTGCCCGCAAGGCCGCCAGCTCGTTGTCGATATCATCGATATAAAAACCGGTACCAATGGCCCACTGGTATTTGTCCAGCACCAGAGTAAAGGCCAGTTTGGGAGCATCGCGACCGATGGAGGGCTTGGCCGTCCAGTATTCGGTAAAACCATCCCCCTGACGGGCCGATTTAAGGATCTCCTGGATCAGCAATTTGCCCTTGGCATCCTTGTCGTTCCAGCGGTTTTTCCCCTCCAGCTCGGTACGCACCGGCAGCAGTATGGTGTTGCCCTCGAAGTCATAGACAAAGAAGTAGCCGTCACTGCTGTAACGCAGCGGCCTGAGCAACTCTTTGACCTTTTGACGATTTTCCGGAGAATCCGGCAGGGAATACACGGCATCGACGGCGGTTTTGGCCATCATGATGTAACTGCTGAGCAGCGCTTTACGCTCCTTGATGGCATTTTCCCTCGCCACCACCAGATCAGACTCCAGATCACTCTTGGAGACCATGTAGTTACTGAGATTAACCACCAGGGCCATCAACAGTACGGGGACTGCACCCAGTAACAGGATTTTCTGCTTTAGCGTCATCTTTCACATCCTTGCAGCTGTTTTTATTGGAATTCCTTGCTTACTCATCAGTATAGGTGCTGGCAGGGCGAGCCCAGCTTTCGTTACAATTCCCTTAAACAAATCGGCCAGAACGTGAAAATCATGAATCTTTGTCCTTGCGGCTCAACCCTTTCTCTCGAATTGTGCTGTGGCTCACGTCACAGTGGCGCAGTGGCTGACACCCCGGAGCAGCTGATGCGCTCTCGTTACAGTGCTTTTGTGATCGGTCTGGGGGAGTATCTGGTCCATAGCTGGCACCCGGCCCACCTTGGCGGTCTCACCGCCGAAGAGCTTTCACGCATCGACACCCGCTGGGATGGTCTCGAGATCATCGCCAGCCAGGGCGGCCCGGAGGATGAAACCGGGATGGTGGAGTTCAAAGCCTGGTTTCTGGACGGGGATGAGCGTCACTGCCTCCATGAGCGTTCTCGCTTCGTGCGTTATCAGGGGCGCTGGGTCTACACCGAGGGAGAGCAGGATCCGGCGCCCCTCAAGGCAGGACGCAACGATCCCTGCCCATGTGGCAGCGGCAAAAAGCACAAGAAGTGCTGCGGCTGACGCATCACACACCCACCAAACTCGTCAAACAGTGACAAGGGGCATCCGATGCCCCTTTTTTGTGCCTGTTATTCGCCACCAGCCCACAAACCGATGCGATAACAAGCGTGACAAATGTCACATAATGCTCATTAACGCGCGAGAAAATGAGCGTTTGCGAACGCAAATTTGGCCCATATCAAACATTTCCACTCAGAAGTAGGCCACACTGGCCTTATCTGGAAGAGATGAGACGGGCAACAATGAAAAGAATAACTACACAAGTCGTCATCATAGGCGGCGGTGCCACAGGGGCCGGCATCATGCGCGATTGCGCACTGCGCGGCATCGACTGCATCCTGCTCGAGCGCGATGATATCGCCGCCGGCACCACCGGCCGCAACCACGGCCTGCTCCACTCCGGTGCCCGCTACGCGGTGACGGATCAGGAGTCCGCCCGCGAATGCATCCAGGAAAACCGCATCCTCAAGCGGATTGCCAGCCACTGTGTCGAAGACACGGGCGGCCTCTTCCTCACCCTGCCGGAAGATGACATCAATTTCCAAACCACCTTTATGGATGCCTGCGCCCTGGCCGGTATCGAAACCCGCCAGCTCGATCCAGGTGAAGCCCTGCGCATGGAGCCCAACGCCAACCCGGCGATGATCGGCGCCATCCATGTACCGGACGGTACGGTCGACCCGTTCCGCCTCGCCGCTGCCAACGTGCTGGACGCCAAAGAGCACGGCGCGCGCATCTTCACCCACAGCAAGGTGCTGGGGCTGCTCCGCACGCAGGATCGGGTACACGGGGTCAAGGCGATCAATACCCGCACCGGCGAAGCGTTCGAGGTGGAGTGTCAGGAGGTGATCAACGCCGCCGGCATCTGGGGCCAGCAAATTTGCGAATACGCCGATCTCGGCATCCGCATGTTCCCGGCCAAGGGCTCCCTGCTCATCATGGATTACCGCATCAACCAGCTGGTGCTCAACCGCGCCCGCAAACCGGCGGATGCGGACATTCTGGTGCCGGGCGATACCATCTCCCTCATCGGTACCACCTCCAGTCGCATCGATTACAACAAGATTGACCAGCTCACCGTCGAGCCCGAAGAGGTGGAGGTGCTGTTGCGCGAGGGGATCAAGCTCGCTCCCATCATGGCCCGCACCCGTCTGCTGCGCGCCTACGCCGGGGTACGCCCGCTGGTGGCGGTGGACGGTGACGACACCGGCCGCAACATCAGCCGCGGTATCGTGCTACTGGATCACGCCGAGCGCGATGGTCTCAAGGGGTTCAACACCATCACCGGTGGCAAGCTGATGACCTACCGCCTGATGGCGGAGTGGGCCACCGATCTGCTGGCCAAGAAACTCGGCAACAGCAAGCCCTGCCAGACCGCCGAGCTGAGCCTGCCCGGCTCGCGGGATCCGGAAAAGGTCTCCGCCCCCGGTCTCTCGGTGCCGGTCGAAGGCTCAGCCCAGTACCGCCACGGCGAGCGGGTCATCGCCTTCTTCCGTGACAATCCCAAGGCCAACGCCCTGATCTGCGAGTGCGAAATGGTCACCGCTGGCGAAATCGAATACGCCCTGCGCGAGCTGGATGTGGACAACCTCATCGACCTGCGCCGCCGCACCCGTCTGGGAATGGGGCCCTGTCAGGGCGAGCTGTGTGCCTACCGCGCCGCCGGCCTGATGCAGGAGTATGGCAAGGCTGACGGCCGTCAGGCCTGCGTCATGCTGCGCCAGTTCCTCGAGGAGCGTTACAAGGGAACCCGCCCCGTCCTCTGGGGCGATGCCCTGCGCGAGGCCGAGTTTACCTACTGGATCTACGAAGGGCTGTTTGGCCTGGGGGAATGGACGGCGCCGCAGCTGGTTGCCGATACCCCACGCGGCTCAACCAGCGAGACCACTCACAAGGAGAGCCGCCATGAAGTTTGACAATATCGTTATCGGCGGTGGCATGGCGGGACTCTCGGCTGCCCTGCGGCTGGTGGAGGCAGGCCAGAAGACCCTGCTGATGGCCTCCGGCCAGAGTGCCCTGCACTTCTCCTCCGGCTCGGTCGATCTGCTCGAAAGCGAGGGAGATCCCCGCGCCGCCCTGCCCGCCTTTATGGCTGCCCATCCGGATCACCCCTACAGCAAAGTAGGAATGCAAAATATCGAAGCGAGCCTGGCCGATCTGCAGCGCCACTGCGCCGAGCAGGGATTGCCGCTGGTGCGCCACGACACCAATCACCAGCGCCTGACTCCCATCGGTACCCTCAAGCGCACCTGGCTCTCCCCCGATACCTGTGCCTGCGTCACCGATGCGCCGATCCCGGACGTGCTGCTGCTGGCCACCCTCGAAGGCTTTCGCGACTTTCATCCGGCACTGGCGGCCGCCAATCTGGCGACCCATCCGCGCTTTGCCCACTGCCGCATTCTGACCGGCGAAATCCGCCTGCCCCAGCTGGCGGAATTCAGCCGCAATCCCCACGAGTTTCGCTCAGCCGACATCGCGCGCCTGTGTGACAAGCATCATCTGGTGGCCGATCTGGCCCGCGAGATCAGCCGCATGGTGCAGGAGAGCGGCGTACCCGGCTGCCGTCATATCGTGCTGCCTGCCTGCCTGTCGCTCGGGCTGGTTGGCCCGCGTCTGGCGGAGCTGGAACAGCGTACCGGCTGCACCATCAAGGAGGTGGCCACCATGCCGCCGTCTCTGATCGGAATGAGAATGCAGGAGGCGCTCAAGCGCCGCTTTATGGCCCTTGGTGGCACCTTCCTCACCAGCGAGCGGGTGCTGGGAGCCCGTTACGAAGGTGACCGGGTGGTCGGCGTACATACCCAGAATGGCGATGATCAGCTGTTTGAGGCGGACAACTTCGTGCTTGCCTCCGGCAGCTTCTTCAGCCGCGGACTGGAGTCCCGTCTGCGCGGCATTCGCGAGCCCATTTTCGATGCCGATGTGTTGAGTCTGGAAGAGCGCGATGCCTGGGCCGGTCGTCGCCTGTTCGACCACCACCCCTTCATGGGCTTCGGGGTCAAGACTGACGACAAGCTGCGGGTGATGCGCGGCGGCAAGCCGCTCACCAACCTCTATGGCGCGGGCAGTGTCTTGGCCCATTACGATCCCATTAAAGAGGGCTCAGGCTCCGGCGTTGCAGTTGCCACCGGCTGGCAGGCTGCCGGCCATATTCTGGGCGCGGCCCAATGATTACTACGTCCCATATCCCGTGTCTTCATCATCGCCGGGAGGAGAACTGACATGCTACTGGATCACGCCAACCAAACTTTCGATCAGTGCATCAAATGCACCGTCTGTACCGCCTACTGCCCCGTGGCCAAGGCCAACCCCGCCTACCCCGGCCCGAAACAGGCGGGCCCGGATGGCGAGCGGCTGCGGATCAAGAGCCCCGAGCTGTTCGATAGCGCCCTCAAGCACTGCACCAACTGCAAGCGTTGCGAAGTAGCCTGCCCGAGCGGGGTGCGCATCGGTGACATCATCGCCAAGGCCAAGCATCAGTACAGCGGTTTCAAACCGGGGATCCGCGAGTTCGTCCTCTCCCACACCGATCTGATGGGCAGCATGTCTACCCTGATGGCCCCGGTGGTCAACTTCACCACCGGCCTCAAGCCAATGAAAATGGTGCTGGACAAGGCGCTGGGGGTCTCATCCCACCGCGATCTGCCCAAATACTCCCAGGGCACCTTCCGCGGCTGGTACAAAAAGCAGAAGGCGACCCAGGCCAGTTATAAGCGCCAGATCGCCTACTTCCACGGCTGCTATGTCAACTACAACCACCCGCAGCTTGGCAAGGAGTTGGTGCAGGTGCTCAACGCCATGAACATAGGCGTCCAGCTGCTGGAGCGGGAGAAGTGCTGCGGCGTGCCGCTGATTGCCAACGGCTTCATGGACAAGGCCAAGCAACAGGCGGCCTTTAATATCCAGCAGATGGAGAACTCCCTGCTGGGCAACGAGATGCCACTGCTGGCTACCTCCTCCACCTGCGGCTTTACCCTGCGCGATGAATACCCCCACCTGCTGGAGCAGGACAACCACAAGGTGCGAGATCGCATCTCGCTGGTAACCCGCTTCCTGTGGAACGAGTTCTACAAGGGCAACAAACCGGCGATGAAGCCGCTCAATCTGCACATCGCCTACCACACCCCCTGCCACATGGAGAAGATGGGGGGCGTCATCTACACCCTCGAATTGCTGCGCGCCATTCCCGGGGTCAAGGTGACGGTACTGGAGTCCCAGTGCTGCGGCATCGCCGGCACCTACGGCTTCAAGTCGGAGAACTACCAGACCAGCCAGACCATCGGTGAGGGGCTGTTTGATCAAATCAACCGCCTCTCCCCCGATCTGGTGATCACCGACTGCGAGACCTGCAAATGGCAGATCGAGATGAGCACCAGCTTCCGCTGTGAACATCCGATCCACCTTCTGGCCCAGGCACTGGCCTGAATCCCCCCGGCCCTTGCGGCCGCATAAAAACAATCCACGCAGAGATAAACAAAGAGCCGGCAATTGCCGGCTCTTCTTTTTTACGCTTCACGCCCGCTATCAGGGGTGCTGGATGATCAGGCTATGTTGATCTTCCAGCATGCTCTGCAGGATATCGTGGGACGAGGTGCTGGTGAGATTCCAGCTGGTCAGGTCCACATCCTTCAGGGTGATCTGTTGGGTTATCTGGCCATCACCCGCGGGGGAAACCGAGAGATTCACATCGCTCAGACCATTGCTCCCCGTGGTCACCGAGGCGGAGAGATGCTTGAGCAGATCATCGACACCATTGCCAGTGACCCCTTGCAGCATATCAGCCAGATCGATCTTGTCCCCCTGTTCCGGATGGAAGTCGGTGATGGTATCGATGGCGGGCTGCCCCTGACTCCCCTCATCCCCGTGCTGCCAGACGAAGAGATCGCTGCCAGCCCCGCCGGTGAGGATGTCGTTGCCATGCCCCCCCAATAGACGGTCATCGCCGGAGGAACCAAACAGCCTATCCCCCTGATCGGAACCGACCAGCTCATGACCACTCTGGCCGTGCACCGTAATGGTCTCAAGGGGCGTGCTGACGGTTGAGCCGCCGACACTCGACTCGGCACTGATCCCCAGCACATGGTCACCGTCGCCAAAACCGCTGAAGTAGAGCGGAACCGAGTGATCGGCCGGGATCAGCCAGTCGCCATTGCCATCGGCATGACCAACGATCTGACCATGCTCGTCCTGCACCTGCGCCCCATTCAGGCCGCTGATGCGGATGGAGAGCTCGCCGGTGGCCGGATTGACAACGCTGGCGTTGATGCCAAGGGGGATAACGGCCCCCTGCAAGGCATGGAACGCATGCTGATCCACCGTCAGACCCGGCATATCCGGCTCGGGAGTGACATTGATGGTCACCTGATCGGTGTCGCTCAGCGGGCCACCCGCACCAGTGTTGCCCTGATCGGAGGTAGTGACGGTAAGGGTATCCTCTCCCCAGAAATCTTTGGCCGGTTCATAGTGCAGGTTGCTTGCCAGCAACTGGTTGAGATCAGCCAGCGACCCCACCAGAGTGATCTCGCTGGTACCCGCCCCCTGCACCATCACGGCACCGGTTGCACCCAGCAAGGTCAGCACACCATGCTCCACCCGCAGCACCATGGAGACAGGCGCACTGCCTGCATCCACATCCTTCACGCTGACGCCGGAGAGCGACAGGGAGCCATCTTCCTTCACCGTCATGCTGCCAGGCAGCTGATTGACCGGGGCATCGTTGACCGGCTGCACCTCGATGGGCAGCACATCGGTATCGCTTAGTGCCCCGCCACTCCCCGTGTTCCCCTGATCGTTGGTGACCATGGTCAGGGCGTCATTGCCGTAGAAATCACTGTTGCCCTGATAGGTGACCCCACCAGAGAGCAAGGCATTGAGATCGGCCAGCGTGCCGGTCAGCACCAGCGAACCGGTGCCGTTGCCGACTACCGTCACGCCGCTGCCAGCAGGCAGCGTCAGGGTGCCATGTTCCACCGACAGGGTGATCTTGATGGGGCTGTTGCCCGCATCCACATCTTTCACCTGCAAACCGTGGATGACGAAGGGCTGATCTTCCTGCGCGACCTGAGGGGTCGTTGGCAATACGTTGATTGGCGCATCGTTGACCGGGCTTACATCCACATGGATGGTGCCATTGACCTCGGGGCCAAGGGCGCCGTTGTCGAGGCTCTGGGCGGTGATCTTGAGATCCAGTGCACCGTTGGCATCATTGGTCACCAGCTCGACTGCACCCAGCTTGCCGCCCTCGGTAGTGACCTGCCAACGACCGCCACCCAGATCAACAACCGTCCCCGCCACGCCATTTGGCAAGCGGATCTCGGCGCCATCAGGCACCCCTTCGATGGTGACCCGCACCTGCTCGGGCTTGTTCTCATGCACATTACCCGCACTGCCGCCGGTTGGCTGGTTATCCCGGGTCTCCAGCCCCAGATCCAGCGTGATCACATCCCCTTCGGTACCGCTCGCCTGACCCTGAATGTCAGCGATAAGGGCATCCCCCACCGGATTAACGGTGACGGTAAAGCTGCCACTGGTTTCGAGCGGAATGGTGAGCCCCTTGTCCAAGGTAAAGGCGCTCAGCGACAGCTCCACGGTGCCGCTGAAATCAGCTGGCGGGATCAGGGTCAGCTTGGAGAAATCGGTCCCCACCGGGATCTGCCAGACGCCGCCACCATTGTTGACCGCCGGAGCCGACAGGGTGAAGCCATCCGGTACCCCTTTTATCTGTAGCGCGACGATCTGCTCCGAGCCATCATTGTCGATAAGGGTTGCGCCAAATCCGGCAAGGTTGACCGTGCCATCTTCGCTCCCCGTGACGCTGTGAACCGAGAGCTGGGCCGGATCGTTGACCGGTCTCACCTCAAAGCCGACCTGGCCGCTCCAGCTGCCGCTGTCAGTCACCTGTTGGCCGCCGACCAGCGCGGTATCGACGATATCGACCTTGATGTCGAGCGGTACCTGACCGCTGAAGTGCTCTTTGGGCACAAACACCAAATCCTTGAGTGCTGCCACATCGTTGACCACCAGGGTGTTAACCGGCTTGCCACTGCCATCGAGGAAGTAGCCATATTTCGCATCCACCGTGACGGTGACCCGCTCAACGGTTTCGAGGCCGCCGCCCGCGATGGAGGGGCTGATATCGGCCAGTTTGACCGACAAGTCGAGGTGAATGTGGGTGTCTTCCAGATTGTCCGGCTGTCCGTCATGGTTGGTGTCCTGAACGGTCAGAGTCAGTTCCGGATGCTCGCCACGACCACCATTCACATCGACCACGGGGGCCACGTCGACCCGTACCGTGCTGCTGTCGACCTTGATGTCGCCACTGGCGGTATCGGTATTCACCACCTTCACCTCGATATTGAGCGAGCCGGCAAAGTCTTGCGGCAAGCCGAGGGTCAACCCTTCCAGGCCCGCCAGTGACGGCGGCACCTTGATGACGTACTCACCGGTCGAGATGTTGTACTCGGCGCCGCTGATGGTGACGCCCGCCGGCAACCCCTTGAGGACAATGGTCACCTCGTCGCTGGCCTGATCGGCCGCGCCGATATGGATCACGCCTTTGAGCTGCTGACCAAAATCAACCCGGATATCCTCCTTGCCCACCAGCACCGCGTTGTCGTCGATATCGACAGTCGCCGCCGGCGTCTTGGGCGTCACTGGCTTGTTTTCAAATTCGGCACTGGTTTCCAGGCTCACTTTGACATGGGCACTGGCATCGCCATCATCGCCCCGGTCGATCACCATGGCATCGATGCGGATCGGTTCGACCTTGCCGACAAACCCGTCCGGCGCATGCAGCTTGAAGCTGCCGAGGTTGCCCGCCGGCACGATCCAGCTGCCGTTACCGTTGTTGATACCGCCAACCACCACGAACTGATCGCCTGCACCACCGTTCAACACCGGCAGGTTGATCACCAGATAGTCGATCTCCTCCACGCTCGAGGGATCGAGGTCGGTAAAGACGAAGCGTCCAGTCAGGTCTATATCAGCACCGCTCTGCCCCACGAGAGCTCCACCGTTCTGGGTCAGCACGCCATCGGGCTCCACCACGGCCTGGATATCGACATGCAGATTGCCATCGATCACCTTCTCGGCCACCGCGCCCGAATCCACATCATGCTGGGTCACGGTGACATGGCTCTGGATATTGGTATCCCGATCGCTATCCTCCGGCGCCTTCACCAGCAGTTGCCCCCCGTTGAGCAGGCTGTCGAGCTGGGCGGCAGTCAGGGTTACCTTGCCACTGACCACGGTCAGCTGACTCTCGACACTGCCGACTCGCAGCCAGATCTGGTAGCCATCTTCCACCCCGGAGAGACTCAGCGCCGTGACCTTCTCGGCGCCGTCAGTGAGGGTCGGATGCCAGTCCAGCACGGTAAACTGATCTTCCAGGCCGTGGCTGGTCTTGCTGTAGTCGATCGCATCGATCTCCGGCTCCACCTTGATATGCAGCGGCACCTCGAAGCTCTTGCTGTCGCCGTCGTTTTCGGTGACCACCACCTTGGCGACAAGATGCAGATCCGCTGTGCTGTTGTGGGGCGGCTGAATAAGCAGATTGCCAAAATCGGAGACATTGACCTGATAGGTCGGTTTGCCGCTGGCATCGAGTCCGGCAAAGGTGAGGGTCAGCTCCTTGCCGCTGGCATCAAAGACCCGGGCCCCTTCCGGTAGCCCTTGCAGCACCACGTTGAGGCTCTCGGAGGTGTCGTTCGGGGTATCGACCCACTCGCCCGAGGTGAGGGTAAAGTTGAGCGGTGCCCGTCCATCCTCACCCACTGTGGTGGCATAGCCTGTCCCTTCGGCCTCCCAGCCGGTATTGCCAAGCTCGAAATGGGGCTGATCCACCACCCCCACCAGATCCACATGAAGGGTCTGGGAGCCCGTCTCCTTTTCGTTCACCACGGTATGGGTCTGGCCACTGGCATCGGTCAAGGTCGCCGTGTCTTTCACCACCCCCTTGATGGTCAGATCGAAATCGACGTTGCTGTTTTTCGGCGGTTGCAGCTTGAGTTCGCCAATCCGATCAAAAGGAACCTCATAGTAACCGGCTATGTTTTGTGCAACGGCGGAACCACCCAGCAACAAGGTTGCACCGTCAGGCAGACCACTGATGCGGACAAACATCTGCTCGGAGCCATCGAGTTTGTCACCCAGATGAGCAAGGGCAATCTTGCTGCCCAGATCGAGCAGGGTGTCTTCCTTGCCCTGAATGTCACGCACGGTGAGCTTGGCGTCATCTGCCACCGGATTGACATTGATCACCAGATCAATTTTGTCTCCCTGCGCCGTACCCTGACCCTGAGCGATCGGGTTCTTCTCGGTGCTGATCGGCGTCACCGACAGCTTGATGTCACCACTGAAATCCTTGCCCGGAACAACAGTCACCTTGTTGATGTTGCCTGCCGAAACGGTGTAGATGCCACTGTTATTTGGCTTGAGCTCGACACCGTTGAGCATCAGGGTTCCCTTGCCCGCTTCCAGCTTGATCTGATAGGTCAACGTCTCGGAGCTGTCGGTGTCAGTCAGGCTCGCCTTGACGTCCAGCTTGATACCCGTGCTGTCTTCATTGGTATCATAGTGGCGAGTGGTGTTGGCTGTGTCCCACATCGGCTTGTCGGCCACGCCGCGCACTGTCACAGCCAGATCGCCCGTTACAGCCGCAGGTGCTGCCCCTTCGGTGACACCGACCTGCAGTTGCACCTGGAAGTGCAGCGGCTGACCGCCATTGCTCCAGCTCGACCAGTTGCTTGAAGGCACAAAGGTCACCCCCTGAGTGGTGTAGTGAACATTATCACTGGTCACCATGGCCGCTGGCGGCACGATAAACCACTTGCCATCAGCCGTGGTGGTGAGGGCAACGCCGTTGTAATAGAAGGTGCCATGGGCATTGGCAGGCGCCTGGATACGCAACTGATCCACATGCTCACCGCGATCGAAATCGCCAATATCGAGCTGCATGTTGATAGGGATACCCAGCCTCGGGTCTTGCGCCCCCTGATCTTCGTTACCAATGGCTGCGCTAACGGTAAAGCGCACCGCTTCATCCTGCAGATTGAGGGTCAGTGTGCTGTTTGCACGATCGCCATCGCCATCGACCAGATGGGCTGTCACCACCTGACTGAGCTGACTTGCGTCGTGATTGAAACCGGCCGCAGGATTGAAGGAGTAGGACCCATCGGCAGAGATGGTCAGGGTTCCCATCACCTGCTTGCCATCGGGGCTCATCACATCTTGTATCAAAGAGCCATTGATGGCGTACGTCTGGCCATTGATGGTAATCGACTCGATGCGGGCACCATCCGCACCTTCATTGGCGGTAGGCAGCAGATCGCCGGTCACGGTACTGCTCCCCTCGCTCAGGGTATGAGCCAGCACAGTGCCGATAGGCATGTCATCCTGTACCGTCACGGTCACACTGACGTTCGGGCTGCGGTCGCCATCATGATCGGTGACAAACAGCGGCACTTCGATGGTCAACTCATCCTTGCCCTGTGCACCGTGATCAAGCTGGCCTACCAGATGGACGCTGTAACTGCCGTTAACATCGAGGTGGACCCAGAAAACGGGCTTGCCCCCCTCGGCAGTAGCCAGATACCAGCCGGTGCTGTGTGCAGCCAGCGTAACCGCTTTGCCACCCGACGTGAGGTGATTGGCCTGATTGAATGCAGCCACATCCAGCTCAAGGGAGGCAACCCGATCCGAACCGGCTGTGATGGTCACCTTGCCACTATCGGTTTCTCCATTCTCTGCAGGTGTGGTCCCCGGATGCTGACCGTTCACTGCATCGAGATCAGACTCCTCGACCCGAACCGGTTCAATGGCGGATATGATCGGGTTGATGCCATCAGTCACCGTGACAGTGGCGGTGCCCTGATTTTTGCTGCCGTCGCTGTCGGTGACTTCGACCGGCAGATTCAGTTCCAGCTTGTTGTCTGCCCCGTGATCCAGGTTGGTATGCACCGTTACCTGATAACCGATCTCTGCGCTGGTGTGAGCGGCGATGGTGGCAGGAACGGTGGGGATGGAGACCGTCATCACAACCAGACCGCCACTGGTCACCGCCTGGAAGGTGTGACCATCGGTGCCAACCGCTTTCCAGGTCAGGGTTTCGCCGTTATGGGTGATGGGCTTGCCGCTGGCATCCATGACCTGACCGGAGAGGGTCAGTCGTACATCGGTCACCGGATCCGAGTCTGCCTTGATGGTGATCTTGCCGCTCGTCTGCTGGTCATCCACGGCCGAGTTGGCGCCATCGAAGCGCCCTTCGCTTAAGGTGACGCCAGTCAGGGTGAGGGTTGGTTTCTCCCCTTCCCCAATCTGGATATTGAGGGTGCCGCTGGTGCTGTCGTTGTTACCGCCCGCCTTGTCGTAATCGTTGACGATCACCTTGATGGGCAGTTCGGTCACGGCATTGCCGCCCTGATGAAGCCCCTGATAGAGGGTGACCTGATAGTCAAACCCGTTCTTGCCCGCCTGATCGAGGCTGCCAATCAGCTTGACCTCGAACACCTCGACCCGCTGGCCATCCACCATCACATAACCCTTGATGAGCTGGCTACCGGGGATGGCGGAGTCCCCATCAACCAGCTCGTATTTGACGGGCTGGCCAAGTGCAGTGAGCGCCGGTTGCTGGCTGCCATCGGCAAACGCCACCTCGACCACCCGATCCGACCCGGCTTGCACATCGAAGTGACCGGTTTGACTCAGGCTGTTGCTGCCAGAAAGGTCCCCCTCATCCAGGGTCACACCGGCCCCCGGAATAAAGCTCGGTGCCCTGCCATCCGCGATGGTGAGCGGCAGTGTGGTACCGATGCGATCGCCATCCTTGTCGGCCAGGGTGACGGCAAGCGGCAGGTTGAGGGATTCACTCCCCTTGTGATCCAGCTCGCCGCTCAGAGTAACCTTGGCGGTGACGCTCCAGTTACCGTTGTTATCGACCAGGCTCAGCTCGGCGCGCAGGATCTCGCGACCATCTGCCGTGGTGCCAACCAGCTGGCCGTTGGCGTCGAGGGAGAAACTGATCGGGCTGCCATGGCTGGTGAGCCCAGTCAGGGTGCTCTGGATGGTGGCGATATCAAAAACGAGAGATGCGGGATCAAGGGCATCGCTGCCGTGCGCGACCGCGAAACTCATGGTGCTGACGGCAGCCGTCTCCCCTTGCGCCATCTCGGTGATGGTGGAGCCAGTCACGGCGGAGATGGTCGGGTTGGCGCCATCACCCACCGCCACGGTAATGGTAGAGGAGACCTTGTCACCATCGCTGTCGAGCAGGGTAAAGCCCGCCTTGAGCAGGCTGTCAGCACTGCCCTGATCCAGCGGTTGATGGAGGGTAAAGCTGTATTTGCCATCGTTACCGAGGGTCAGCTCAAACACCAGCTTGCCATCTGGGGTACGCCCCTCGATAAGATGATCGGCCACCGTGATGGTCACGGCCTGCTTGCCCGAGGTGAACCCTTGCAGCCCCGGCTGATTGGCATCGAAAGTGATGCTGGCCAGCGGATCGCTGCCCGCAGTGATAGTCAGATCGCCGTTAAGGGTCTGGCCCTGCTGCCAGTTGCTATCTTCGGTGAGCGTGAGGGAGACAGGATTAACCTGCGGCAAGGCGCCATCGGTAATGGTGATATTGAGGGTGCCGAGGTTGCTCTTGTCACCGTCAAAATCTGAGCCCTGTACCTTCAGGCCTATGTTAAGGCTGTTGGTCGCTTCCGGTTCGTCAAACACCCCGGTCAGGGAGACGCTGTATTTGCCATCCAGTCCGATGGTAACGGTGAGGATTGCCTTGCCCTGCCAATCCTTGACGATCAGCTGGTTATCCTGAACCTCGTAACTCGTCGCCTTGCCCTGGCTGGTGAGCCCCGCCAGCGCCGGTTGGCTCGCCTCAAAGTTGAGGGAGACCAGACGATCGCTGCCCACCGTCACCGGCAGCTGACCATCGATGCTCTGGTTGCCCCCCTCTTGCAGCGAGACGCCCTTGTCGATGCCCAATGCGGGATCACTGCCATCATTGACGGTCAGGGTCAGGTTGGCGCTGGTGCTGTCCCCATCTATCTCGTTGGCGCTCACCTGCAAATCGAGGGAAAGCGTATCGCTCCCCTGATGATCGAGCGGGCCGGTGAGGGTGACCACCACCCGCCCAGCCAGATCGCTGCCCTGCTGCTGCGCATTCAATTCGGCGCGCAGCACCTCCACCCGTTGGCCACTGCCATCCAGGTAGTAACCCACCAAGGTGCGATCATCGGCAAATTCAAACGTCAGCGGATGACCATCGCTGGCAAGACCCGAGCCGTTGAGGGTAGTCAGGGTACTGTTCTGATTACTGAACACCAGCGAATCCACCAACAAAGGATCGACACCGTGTTTGACTACAAAGCGGCTCTCACCCACTACGGCAGCACCGTTGATAAAGGCATCTTCGGTCAGGGTAATGGGCGGGAGATCAACGTCAAAGTTGGGCGGATTGCTGTCCACCAGATTGATCACCAGCGGCGCCTTCACCAAATCGCCGTCGCTGTCTCGATATTCGAGGTTAAACGGCAGGCGCAACACGTCCTGACCGTGATCCAGGCTTTGACTCCAGACGATGCGGTAACTTCCGTCATTGTTGAGGGTCAGGGTGAAGACAGTCGCCCCACCAGCACTGGCGGTCAGGGTCTGACCGTTGATGGTGTAGCCAAGGGGCGCGCCATGGCTGACGAGCCCCAGCCCTTCCAAGGCACTCTGATCAGCGGCGAACTGGACTTGCAGATTGTCATCCTGGCCAGCACCGGTATTTAGACTACCGGTCGCGGTGATCGGGCCACCGGCCAATCCGGCTTCGGAGAGCGTCAGGGTTTCGCTCTGACCAATCAGCGGTGCACCATCGCTGGCGCTGTTGCCCGCCAGATCGGTGACACTGGCACGCACTTCAAAGGATTGATTGATACCGGAGAGATCAAGACCTGATACCTGCCAGCGGCCATCGGCCCCGACCTGTGCCGAGGTGGTCAACAGCGGCTGGCCATTGCTGTCGACTAGTGTGATGATGACACTCTGACCCGCCTCCACATTGCTGGTGGAACCGCTCAGGGTGGCGCTGCTGTTGCCAAACAGGGCTGCGGAATCGAGATCATCGATATCGATAAAGGCCTGGGTATCGACATTGATAATGAGGGTATCGCTGGCGCGGTTGCCGGCAATATCCACGGAATTGACCTGAAACTGGTACTGGCCATCGGCCAGGGTCTGCGGCAGCTGATATTGCCAGTTACCGGCGGCATCCACCGTCAGGACGGTGAGCACGCTACCGCCAAGGCTCAGGGTCACGGTGGCACCGGGCTCCCCCTTCCCTTGCAGCAGCGGGGTATTGTCGCGGGTCAGATCATCGGTCTGGCTGGCGCCGGTGTCGCTCTCATCGGCGAGATCGAGGGTAATGGTGGTGATGGTATCGAGCAGAGTCTGTCCGGTATCGCTGGCGTTGTTGCCAGCCTGATCCTGGGTATTGGCCACAATCTGCAACGGGCCATCCACCAGCTTGCCGGTCACATCGCCAAAATTGGCTTCCCACACCAGGCCGGGCAGCACCACTGTCGTCACCGTCAGTGAATTTCCCGCCTGATCGATAAGGGTCACAGTGACTGGCTGGCCTACCTCCACATCATCCACCACACCACGAATGATGACGCCAGCCGCTTCATCGGCGTTGATAATGTTGTCGCTGGTTTGGGGTTCGGTGATGGTGATGGCGGCAAAGAAATCGCGCTCTTCGGAAAACAGCAGCTCATCGCCGACAGGTTGCACCGCATGGTCGGTATCAAAACCGGCCTCGGCCAGGGTGGCATCGTTGGTACGATCGACCACTACAAATCCACCCGAGCTGGAACCGGCTACACCACCGATATTACCCGCAGCGGCTGCGTTACCGGCGGCGGTCTCCTGGAACAATTCGGTCGGGTCAATACCCTGACGGATCGCCTCTTGCAATGAGGCCAGTTCCGGATCGGTCGGTTGTCCATCAGCAGCAGGTGTGGCGGGCTCAGGTTTGGCGGCCATATCTTGCTCACCAGCAGGATCACTGCCCGGCTCGGCTAGTTGAAAGTGGCCACCTTGGGCAGCTTGCAGGCGATCCCCCGGCTGCAATGCCATCCCCACTTTTGCTCGTATGACAGATCCATCTGCACTGATGACAAACACGGAGCCCTCCAGTTGGGAGATCACCGTGGACTTTTCAATTTGCAACTCAGCCATACAACCTCCAGCAAAACCTTAACCACCAACATCAGTACCTAGAGGGTACTTGTCTGTTCAATAATCATACCGCACCAGACTAAGTGGGTCTTTTCGCTATTTTCGACAATGATTGCCATAAAATGGCCATAACTTACAAGATTGTGCATCTAACAGGCCCTTTTTAATAAAAAGAGATTTGGATGAACCCAATTTCATCACCTTTATTAACAGGTCTATCAGACTCCATGTAACCATTTCTGTCGTTTGACGATAAATCCACTGCAGCTTCAATAAATGGATCATAATCCGAAGGTCAAAAGCTCACACCACAACACCGAAAATTTGCATATTTAGTCAATTGTTGGCATAAGAGATTGCCAGAATATGTGAACAATACGGCAGCAATCAGGATCAGCAGCAAAAAGTGCAAGTACGCAACTGTACCGTTCAAACTCCTGCCATCGAATGCTCGGCAGTTAACAAGAAGTTGAGTTTCCATAAAAATTTAATCCAGATCTCATTTCAGCGATCAATCCTGTGCACCAATTGATCTGGCACAACTCTCCCTCCGATAAATCATCATTAAATTTACCTATTTGTTAGGGTAACCCTCGAGCAATCATATATTGCGCGGTTTTATTCACCCGCAAGCGAATGTCTGCCCATCCCGCCGGACGGGGGGAAGATCCACACCAAGATGGAACGGGTCAGACGAGACCAAAACATTTATCTGGGAGTGATAAACGTGGGTTCACAACACAGGCATATCAAACTGGGCCTCGCCGCCCTGCTGCTGACTACCAGCCTTGGCACCAGCGGCTGGGCACTGGCTGATGACGCAACCACCAATGGCAAGATAGAGGCGCGCAGCGAGCTGTTCGCCAAGGATCACGCCGAGCAGTTCACCAGCTGGCAAGCCACCAGCGAAAGCAAGGAGCGCACCGACGCGCTGGCGGAAGATCCCAATATGGTGGTGCTGTGGGGCGGTTACCCCTTCGCCAAGGATTACAACAAGCCGCGGGGCCACTTCTATGCGCTGACCGATGTGCGCGAAACCCTGCGTACCGGCGCCCCGAAAACAGCCGAAGATGGCCCCCTGCCCATGGCCTGCTGGAGCTGTAAAGGCCCGGACGTGGCCCGCGTCATCGACGAGAAGGGTGAAGATGGCTACTTCAAGGGGATGTGGGCCAAGGGTGGGCCGGAAGTAGTCAACACCATCGGCTGCGCCGACTGCCACGACACCGCCTCGAAGGAGTTCAAGGAGGGTAAACCTGCCCTGCACCTCTCCCGTCCCTATGCCGATCGGGCCATGACCGCCATCGGCAAGCCGTTCAAGGATCAGGGACGCTTTGATCAGCAGTCCCAGGTGTGCGGCCAGTGCCACGTGGAATACTACTTCAGCGGCCCCACCAAGGCGGTCAAATTCCCCTGGGACAAGGGCACCACGGTTGAGCAGATGGAGGCCTATTACGATGAAATCGGTTTTGCCGACTGGACTCATGCCCTCTCCAAAACCCCCATGCTGAAAGCCCAGCACCCCGAGTACGAAACCTGGCGCGCCGGCATTCACGGCCAGAACAACGTCGCCTGTGTCGATTGTCACATGCCCAAGGTGCAGAACGAGCAAGGCAAGGTCTACACCGATCACAAGGTGGGGAACCCCTTCGATCGTTTCGAGCAGACCTGCCGCACCTGCCACACCCAGAGCAAGGAGATGCTGCAAGGGATCGTCAAGCAGCGCAAAGAGGCGGTGATCGAAACCAAGCTGAAGGTCGAGAAGCAGCTGGTACACGCCCACTTTGAAGCCAAGGCGGCCTGGGATGCCGGCGCCACAGAGGCAGAGATGAAGGATATTCTGCAGGACATCCGTCACGCCCAGTGGCGCTGGGACTACGCCATCGCCTCCCACGGGGTGCAGATGCACGCCCCCGAAGTGGCCCTCAAGGTACTTGGCAGCGCGCTGGATAAAGCCGCTGACGCCCGCACCAAGCTGGCGCGCCTGTTGGCCAGCAAGGGGATCAGCCACGAAATCGCCATCCCCGACATCTCCACCAAGGAGAAAGCGCAAGCGGCCCTTGGCATGGATATGAAGCAGTTCAACAGCGACAAGGCCCAGTTCCTCAAGACCACGGTCCCCGCCTGGGATGCCGAGGCCAAAGCGGCCGGACGGCTGGCACAGTAACGGCGCCTGCGGGCCCAGTTAGACCAGGCCCGCAGCGGATGGAGGCTTCCTATGGGTGATTTAACGATGGATTTTTTACGACTGATGCTGATGGCAGCCATGCTGCTCACCAGCCTGCAGGGTCAGGCGGCCGAGTCGGCAGCAGCCCCTGTACCAGCTACACATGAGGTGGAATTTTTACGCAATCCCGACAAGGCCTGCACCGACTGTCACAAGGAGCAGAGCGAAGGGATGCACGGCAAGCATGGTCAGGCGACCAATCCCAACAACCTGGCACCTGTCACCTGCACCAACTGCCACGGCCAGCCCTCCCCCCAGCATCGGGAAGGGGTCAAGGATGTGATGCGCTTCAGCCACAGCCTGAAGGATAAAGAGAGCATCAAGCTTTATCCCATCAGCGAGCAGAACGGGGTCTGCATGAGCTGCCACGAGCCCAAACCACTGCGCGAGGCGCTCTGGGCCCACGATGTGCACGCCACCAAGCTCACCTGCACCAGCTGCCACCAGTTGCATCCGGTCAAGGAGCCCATGGTGGCGATCCCGGAAAAATCCCGCATCAAGCTCTGCGTCGACTGCCACAGCAAGCAACATGAGGCCAGCAAGGACCGGCAGGAGCAGTCCAAACCGGCTACCGGCAAGGAGGCATCATGAGCTGCTCTCGCCGTGACTTTATGGCGGGCATGGGCGCGGGGGCCCTTATCATGATGACGGGGCCGACTCGTTCCCTTGCTACCCCCCTCGCCCACAGCCAGACCATCGACGGGATCCGCTATGGCATGATCCACGACGAGACGGCCTGCATCGGCTGCACCGCCTGCATGGACGCCTGCCGGGAGGTCAACAAAGTGCCGGAAGGGGTCTCGCGCCTCGAGATCATCCGTTCAGGCCCCATCGGTGAATTTCCAGACGCCGAGTACCGCTTCTTTCGCAAGTCCTGCCAGCACTGCGACAACGCCCCCTGCGTGCATGTCTGCCCCACCGGCGCCTCCCATATCCACAAGGAGGATGGCATCGTCGATGTCGACGCGGATCTCTGCGTCGGCTGCATGTATTGCCTCGCCGCCTGCCCCTATCAGGTGCGCTTTATCAACCCGGTCACCCGAGTGGCGGACAAATGCGACTTTTGCCGCAAGACCAACCTGGCGGCGGGCAAGGAGCCGGCCTGCGTGGAATCCTGCCCCACCAAGGCGCTGGTGTTCGGCAATCTGGATGATCCGGACAGCCCCATCGCCCAACGGCTGGTGAAGGAGACAACCTATCGCTACAAGCAGGCGCTCGGCACCTCGCCCAAGATGTACCGCGTGCCCAAAGGGGAGATAACGTCATGACCATACAAGCGGAATTTCACTTCCCTTCCCTCGTGTGGGGATTTGCCCGATCGCTATCTACCGCAGTCACAGAAGGAGGAATGGACCATGTGGCATGATGCATTTCACTTCCCTTCCCTTGTCTGGGACTGGCCCATCGCTATCTATCTCTTTCTGCTCGGCATCTCCGCCGGAGCCACCACCCTCTCGGTGCTGTTGCGCCGCAAGGGGGCAGGCAGCGAGAGCGGCATCATCAAGGCGACCGCCATTCTGGCGCCAGCGAGCGTGATATTGGGGCTGCTGATCCTTATCTTCCATCTGGCCCGCCCCTGGACCTTCTGGAAGCTGATGTTCCACTACCAGTTCGACTCCGTGATGTCGATGGGGGTCATGCTGTTCCAGCTCTATATGGCGGTGCTGTTCGCCTGGCTGGCGGTGGTATTTCGCACCGAGATCGAGAGGCTGCGCGGGCACCTGTTCAAGAAGTTCGCCTTCGTGGATGGCCTGATTGGCTGGCTCGCCCGCATCGAGCGGCTGCTGGCGCCGCTGTTGTTGCTGCTCGCCGTGCTGCTGGGGGCCTACACCGGCTTTCTGCTCTCGGCGCTCAAGACCTATCCACTCCTGAACAACCCGGTACTGCCGGTGCTGTTTCTGGTCTCGGGCATCAGCTCCGGCATCGCCTCCACCATCTTGCTGGCGGTGACGATCTTCAAGGAGAACCATCACAGCCAGGGGGTGAGCTTTGTCCATCGCTTCGAGCGACCTGTGCTGGCGGTGGAGGTGTTGCTGCTGGTCTGCTTCTTTACCGGCCTCTACTTCGGTGGCGGCCAGAAAGAGGTGGCGATGTGGGCGGCCATCGGCAGTGGCTTCTGGGCTCAGGTGTTCTGGCTCGGGGTGGTGGGCATCGGCATGCTGCTGCCCCAGCTGCTGGCTCTGCTGACCCCGGCGCCCCTGCGGGAGCGAAACGGCCATCTGGTGCTGGTCTGCAGCCTGACCCTGGTGGGGATCCTGCTGCTGCGCTACTTCGTGCTTTATGCCGGCCAGATGACGGTCGTGTAACCGTATACTCACCGGCGCCAGCCACCTTCGGGTGACTGGCGCTTATTTGTTGCGATTGGTTGTTGCCAAGAATGTGGATGTTATCCCCCAGCGCCGGTACAGCACAGACGCTGCGGCATAACATAGACGAATGATTGACTGGAGGTTGTGTGCTGGCGGAGCTCGGCTATCTCTCACTGTTGCTGGCGGCGGCGCTCTCCTTGCTGCAGGGCACCCTGCCTTGGCTGGGATTACGGCTCGCCTCCCCAACTCTGCTGCGCTGCGCAACGCAGCTGGTGCTGATCAATGCCATCCTGCTGTTGGCCTCCCTGCTGCTGCTCGCCAGCTGCTTTGCCCAGGATGATTTCACTGTCAGCTATGTGGCCCACCACGCCAACAGCGCCCTGCCTCTTGGCTTCAAACTGGCGGCGGTGTGGGGCGGCCATGAGGGCTCCATGCTCTTTTTCGTTTTTGCGCTGGGGCTGTGGGGCGCGCTGGTGGCCCTTTGCTCCAAGCGGGTCGATCCGCTGATCACAGCTCGAGTATTGGCCATCATGGGGCTGATCGTCGGGCTGTTCGGCCTCTATACACTGATCTTCTCCAGCCCGTTTGACCGCCAATTCCCGGGGCCACTGGAGGGGCGCGATCTCAACCCCATGCTGCAAGATATCGGTCTTATCATTCACCCGCCCCTGCTCTATCTCGGTTACGTCGGCTTTGCGGTCAACTTCGCCTTCGCCATGGCAGCGCTGCACTCGGGTCGGCTCGATGGCGCCTTGGCCCACTGGAGCCGCCCCTGGGCGCTCGGCTCTTGGGTCTTTCTCACCGCCGGCATCGTGCTGGGCTCCTGGTGGGCCTATTACGAGCTTGGCTGGGGCGGCTGGTGGTTCTGGGATCCGGTAGAAAACGCCTCCCTCTTGCCCTGGCTGCTAGGCACTGCCCTGCTGCACGCTCTGATTGTCTGCGAGAAGCGCGGCGCTTACGGCCACGCCGTGCTGTTGCTCTCCATCTTCACCTTCGCCTTGAGCCTGCTCGGCACCTTTGTGGTGCGCTCCGGGTTGCTCACCTCGGTACACGCCTTTGCGGTGGACCCCAGCCGCGGCCTCACCCTCTTGTTGCTGCTCGGTTTGCTATTGACCTGCGCCCTCACCCTGTTTGCCCTGCGCGCAGACATTCGCGCCCCCTATGCCCGCTTTGGCTTGCTGTCAAAAGAGGGGCTGCTCGGCACCGCCATCCTGCTGCTTTGCGTGGCCTGCGCCAGCGTGTTGCTCGGCACCTTCTACCCCATGGTGTTCCAGTCACTCCATCTGGGCTCGCTCTCGGTGGGGGCCCCCTATTTCAATACCATCTTCGTGCCGCTGGCCCTCTGCCTGATGGGGCTGATGACCCAGCTGCCGCGCCTGCGCTGGCAGCATCTGGCAGCCCAGCGCCGCATCAAGGTGCTGCTCCCATGCCTGTTCGGCCTGCTTGGCGGCGGGCTCATTAGCCTTGCCTATCTGGAACAGGGATCGTTTTCCGGTAGCTGGATTGGCATCCTCGCCAATATGGTGAGCCTCTGGCTGATAGCCAGCCTGCTGCTCCCGCTCTTGCAACCGACGTCGCTGCGCGAGCTCACCCTCAATCGGTTCGGCAGCCTGCTGGCCCACCTCGGGGTGGCGGTGTGCGCCCTCGGCATTGCGCAGGTGAGCCACCACAGTCAGGAGGGAGGCACAGTGCTAAGTGCCAACCAGCCCTACCAGCTCGGCGCGTTCGAGTTTCGTTATGAGGGGCGCGAGCCGGTGATCGGCCCCAACTATACCGCCGAGCGGATCACGCTTAGCGTGCGCAAGAATGGTAAAGAGGTGGCGCGGCTGACGCCGGAGCGGCGCCACTACAGCGTGCGCACCATGAACATGAACGAACCCGGCATCGCGTGGGGAATGCTCGGCGATCTCTACGTGGTACTGGGTGAGAAGATGGGACCAGATGCCTATGCCATGCGGCTGCACTACAAGCCGCTGGTGCGCTGGATCTGGCTCGGAGGCCTGTTGATGATGGCGGGCGGCACCCTGCGCCTGCTCGCCCGTCGCCCCTTGCTTGCCTCCCGCCCCGTTGTGGTTGGCGCCTCCCATCCCCGGCTCGAACAGGAGGCGTTATGAGATCCCGCCTGCGCCTTTTTCTTCCACTGCTGCTGACCCTGAGCCTCGGCATCCTGCTCTGGCTCGGCCTTGGCAACAATCCCTATAGCCAGGATGAGGCGACGCTCGGCCGTACCCTGCCTGCGTGGCAGAGCGATAATCTGCTGGACGGACGTCCGATCCAGACCGCCAGCCTCAAGGGGGAGCCCTTTGTCCTTAACGTCTGGGCCAGCTGGTGCGCCAACTGCCGCGCCGAGCATCCGCTGCTCAGCGAGCTCGCGGGCACCGTGCCCCTCTACGGTCTCAACTACCGGGACAACGGGGATGCGGCCCGCGCCTGGCTTATCCAGGCGGGCAACCCCTATCGCGCCGTACTGGCCGACCCCGACGGCCGACTGGCGCTGGAGCTCGGCGTCTACGGCACGCCGGAAACCTATCTCTTTGATGCCGATGGCGCCCTGCTGACCCGTCATACCGGCCTGCTCACCCGGGAGATCTGGCAACGCCAGTTTGCCCCCCTGCTCGACAAGGCGCGAACTGACGCGCAAATGAAGGCCGCTACAACGGCACCCGCAATTGTGCCATCTATTGCAACATCAGCTCGGGGGACACAGCCATGATGTGCCGTTCTCTTGCCTGCACCCTGCTGGCCCTCGGCATGCTGCTGAGTGCAACTGCATATTCCAGCGGGGTCGATACCTATCAGTTTCGCCATCCCGAGCTGCAAAACCGGGCACAAGAGCTGGCCCGCGCCCTGCGCTGCCCCCAGTGCCAGAACCAGAATCTGGTGGAGTCCAACTCCCCCATCGCCCGGGATCTGCGGCTCGAGGTCTACCGCTGGGTGGACGAGGGGCAGTCTGATGAGCAGGTGATCGCCCGCATGACGGAGCGCTTCGGCGATTTCGTACGCTACGATCCCCCCTTCAAGCGCAGCACTGCCCTGCTGTGGGGCGGTCCCCTGCTGCTGTTGGGGCTGGCGCTGTTGCTCCTGTTTCGCCGCCTTACATGCACAAAGGCGCAACCCATCCCTGTCGTTAAGGCAATCGATGAGTCAATCCATCAACCCGCCGCCGATCCGCGCAGCGAACTGAATCTGTTGATCATGCACGGGGAGCAGGCAGGCCTCTCCCCCGACCAACCGCTATACGGGGAGCTAAGCGCCGCCCGCCTGGCCAACGCCATCCCGGCGGCTGAGCTGGCCCTGCGCGCGCAACTGGCCAGCCAGCGTGACAATCGCGGCCGCAATAACCGGCACGGGTGGGCCTTGTTGCTGCTTGGCCTCCTAGCCATCGCGGCCGTTGCCGCTGTGTATTTCAGCTGCGGCCGCTATCAGGCATGGCAGGATTATGCATCCCGTCCCGATCCGCTGGCGGGGTTGAGCCCGCGTGCTCTGCAGGACAAGGAGCTGGGGAGTCTGCATCAGAAGCTTCAGCGCAATCCTGCCGATCTCGACAGCTGGGCGGCGCTCGGCCAGCTCTATCTCTATCGGGGCGAATATGACAACGCCCTGCTCGCTTATCAGCGCCTCGCGCTGCTGGAGGGGGGCGCCAGTGCAGCGACCCAGGCCGCGCAGGCCACCGTGCTCTACTATCAGGCGGGCCAGCAGCTGACTCCCGAGGCAACCCGCCTGCTGGAGAGCGCCCTCAAGCAGGACGCGGGGGAAGTGAGCGCCTTGATGCTGCTCGCCTCCGATCACTTTCTGCATGGCCGCTACAGCCAGGCCATTGCCCTGTGGCAGCAACTGCTCGATGGCGAGCGCCCTCGCATCAACCGGGCCGCGCTGATTGAGGCGATCCAGACGGCAAGCATAATGGGCGGGTAACCCCTTGATTGAAAGAGGGTAATCATGGTGATATGGCGCCGCGACCACGTAAGTGGTTCAGCTCTCTCTTTCAATAGACAAGGATGTCTGGATGCAACTCACCCTGTTAAACGACTCGGGCAAATTCGATGGGCTCGATGACACCATTAGGCACGTTTTTGCCGAGACGGCGCACAAATTGAATGCCTTGTTCGCTCTCTCCCAACTGGATGTCACCTTCAGCCCTTTTGCCGAGGGGGATGCGCCCGATTCGGGTATCGGTGGCTGGGCCATCAACATGTATCGAATAGAACTCCAGCTTGATCTGGAACGGCCCGACATCAAAGAGGTGATCATCACCGAATTACCTGCCGTGCTGGCCCACGAAGTCCACCATATCGTGCAAAAGAAGAACAAGGTGGAAGCAGAAACACTGGCCGAAAACCTGATTTTTGAAGGGCTGGCCTGCTACTTTGAGCAGAGGTTCAATGGCGGCACACTCCCCTCGCTGTTCAAGGAGTCTCATCACCATGACTGGCAATCGCTCCTGGCAGAGATGACGCCCCATCTATCCAGCAAGCAGTTCAACTTTTTAGACTTTTTCTACTGCCGTGATAACCGGCCATTTCCCAAATATGCCGGTTACTGGGTGGGGTTCAATCTGGTGGCCAACTATCTGGCCAAAAATGGACTGAATGAAATAGAGGTCATGGGCCTACCCGCCGAGGCGTATTTCAATTAACACGCCGTCACACTGTTCATGGCTATCACAGAGCCCAAATCCGGAGAGAAGATCATGATCCCCATTCGCTGCAAGGCCGTCTCTGGCGTTGCCCTCACCACTGTCGATGGCGAAACAAAATTGCTGGTGATGAAGCGGGTCAAGAGGGGCTTCTGGTGCCATGTGGCGGGCACGGTGGAGGTGGGTGAAACCGGCTGGCAGACCATTATTCGGGAGTTTGGCGAAGAGACGGGTATCACGGTTTGCGAGTTATACACAGCCCATTATCTGGAACAATTTTACGAAAGCGCTTCAAATACGGTGGAGGTGGTGCCGGTCTTTGTGGTCTATTGTCCGCCCAATCAGGCGGTGACCCTCAACGACGAGCACACCGACTATCGCTGGTGTTCCCTGGCCGAGGCCAAGGCGCTGGTGAGTTTCCCCGGCCAGAAGGCGCTCTACGACCATATCTGGCACCACTTTGTCGACAACGTCCCCTCTCCCCTGATGCGGGTCAATATCCGCTGACTGCGCACGGCTTCCCCCTGTAAATGCAACACGCCCCCGGATGGGGGCGTGTTGTATCTCAAGCCAGCCAAGCGCTTTTGTTAGACCAAGCAGATGGCCTACGGCCGCTCGCCAGCCGCCAGACGGCGGTTGATATCGGCGATAACCGGGGCGATGTCGGCAAGGGTATCAATCACATAGTGCGCCCCCGCCGCCCGCAGTTTGGCCTCGGCCGGTGCGCGCCGGGCGGCGATCTCCACCTCGCCCATGGCGGCAAACTCTTCCCAAGTGGCACCAAATTCGTTGCCGGAAACCGACAATCCCACCGTCCACATGCCCGCGTTAAGCCCTTCGCTGATACCCGGCACGGCGTCATCCACCTTGATGCAGCGATGCACCGCGCTCACTCCCAGCTCAATTACGTTGGCCAGCGCCATCCAGGGACCGGGGCGACCACCAGCCTTGAGGTCATCGGTGGCGACCCAGTGATCCGGGCGATAGCCGTGATCGGCCGCCGCTGGCACCAGCGCCTCCATCACCGGACGGGGATAACCGGAGCAGGAGCCGATTTTCATCCCCTGCCCCCGCAGAGCGTCCAACACAGGCAGCACACCGGGGATGGGGGCGGCAAAGCGGGTCACGGCGGCAATCTGCAGCGGCATAAAGGTGTGATAAATGTGGTCCACCTCGGCGTGGCTCATGGGGTGGCCAAAGCGGGCCTGCCAGCGCGCATCCACCGAGGGCAGACGGCCCAGCGCGGCGATATGATCCCACTTGCCAAGGCCCATGGGCTGGCGCGCTTCGTCCAGGGTCACAGCAAAGTCATAGGCGCGGGCGAAGGCCTCGACGAAGATGGAGGTGGGGGCGAAGGAGCCGAAATCGACGACGGTGCCAGCCCAGTCGAGGATCAGCGCCTCTACGTCGGTGATTGGATCTACAGCAATCTGCAAGTCAGTCATGGTGGTGTTCCTGTTTCGGTGAAAGTGCGATCTCGCCAAGGGCGTGATCGAGAATGGTGATGGCGCGCACCAGATCGGCGCGGGTGATATTGAGCGGTGGCGAGAGCTGGATGACGTTCCCTTGTGAGACCTTGAAGCTGAGCCCCAGCTCCAGACAGCGGTAGAGCAGCCGCTCGGCGGCCTGGCTATTGCGGGTGCGACTCTGATGATCGACCACCAGATCGAGCGCCCACAGGAGGCCGATACCGCGTACTTGTCCTATCAGCGGGTGACGCTCGGCCAACTTGCCGAGCTCGGCCGCCATAAAGCGGCCATCCTCCTGCGCTTTTGCCAGCAATCCCTCTTCACGGATGGTCGCGATGGTCGCGAGGGCCGCCGCGCAGCCGATAGGGCTCTTCTCGTGGGTGTAGTGACCGAGCGAGATGGCCGCAGCCTGATTGAAACGGTCGCGGGAAATGAGAGCCGCAAACGGTACCACCCCGCCCCCCAGCCCCTTACCCAGACAGATGATGTCGGGTTCGATGCCGAACTCTTCAAAGCTGAACCAGTGGCCGGTGCGGCCCAGGGCATTGGGGATCTCGTCGACGATCAGCAGCACCTTGTGACGATCGCAGATCTCCCGCACCCGCTGCCAGTAGGCCTTCGAGGGCACCTGCACATCGGTGTTTCGGATGGGTTCGGCGATAAAGGCGCCGATCCCTCCCTCCTTCTCGATGACGTACTCCAGATAATCGGCGTAGTGCAGGTCATCCCCCTCCCCGCGATACCAGACACCGCGATAGCGGGTGGGGGGCGGGATACGCTCCACTCCGGCCATCAGCGGGCCCATACCGGCGCGAAAACAGGCCTCACCACCGACCGAGATGGCATCGAGGGAGGCGCCGTGAAAGGCATCCCAGAGCGACACCACCTTGCTGTTGCCGGTGATGAAACGGGCGAGCTTCAGGGCAATCCCCACCACCTCGCTGCCACCGGGGGCAAACAGCACCCGGTTGAGATCGCCGGGGGCCAGCTCGGCCAGGGTGCGGGCGCAGTCGATGGCAACCTGATGGGTGTAGCGGCGGGGCGCGAACGGCAGATCGGCGAGTTGCTGCTGCACCGCGGCCACCACCCTGGGGTGACCGTGACCCAGCTGATGAACGCTGTTGCCGTGAAAATCGAGGTAACGCTCGCCCGATACACTGGTCAACCAGCTCCCCTGCGCCCCCTCAATCAGATCCAGACAGGGGGTGGAGAGGGCCTGATGGAGAAAGTAGCGGCTATCCTCCGCCAATCCGGCCTGTACATCGTCGCTCTGGCCCGCCCACCAACGCGCCCGCCCCTCGCCAAGGTTGATATCCCCTTCGCTATCGGCGCGGCCGCTACCGTGCAGCTTATGGTCATACAAATCGCGGCCACGCAGATCACGACCCTGAGCCTGCATGCTGGTCATCGCGCGTCCCCTTGCCAGTAGCAGGCGCTGGCCATGGCGGCGAGCAGAGCGCGCACCCGCTCCGGGGTCACGTCGCCGATATTGCCGATACGGAAGCAGTCGGCCTGGGAGACCTTGCCCGGGTAGATAACAAAGCCCTGCGCCTTGAGCCGCTGGTAGAAATCGGCGAAGCGGTAGTCAGGGTGGGTCGGAGAGTAGAAGGCGGTGATGATGGGAGATTGCCACTGTTCTGGCAGCAGTGGCGCAAAGCCGAGGGCAGCCATCCCCGCCACCAGCGTGCGCTGATTTTCACTGTAACGCTGATGGCGGGCGGCGATGCCCCCCTCCTCGTCCAGCTCGCGCAGCGCCTGGGCAAAGGCAAGCACGGTATGGGTGGGCGAGGTAAAGCGCCACTTGCCCCCTTGCTGCTCCATGGTCTGCCACTGGGCGTGCAGGTCGAGGGAGACCGAGCGGGCACGACCGGCGCAGGCCATGAGCGCCACGCGGCGGGCGATGACGAAGCCAAAGCCCGGTACCCCCTGAATGCACTTGTTGGCAGAGCTGATGAGAAACTCGATGCCAAGGCGCCCCATGTCGATGGGGATACCGCCAAAGCTGCTCATGGCATCGACAATCAGGCGGATGCCGCGGCGCTGGCAGAGCTCAGCCACCTCCTCAAGGGGGTTGAGCATGCCGGTGGTGGTCTCGCAGTGCACCATGGCCAGATGGGTGATCTCGGGGTGGCGCACCAGCATCGCCTCGATGGCTGCGGGTTCCGGGCGGGTTGTCTCGCCGCAATCGAGCTCGTGGTGGCGCAGGCCAAGGCAGCGGGCCATCTCCCCCATGCGGGCACCGTAGGCGCCGTTGTTGATGATCAGCAGACACTCATCGACGCCTATCGCCGAGCCCAGTACGCTCTCCACCACATAGCTACCGCTCCCTTGCAGCAGCACGGCGCTGTAGTCACTTTGATATTCCGGGCCAGTGGCGAGGCGCACCAGCTCGCGGCGGATGGGCTCCACCACCCCCTGGTTGTAGTCCGCATCCCAGGTACAGCTGTCTTGCAGCATGGCGGCACGCACCGTGGCGGTGGTCGAGAGGGGGCCCGGGGTCAGCAGCAGGTAATCCACGGCGGCGGGGGCCGCAGGAATATGGGTCATGACTTCGCTCCTTTTGGTATATACCAGAATGAGCGCATTGTGGGTAACTGCCCCGCCAAGGTCAAAGGGGTGGGGCTACGTGCAACAAAAAATTCATTTTCAGCGCCGGGATCGCGATAATCTAGGAAGCCTGAATAGCAGGGGCGATTCTGGTATCTACCAACGCATGTTGATGTTGCCTTGTAACGACCGGGCAGATGACCTGCCCTGTGCCCAGCCCATTGCCCAACTCATTGCACAAATTATTGCAAAACCAGGGATTTTCATGAGCAAACCGCAATATCTGCAGATCAAGGATGCCCTCGCCAACCAGATCCTGGCGGGGGGTCTGGCCCCCAACGACAAGCTCCCCTCCGAGCGGCTGCTGGGGGAACTCTATGGCACCACCCGGGTTACCATCCGTGAGGCACTGGTTCAGCTGGAGGCCAACGGCCTTATCTATCGGGAGGATCGCCGCGGCTGGTTCGTCACCCCGCCACGCTTTCGCTTGAACCCCAGACGCACCTCCAACTTTCACCAGATAGTCCGGGAGCAAGGGGGTGAGCCGCGCACCGAGCTGCTGGAGAAAAGCCGCCAGGCGGTGCCGCCCGCGTTGATGGCGCAGTTGCAGCTCAAGCCGTTCGACAGCCTCTTTTTGCTCAAGCGGCTGCGCTATGCCAACGGGCGTGCCATCTGCTACTGCGAGAATCACTGCCTGCCAGAGCGGGTGCCGGGCCTGCTTGAGCTGGATCTCAACGGCAGCCTGACCGAGATCTATCAAGCCCATTACGATCTCCACTATGCCCGCATGCAGGTGCGTTTCTTCCCGACCGCCCTGCCGGACGAGGTGGCCAAGGCGCTGGGAGCCACCGCTGGCCTACCCGCCCTGCGCCTCGAGCGGCTCAACTTCGATCAGCACGGCCGAGTGCTCGACTTCGATCTGGAGTACTGGCGTCACGACAGTCTGGAGATCGAGGTGGATACCCAGGATTAGTCACGGATAAATCAGGAACGGCAAAACGTCACGGGGCTGTCACGGTCACGTCATAAAGATCCCCTAGCCTCTCTCTCGACCAATCTGGTTTATACCAAACCAATTTAACTGGAGAAGAGGATGAAACAGGGAACCCATCTGCTGGCCGCCGCCGTGCTGGCTGCCACGACAGCCCCGGCACTGGCCGCGACCGATCTCACCGTCTACACCGCCTTCGAACCGGAGCAGCTCAACGAGCTGAAAACCGCGTTCGAGCGCCAGCATCCGGATATCAACATCAAGTGGGTGCGTGACTCCACCGGCGTAGTCACCGCCCGCTTGCTGGCAGAAAAAGCCCAGCCCAAAGCGGATGTGGTATGGGGACTGGCCGCCACCAGCCTGATGCAGCTCGATCAGCAGCAGATGCTCAATGCCTATGCACCGAAAGGACTGGACAAGCTCGACAGCCGCTTTCGCGACAGCAAGGCCGAGCCTCACTGGATCGGTCTGGACGCCTTCTTCAGCGCCATCTGCTTCAACAAGGTAGAGGCGGAAAAACAGGGGATCCCGGCCCCCACCAGCTGGGCCGACCTCACCAAGCCCATCTACAAGGGCAAGGTGATCATGCCCAACCCCAGCTCCTCCGGCACCGGTTACCTGAGCGTTGCTGGCTGGCTGCAGACCATGGGCGAGCAGCAGGGCTGGCAATTCATGAACGGCCTGCACCAGAACATCGACCGTTACACCTACTCGGGCTCCGCACCCTGCAAGCTGGCCGCCAGCGGCGAGACGGTGATCGGTATCTCCTTCGACTTCCCGGCTACCAGCCTCAAGGCCAAGGGTGCCCCCATCGAGGTGGTGTTCCCGAAAGAGGGGTCGGGCTGGGATATGGAAGCCGCCGCCATCATCAAGGGCACCCCCAAGTTAGAAGCCGCCAAACAGCTGCTCGACTTTGCCGCCACCGAACAGGCCAACGCCCTCTACAACAAGTCGTTCGCCGTGGTCGCCATCCCCGATGTGGCCCAACCGAGAGCGGGCTATCCGGCAGATATCAAAGGCCAGATGATCGACAACGACTTTAGCTGGGCCGCCCGCGAGCGTAACGCCATCCTGGCCCAGTGGAGTGCCAGCTTCGACGGCAAGACCGAAGCCAAGCAGTAAGCGTGAAGGGCGGCGGTTTGTTCACGCCAGACACACCGCTGCCAATAAACTGCCAGTCGAAGGCCAACAGCTGTTGGCCTTCGCTTTTTGGTTTTAACTTCCCGAGTTTGTATTGCCTTCAATTAGCGACGCTTCGCCCATCCACACAGGGCCCAGCCACTTGTTGACGGCCCGATCTCATTTGACTGTCATCAAGCTGTCATCCCCCGATCACCTGACCGTCACACTTCACCTGCAAACTGGTATATACCAAATCAGTAGCGAGTCGAACCATGACCCAGCCCTATCTGGACATTCAACATCTCAACAAGCAGTTCGGTGCTTTTCAGGCCCTCAAGGGGATCTCTCTGACCATTGAGCCGGGGGAGTTTATCTGCTTTCTCGGCCCCTCCGGCTGCGGCAAAACCACCCTGCTCAGAGCCATCGCCGGGCTGGATCTGCCGGACAACGGCGAGATCTGGCAAGGAGGGCGCAATATCTCCCGCCTGCCGCCCCAGGAGCGCGATTTTGGCATCGTGTTTCAGTCCTATGCTCTCTTCCCCAACCTGACGGTGGCCCAGAACATCGCCTTCGGCCTTGAGAATCAGGGGCTGGCGCGGGATCTCATCAAGGAGCGGGTGGACCACTGGCTGGGGCTGGTGGATCTCACTGCCCAGTCCCACAAATACCCGAGCCAGATCTCCGGCGGCCAGCAGCAACGCGTAGCGCTGGCCCGGGCGCTCGCCCTCTCCCCCGGTCTGTTATTGCTGGACGAACCGCTCAGCGCGCTGGATGCACTGGTACGTACCCACCTTCGCAGCGAGATCCGCGCCCTGCAGCAGCGCCTTGGCATTACCACCATCATGGTGACCCACGATCAGGAAGAGGCGCTGACCATGGCCGATCGCATCGTGGTGATGGAGGGCGGCCGCATCGTGCAGGTGGGCACCCCGCAGGAGATCTACCACCAGCCTGCCAGCCGTTTCGTGGCAAGCTTTGTCGGCACCATGAACTTCCTCGAGACCCTGGTGCTGAGCCCCAATCAGGTGCGCCTCAACGAACAACCGCTGACACTTGCCAACCAGGCCGCTGCCGGCAGCAAATTGCAGGTGGCGATCCGCCCCGAGGCAATCACCCTGAGTGCGCCGAGCGAGCCGTATCTTGGGCAACATGGCGTTGAAGCAACCATCGATCAGGTGGAGTTTCTCGGCGCTGCCCAGCGTCTTATCTGCACCGCCGACACCTATCTGGGCCCACAGCAAATTCTGGTGGAGCGCCCGACCCACGAGCTACCCCGCCACGAACAGGGTGGCTGGCGCAGCGGCATGCGCTGCTCGCTGCACTGGCCCGCCGGGGCGATGCAACTATTTGAAGGAGAGCGTCCATGACAGCCCCCTTTGCGACCTCCTCCCTGCTGCCACCAGTGACAGCCCGCCAAGACTCTCGCTGGCAGCGGCTCTGTCGCGGCTGGAGCCGGGATCAACTGCTGCAACTGATCCTGCTGGTGCTCGGCATCGCCCTGCTCACCGGCGGTCTGTTGCTGCCACTGCTCACCATGCTGCAAAAGAGTCTGCAGGATGAGAACGGCCTCTGGGTGGGCCTTGCCAACTTCAGCGCCTACTTCGACTCCCCTCATCTGGGGCGCACCATAGGCAACACCCTCTGGCTCGGGGTGCTGATCACCGCGCTCGTGGTAACCATCGCCTTTGGCTACGCCTATGCCCTCACCCGCACCTGCATGCCGGGCAAGCCCCTGTTTCGCCTCATTGGCCTTATTCCGCTGTTGATGCCCTCCCTGTTACCCGCCATCAGTCTGGTCTACTGGTTTGGCAATCAGGGGATAGCCAAGGGGCTGCTCGGCGGCGAGAGCATCTACGGCCCCATCGGCATCGTCATTGGTCTGGGCTTCTGGTGCTTCCCCCACGCTTTGATGATCCTTATCACGGCGCTCGGTCAGAGCGATGCCCGCCTCTATGAAGCCTCCCGGGTGCTGGGCAGCAGCGGCTGGCGCACCTTTGTCACCGTCACCCTGCCCACCGCCCGTTATGGCCTGCTCAGCGCCGCCATCGCCGTCTTCACCCTCACCATCTGCGACTTCGGGGTGGCCAAGGTGATTGGCGGCCAGTACAGCGTGCTGGCTACCGATATCTACCGGCAGGTGATCGGGATGCAGAACTTCTCGCTAGGCGCAGTGGCCAGCGTCACCCTGCTGCTGCCGGCACTGTTGAGCTTTGCCCTGGAGCACAGAGTGCGCAGCAAGATGCAGGAGCAGAGCAGCACCAAGGCGGTGCCCTATCAGCCCAAACCCCATCGGCTGCGGGATCTGCTGGCGCTCGGCTGGTGCACGCTCTGGGCCCTGCTGTTTCTGGCGCTGGTGGGGATGGCGGTTTACGGCTCGCTGGTGCAGTTCTGGCCCTACAACCTCGCTCTGACGCTGGATCACTACGCCTTTGACAGCAACAGCGTCTATGGCTGGCAGCCCTTTACCAACACCTTGCAGCTGGGCCTCTATACCGCGCTTATCGGCACCGTGTTGGTGATGGTGCTGGCCTGGGCGCAGGAGAAGGGACGCCACTTCGCGCCGCTGCGCCAGCTGCTGCATCTGCTCGCCATGCTGTCGCTGGCAGTACCCGGCATGGTGCTGGGGCTGGGTTACATCTTCTTTTTCAACGGCAATCCGCTCTTTGGCAGCCTCTATGGCACTCTGCCACTGATGGTGCTCTCCTGCGTCATCCACTACTACACGGTGGGCCATATGACGGCGCTGACCAGCCTCAAGCAACTGCCCAAGGAGCTGGAGCTGGTGGCCATCTCATTGCGCATTCCGCTCTGGAAGGCATTCTGGCGAGTGACGCTGCCCGCCTCCCTGCCTGCACTGCTGGAGATCTTCATCTATCTGTTCGTCAACGCCATGACCACCACCTCGGCGGTGATCTTCCTCTATTCGAGCGACAGCGTGCTCGCCTCCATCGCCGTGCTCAATATGGAGGATTCCGGCGATACCGCCGCGGCCGCCGCCATGGCCACCCTGATCCTGCTGGCCGCCGCCACCGTCAAGCTGCTCCAGCTCTTTTTGAGCCGCGCCCTGCTGGATCGCACCCAGCGCTGGCGCCACCAATAACCTTATCGAGGAGTCATCATGTCCACTCTCCCCTTCTGGCTGGCCGAAGCGCTCGCCGCCGAACAGTCCGCGCCCCCCATCCCCCTGGTCGGCAACCACGAGGTCGATGTCTGCATCGTCGGCGGCGGCTTTACCGGGCTGTGGAGCGCCATCGCCCTTAAACAGGCCGAACCACACTTGCGCATCATGGTGCTGGAAAAAGATCGCTGCGGCAGCGGCGCCTCGGGGCGCAACGGCGGCTGCCTGCTCACCTGGTCGGCCAAATACCTGACCTTAAAACGCCTGTTTGGAGAGCAGCAGGCTGCCTGGCTGGTACAAAGATCCGAGCAGGCGGTGCACGAGATCGCCCGCTTCTGCGAACAGCACAATATTGAGGCACAGCTGAGGGTCGAGGGCACCTGCTACACCGCCACCAGCGAGGCCCAGCGCGGCCTGATGGAGCCGGTATTGCAGGAACTCAAGCGAGCCGGTCTTAACCAGTGGCAGGCGATTGAAGAGGATGAACTGGCGAGCCAGAGCGGTTCCCACGTTCATCTGGAGGGGCTCTACAGCCCACACGCGGGCTCGGTGCAACCGGCGCTCTTGGTGCGCGGCCTGCTGCGGGTGGCGCGGGAACTGGGGGTCGAGGTTTATGAGCACTCCCCCATGCAGCGCCTTGAGGCGGGCCAGCCTGCACGGGTGCAAACGTCACAGGGCGAGGTGCGTGCCCGCAAGGTGGTGCTGGCCCTCAACAGCGCCATGGTGCAGCACTTTCGCGAGTTTCGCCGCAGTATCGTGCTGGTCTCCTCCGATATGGTGATAACCGATCCCGCGCCGGATGCACTGGCTGCCCAGCAGCTTGAGCACGGCCGCTCCGTGGTGGATGGCCGCACCTTTGTGCATTACTACCGCACCACCGTGCAAGGGCGGCTGATGCTGGGCAAGGGGGGCAACACCTTCGCCTTTGCCAACCGCCATCTGGCCGAGTTTGATGCCCCCAGCCGTTATCTTGCCCCCTTACCCGCACCCTGCGCCGCTTCTTTCCGGCGCTCAAAGAGGTGCCCATCGCCGCCAGCTGGTGCGGCGCCTCCGACCGCTCGGTAGATGGCCTCCCCTTCTTCGGTAACTGGCGAGGGCAGCCCAATATCGTCTATGGCCTCGGCTACTCCGGCAACGGGGTGGCGCAGAGCTGGATCGGCGGCCAGATCCTGGCGGCTTTGGTGCGCGATGAAGCTCGGGGATCAGATAAGCCGTGGCGCGAATGCGCGCTGGTAAGCGGCCCGCGTGGCTACTTCCCGCCAGAGCCATTCCGCTGGCTGGGCGCCATGGCGGTGCGCAACGCCATCCGGCGCAAGGAGCGGGCGGAAGATGAGAACCGCCCGGTGGCCTGGTATGACAAACAGCTGGCCAAACTTGCCGATGCGGCGGGCAAGGCGGATAAATAGCCCGGCGATAGAGGGCAACAATTTCTCATACTGTTTCGCCCCACACCCTATTTCTTGAAACTGCCGACCCGAGGGTCGACATTTTTACAGGTGAAATCTGAGGGGGCATTATCGCCAAGCGTGATCAGCTGATGGTCCCAGCGGCGGCAGGATTGAGATAGCGTGATTTGTAGGTTGGCGCAGAGCGTAGCGAAGCCCAACAGGCGAGCATGATTACGTCAACCAGGCGGAATAAACAAGGATGTGGCGAAGCCGTAAACAAATAGGCAGGTATATTTCACGGTAAACGTTGGGCTTCACTTCGTTCAGCACCAACCTACCCTTTTTAGCCCAACATACGAGATTTATCGTGCTCGACCGGGATCTCTACCAGCTGGTCGCCGTCGGCAAACCGGAGCAGATCGCCGATACCAAAGTCACCCGCACCGTCTTTCGCGGGCAGACGGTCTTTAGCCAGTAAGTTCAGCCGAAATGACGAGTGTGAGCATCTGGTCAGCGGCGCTCTGAGCGAATGCCGCAAGCACAGCGCCTTGTAAAAGCAAAATGCCGACCTTTTGGTCGGCATTTTTACTTCGGGGTGCGATAACCAGAACGGATAGCGAGCAACGCTGCGCAAGGGTCAATCAACGGGAGTTAACCCGCATTCGGCTTGGCTCTTTGCCTCAAATCTGCGGGGCATTGGCAACCAGCGTGGCCAGCGGATTGCCCCCAAGCAGCGGCAGGATTGATTCACCAGCGAAACAGCGTTAGCCAACTTGGTTGCAACAGCGTAACAATCTGGCGTTACTCGATTCTGGCCGCAGGCAAAGGCTGTGGCATACTGTCCCCCGATCGTTCGAACAGGCTTCGCTATTCGAAACAAAAGGTGCGTTTTAGGTAGAAGAAATGTCCAGTAACACATCCTCTTTAAATCGATAAGCGTCTACAACCAGCTCTTTAAACCGATCATCTGCAACATCGCTAAAACAGCGGATAAGCTCGTCACAGGTCATGATTGCCTCCAGATACAGTCCTAGATCACGTTGTCTAACGCCTTTATTAATGAATGATTTGGCTACTTGTTCTTTAAGGCTAACCTCTGTCGCATCGCCGAACCGACGTATTACTTCGTCATAAGTCGTTATTTCATCCGCGTACTCATCAAGTTGACCTTGTATGATCCCTTTATTAATCAAAGCCGTTGCAACTTTTTCTTGTAGCGTCAACTCTGTCGCATCACCGAATCGACGGATCACATCATCATAAGTCGTTATTTCTTCTTTGGACTGACCAAGTTGACCTTGTGTTATTCCTTTATTAACTAATGCTATTGCAACTTGCTTTTGTAGCGTCAACTCTGTCGCATCACCAAACCGACAAACCATATCATCATAAGCCGATATTTCCGCCTTGAATTGACCAAGTTTACCTTGTGTCACTCCTTTATTAAGTAATGCCATTGCAACTTGTTCTTTTAGCCTCAGTGCGGCCGCATCACCAAACCGCTGGATAACTTCGTCACAGCTCATTATTGCATCTAAATACTGACCGAGTTGATTTTGTGTGACGCCCTTATTAACCAAGGCACCAGCTACTGACTCAGTTAGATCGAGCTCTGTCGCATCACCAAATCGGCGGACAACCTCGTCATATGTCTTAATTTCAGCATCTAATTGGCCCAATTTGCTTTGTTCGATACCCTTACTAATCAGAGCCATCGCAACTTGTTTTTTGAGCTCGACCTGTGTCGCATCACCAAAACGGCGAATAATCTCGTCATAGATCGTAATCACCTCTGCTGGCTGACCATGCTGGCCTTGTGTTAACGCCTTGTTAGCTAGCGCCTTAACAACCAACTCTTTTATCACTAATGCTGTTGCATCACCAAATTGATGGATAACTTTGTCATAACTTGTAATTGCTTCCATTGGTTGGCCAAGTTGGCCTTGTGTGATGCCTTTATTAACTAGTGCTGTAGCTAGCGGCTCTAGGAATACTAGCTCTGTCGCATCACTAAACCGGCGGATCACTTCGTCATAGTTCTGAATTGCATCAGTGAGCTGGCCTAAACGCCCCATAATAGCTCCTTTATTAGTTAGAGCTTTAGCTATAGATTCTTTTAGAGTCGGTTCTGCCGCATCACCAAACCGGCGGATCACTTCGTCATAGCTTGTAATAGCCTCCATTGCCTGACCAAGTTCGTCTTGTATGATCCCCTTATTTACTAAGGCTGTAGCGACTAGTTCTTTAAGAGTTGGCTCCATTGCATCACCAAATCGGCGTATAACCTCTTCATAGGTTGAGATTTCCTCCGAGGACTGGCCAAGCTGGCCATATGTGACCCCTTTATACACCAAGGCTTTGGCGACTTGTTCTTTAAGCCTGAACTCTGTCGCATCACCAAACCGACGATCCACTTCGTTATAAGCAACAATCTCAGCTTCATATTGTTCAAGTTTACCTTGCGTGATGCCTTTGTTGACCAATGCACTAGATAGCAAAGTCTTCATTCTCAAATCAGCAGGGTCTTTCACAAAGAGAATCAACTCATCGTACGCAACTAATTCATCATCAAATTTACCAAGTTCATTTAACATGTTCGCTTTGTTAAACAACCCAAAAGCTACAAGCGCTGTTATTTTCATCGATGACGTATCTTTATACCTTCTCAATAACTCATTATAAACGTCTATTGCGTTTGTTAGTTCGTCACGTCTATAAATCGTCTGTGCCTTTTTAAAAAGCGACAATGCAAGTTTTTCCTGAGTCTCTGTTGATGAAGCATCATCAAACCTTGTGAGCAATTCATCGTATATTGATATTGCCTCTTCAGGCTTATCTGATTTTTCAAATGCCTCTGCTTGCATAAGATAGGATTGTACAAGCAATTGTTCGTTTTGAATTCTAAGTTCCGCCTGAAGTGATGCATGTTCTGTTTGCAATCCAGTCATCTGAATTTTTCGCAACTCTTCGAACCGTGCTTGCTCAGCCTCTATAAATATCCTACCCTCTTGGTTAAAATACTGCTGCGCGGCAATTTTAGCTTCTGATATAGCACGCTTTTTCGCAGTCCACCCCATAAATATAGCAGCAACAGTAATTAGCAGACCAAATATTGATAGAACACCCCCCCAAAAATTGGTCATCCAGCTAATATCACTAATTCTACGATCATAGCCAGTCAACTCTTTTGAATTATTTTCAGTTTGAAACTCAAGCTTCTCTTTTATTCCCACCAATTGCACTTTAATTTCTTGAAGTTCCTTTTCAGCATTTTTTATCTCTTCGCCATTAATCGACTGCTTTTGAATTTCGGTCTCTAATCTAACGCTTCGCTCTTGCAACTGAACTATTTGTTGAATAAGCCAAGTTTGCTCGTAAGGGCTTGAAAATGGGGCGCGGACATTAGGTTGATTGTCGTTGGAAAATGCGAATGGACTAAATGCGTACATTAGAACGAATATTTGAAAAAAATATCGTATGTGCGAAGTAAGAGACATCATTGACCTTTACATAAAAATTTATATTCTTACAATTTACCATAGCCAGAGTAAAAAGATAACTATATGTCACCTTATCAAAGAGGTAAGGCCCCGCAGCCAATTTTTGCCAAAATTATCTTCTTTCCCTATTCAGTTAGGATCCGCCGACGACTTCCAACAGCTTTTATCGATATTAGATAGTCCATGTAGTGGTCAACTAAATCCGGACACTTGGTTAGGCCGATCCTCGGCTTTTGCTGGCGGCATCCCGTCATTGTGGTGATGTGGACGCCGCCAGTTGTAGTAATCCATCAGGTAATAACTGATATCTCGTTTCGCTTCTCGCAAGCTCATATATCCCATAGCCGGGAGCCACTCTGACTTCAGGCTTCTGAACAACCGTTCCATCGGGGCATTATCCCAGCAGTTTCCACGCCGACTCATGCTCTGGGTTATGCGATAGCGCCACAGTCGTTGCTGAAGTGCCCGGCTACCATATTGGCTGCCCTGGTCGGAGTGAAATAGCACACCGGATGGGCAATCCCGCTGCTGATAGGCCATTTCCAGTGCTTTGATTGCCAATTCTGCATCAGGTTTATCAGACATCGCCCAGCCCACGACCCGCCGGGTGTGCAGGTCAAGCACCGCTGCCAGGTAATGCCAGCGTCCACCTGCCCAGACGTAGGTGATATCGCCACACCACACCTGATTGGGTTGCTGGACATCAAATTCGCGAGCCAGCAGATTGGGAATATCCGGTCGTTCAGACCGAGCGACCTGATAGCGATGAGCGCCCGGTTGCTTGGATACCAGACCGGCTTCCTTCATCAGGTTACGTACTTTGAATCGGCCAATCTGATACCCCAACTCTCGCATCATCGACATCAAGGCGCGGCTGCCCGCTGAGTTCCGGCT
>NZ_JBFOCM010000015.1:0-42495 GCF_040907825.1 Aeromonas sp. s7(2024)
GGCCTGTCACGCCGGGGGTCGCGGGTTCGAGTCCCGTCCGCTCCGCCACTAATTTGAAGGCCTTCCCGATTGGGAAGGCCTTTTTGCTATGGGCGTTTTTGTCCATAAGACCCACAGGTTTGCATACCAGAACGAATACAAAAGCCCGGCTTCACGACCGGGCTTTTGTATTTTTAGCGCCTTAAACCACCAATATCTGGCTTTTCCCTGCCAAGTAAGAGTGCCAGATAGCCGGTTATTTCTACCATTTTCTGGCTATATCAGAGTCTTATCAGTTTCATTCACAGCAATTTGAACGACTCTGCAGGTGGTCAAATCAGGCTTCTGTCGCTTGCTGGCTACAGAGCAGTTCCATATTGACCACCCCCTCTTCCATTTGCACATCGATCTTGAAGCCAAGCCGTTTGGCAAGGTTGACCATGCCACGATTGCTGGGCATGGTCATGCCGGATAACTGGCCAATCCCCTGCTCTTTGGCGTAACGGATGATCTTCTCCATCATCAATTTGCCGAGCCCCACCCCTTTCAAGTCCGATCGCACCAGAATGGCAAACTCGGCATCGCTCAGGTCCGGGGTCGAGATAGCGCGTACCACGCCGAGGATTTGATCCTGCAGCTCGCCATCTTGCCCCACAGCCACGAAGGCCATCTCCCGGTCGTAATCGATCTGGGTCATGCGAGCCAGCTCTTCATGGCCCAGCTCGCCTACATCGGCGAAGAAGCGTTTGTACCTGTCTTCATCGGAGACCTGCAGCACGAACTGCTTGTGAGCAGGTTCATCTTCCGGCCGGATTGGGCGCAGCAGGATATGGCGCTGATCTTTAAGCCAGGCACCCTCCTCCAGTTCGGTAGGATAGGGGCGGATCGCCAGTCGGTTGCTGGTCGGGATGGCGGGGTCAGCCAGTGTGAGGCTGGCATCCAGCACCACCATCTCTGCGCCGAACGCTTGCAGCGGGTGCAGGTCCAGCTCCTGAATCTCAGGAAAGGCGAGCAATAGCTCGGAGAGCTGGCAGAGCACTTGACCGAGGGCATCGATATCCAGTCGTTCCGGTGTGGCCTGCTCACGGATCTTGCGGCTCTTGAGGGCTCCTATGATCTGGTAACGAGCCAGCGCCTGATTGAGCGGTGGCAAGGCTGCCACCATCTCCTGCGGTTCTGCGCCTGATTCCCCCAGCAGAATGACGGGGCCAAAGATGGCGTCTTGCTGGATACGTACCCTCAACTCCAGGCCGCCGCTGCGGCGAGCCATCCGCTGCACCAGCAAGCCTTCGATGCGGGCGCCCGGATCATGCTGTTTGACCCTGTCCAGAATGGCATCTGCAGCTTGCGCCACTTCGGCCGAGGTGCGCAGATTGAGCACCACCCCGTGTACGGCAGACTTGTGCAGGATATCGGGCGAGCGCAGTTTTACCGCCACCGGATAGCCGATCTGCTCGGCGGTCAGGGTCGCCTCGATGGCGTCGGTGACGATCCAGGTTGGCAGGGTCGAGAGACCTGCGGCTTGTAAAATCGGGTGCACCAGATGGGTATCCAATCTTAGCTGTTTGCGCTCCTGTGCTTGGCGGATCAGCTGCTGGCACAGCTCGCCATTGAGCTGGTTGCCATGCAGGGATGCCGGGGTCTCCATCAACTGCTTCTGGTTGCGGCGGTATTCCACCATGTGCATGAAGGCGGCCATGGCGCTTTCCGGCGTGCGGTAGGTCGGGAAACCCGCCTCGGTAAAGAGTTTTCGCCCCTCCTGCGCCGAGTATTCGCCCGCCCAGTTGGTGAGGATATTGAAACGGCGCGCTCTGGGATGCTGTTTCAGATGGGCGATTAGATGGCTGGCCAGCGGCGCGCTCGGTGCCGTGAGCGAGGGGGCGTGGATGATCAGGATGGCGTCGATGCCATCCTCCTGCAACACGTTGTCCAGCGCTTCCTGATAGGTGGTGATGGTGGCATCGCTGCCGATATCGAGCGGCGGACGAGCCAGCTTGCCGCCCCGCTCCAGCAGTACATCCACTGCCATATTAGCCAGCCCGCGACCGTTGGAGATGATGGCAAGCCGCTCCCCCTTGAGGGTCATGGAGTGGCTGAGGGTTTCCACCGCGGCAAACAGTTCGTGGGTATCCCGTACCCGCAGCATGCCGGCACGGCGGATGGCCGCATCGTAGACATTGTCGAGACCGTGGGCCGGTTCGTGGCGCCCGCTTTTCAGCACCAGGATCGGCTTGTTGCGCGAGGCTGCCCGCGCAGCCGAGAGAAAGTGGCGGGCGTCGTGCAGCTTGTCCATGTAGATCAAGATGGCGCGGGTGACGCTGTCGCGGGAGAGTTGATCCAGCAGCTGGCCGAAGTCGATATCGCAGTGATCACCAAGGGAGATGAAGGCGGAGAAGCCCAGCTCATGCTGCTTGGCCCAATCCAGAATAGTGGTGCTGACGGCGGCGGATTGCGAGAGAAAGGCGACCTGCCCCGGCTTGGCAGCAATGGGGGAAAAGCTGGCGTTGATCCCCTGGCCGGGCAGCAGCATCCCCATGCTGTTGGGACCGAGCAGGCGAATGCCGTATTGTTGGCAGACCCGTTTCAGCTCCAGCCGCTCCTCGGGGGAAAAGTCGGCGGCCAGTATGATGGCCGCCCCCGCACCCTTCTGGCCGAGCGCTTCCAACAACGGCAAGACCCGCTCCCGCCTGGTGCAGATGATGGCGAGATCCGGGGTTAGCGGCAGGCTGCTGATATCGGGATAGGCCAGCACGCCGGCGATGGCTTTGTTGCGCGGGGTTACCGGGAGGATAGGCCCTTTGAACTGGCCCGCCAGCAGGTGGCGCACGATTACGTGACCCGCCTTGAGCGGGTCGGTCGAGGCGCCGATCACGGCGATTGAGTGGGGTTTGAACAGCCGATCCAGACCGCTTGCTTTCATGGGCACTCCCGACAAAAGGGGGAAGATACCAGTCTAATACGCCTTTGCTGCGGGTTCTGTGACCGGATCCTGATCACCGTTTGTTCAGGGCATTGGCACGCAGATAAAAGCGCAGTTCGCCTTGCACCCGGCGAATGGCTCCCAGGTGGCGTTCCTGCAGATAGATATCCTGCTCCCGGTCAAGCGCCGTGCTGGGCACGCCCATGCTTTGCAGATACTCGTCAAACAGGGTTGAACCCTTGATCTCTACCAGATGCTGTTTCATGGCTCTCCTCCCTGCGCCTTGGCGTGTGTTGATGAACGCCCAGTCTGCGATGACCTGCCGGGTTTGCCTATTGTCACTTTTGACACGAGATTTGACACGAGAGCGCTCACACATCTTTCAGAGAGGGCGCCGTTGAGGTGCTGGCTGACGTTATAGTATGGCGAGGAGCATTAGGCACGGATGGTGCACGGGATGATCAGAGTCTGGTGGTGGTGCATGGCATTGTGGGCGGTTGGCGTACCGGCGGCCGAGCAGCCTATCCGCGCCTGGAATCTGTTGCTGGATCATCCCAACCCCGCCGTCGTCCAGTTGCTGCGCCTCTCCCTCGATCTCACCGCGCCCGAATATGGCCCCTACCAGCTGGTCTCCAGCCCGCAGATGGAGCAGGGGCGGGCGGTGAAGGAGCTGCGCAGCGGCGAGCTGGTTCAGGTCGGTGTCTTTGCCCCGGATGGTCAGCGAGAACGGGAGTTGCTGGCAATCCACATTCCGCTGGCCAAGGGGCTGCTGGGGTGGCGGGTGTGTCTGGTTCGGCGGGGGGATGAGGGGCGTTTTGCCGCGATCGGGTCGTTGGCGGACTGGCATCGCGCCGGGCTTTCCATCGGTCAGCACAGATCCTGGCCAGACACCCAGTTGCTGCGGGCTAACGGCCTCAAGGTGACGGTGGGCAATCTTTATGAGGCGCTCTTCAACATGCTGCGCAAGAAGCGCTTTGACTGCTTCCTGCGCTCGGTCATCGAGGTCGAGGATGAACTAAGGCAGCATCCGGATCTCGCCATCGAGCCCCGTCTGGTATTTCGCTATCCGCTGGCGCTGCTCTTCTTTGTCTCGCCAAAATATCCGGAGCTGGCCCAGCGCATCGAGCTTGGCCTGCTGCGGGCGCGGCAGTCTGGTGCTTTTGACCGGGTCTTTGAAGAGGGATTTGGCAGCACCATTCGGCGGCTGAAACTGGATGAGCGGGTGCGCCTCGAGCTGCACAACCCCGACTTGCCGCTGCCCAGCCGCATCATGATGGCCGATCCGGCCCTTATCTATAATCCGGTGTCAGCGCAGTGAACCCTGATTCTGCGCGGTATCCCAGAAGGCGCGGATCAGCGGTTCCTCCAGCCGCTTCTTGAGCACCCCGATCCCCACATCAAATGGCTTGAAGGCGGGTTTGAGGTCGATGATCCGCACCTTGTCACCGAGCGGGCTATGGTCGATTACCGCCGCCGGCACCAGCCCCACGCCGCAACCGAGCGCCACCATGGCGACGATTCCCTCGTTGCCCGCCACTTCGGCATAGATGTTGGGCGCTATCCCCTTGTTGCGAAACCACTGATCGCTGCGTTTGCGGGCCAGTCCCTGCTCGGAGAGGATGACTGGCAGCTGATCCCAGTCCGGCTCGCCCTGGCGGAACCACTGGTTCAGCTGTGGGGCATTGCGCGGCGCAATAAAGACCAGCGGCACCAGCTGCAGGCTGGCGAACTCCAGCTTGGCGGGCAGAGCATCGGGGCGGGCGGCGATGGCGAGATCGGCTTCGTCGGCCAGGATCTTGTCCACTGCCAGCGCCGGGTCGCCGGTCTCCAGCTTGATCTCCAGCTGGGGGTAGCGGCGGCGAAAGCGCTCCAGCACCTCGGGCAGCAGAAAGTAACTGGCGGTGACCGAGCAGAAGACCCGCAGCCGTCCCTGCAGCGGTTCATCGCTGCGTTTGAGCTCCTGTTTGAGCTGACGCCACTCCTGCAACAGGCCGCCGCCGAATTCGCGCAGCTTCTCGCCGGCGGGGGTGAGCCGTACCGAGCGGTTGTCCCGCTCGAACAGGATGCAGCCGGTCTCCTGCTCCAGTCGCTGGATGGCGCGACTCAGGGTGGAAGGGCTGACCGCCATGGCATCGGCGCTTTTGCCGAAATGAAGGGAGTCGGCGAGGTGGAGAAACAGCTCGAGATTGCGAAGGTCCATTGATCACTTCCTGCTGCAGTCAGGGCATAAATTCATGTCGTACCGTCCGGTTCCGGCAACCGCATCCCCGCACAATTCAGCGGCAATATTGTCGAAACGGGGGGGCGTGCATGGGGCGCAATTGCCAAGAATCATCTTTCAATTATTGCAACGTACTGTTTCGAATATATCAGTTCAGGCAATAAGTGTCCCGCGCTATAGTGGTTCAGACAACGCCGCTATCCGGCATGGAATCAATCGAACGGAGCAATCACCATGGCTAACTATTTCAACACCTTGAACCTGCGTCAGCAGTTGGCCCAACTGGGCAAGTGTCGTTTCATGCAGCGCGAAGAGTTCGCGGACGGCTGCAACGTGCTGAAGGGCAAGAAGGTGGTGATTGTGGGCTGTGGTGCCCAGGGTCTGAACCAGGGTCTGAACATGCGTGACTCCGGGCTGGATATCTCCTACGCCCTGCGCAAGGCCGCCATCACCGAGAAGCGCGCCTCCTGGCAGAAAGCCACCGACAACGGCTTCGCGGTCGGTACCTATGAAGAGCTGATCCCGACCGCCGATCTGGTGCTGAACCTGACTCCGGACAAGCAGCACTCCGACGTGGTGAAAACCGTGATGCCGCTGATGAAGCAGGGCGCTGCGCTGGGCTACTCCCACGGCTTCAACGTGGTGGAAGAGGGTCAGCAGATCCGTTCCGACATCACGGTCGTGATGGTGGCGCCCAAGTGCCCGGGTACCGAAGTGCGTGAAGAGTACAAGCGTGGCTTTGGTGTACCGACCCTGATCGCCGTTCACCCGGAAAATGACCCGAAAGGTGAAGGCATGGCCATCGCCAAGGCGTGGGCCTCTGCCACCGGCGGCGACCGTGCTGGCGTGCTGGAGTCCTCCTTTGTGGCGGAAGTGAAATCCGACCTGATGGGCGAGCAGACCATCCTCTGCGGCATGCTGCAGGCCGGTTCTCTGCTCTGCTACGACAAGCTGGTTGCCGAAGGCACAGACCCGGCCTATGCCGGCAAGCTGATCCAGTTCGGCTGGGAGACCATCACCGAAGCCCTGAAACAGGGTGGCATCAGCCTGATGATGGATCGCCTCTCCAACCCGGCCAAGCTGCGCGCCTTCGAGCTCTCCGAGCAGCTCAAGACCCTGATGCGCCCGCTTTTCGAGAAGCATATGGACGACATCATCGCTGGTGAGTTCTCCCGCGGCATGATGGCCGACTGGGCCGAAGACGATGCCAAGCTGTTCGGCTGGCGCGAAGAGACCGGCAAATCTGCCTTCGAAAACGCCCCGGCGTTCGCTGGCAAGATTGCCGAGCAGGAGTACTTCGACAATGGCGTGGTGATGGTGGCCATGGTCAAGGCGGGTGTCGAGCTGGCATTCGAGACCATGGTGGCCTCCGGTATCTACGAGGAGTCCGCCTACTACGAATCCCTGCACGAGCTGCCGCTGATCGCCAACACCGTTGCTCGCAAGCGTCTGTACGAGATGAACGTGGTCATCTCCGATACCGCCGAGTACGGTAACTACCTGTTCGCCAACGCTGCAGTGCCGTTGCTGCGCGAGCACTTCATGCCGACCCTGAAAGCGGGCGATCTGGGTGCCAGCAAGGCGGAAGGGCAGAGCGTGGATAACCTGGCGCTGCTGGCGGCCAACGAAGCGACCCGTAACCACCCGATCGAGAAAATCGGCCAGGTACTGCGTGGTTATATGAAAGACATGAAACGCATCGCCGTTGGCGGTTAAGCCCGCATCGGGCTGGATGATGAAGGGGCGTGGATGACGATCCCCGTCGCCGGTCGGACTGGACACCCGCTCGGCCAGCCAGAAAACTCAGCCTGACAGTCATAAAAAAGCCCCGCTCATCGAGCGGGGCTTTTGCATTCAGAAAGGCTGGATAAATCAGGCTTTCCACGCTTTCCAGGTGTTGATCAGACCGTTGGTGGAGCAGTCGTGGCTGGTGACAGCCTCGTTGTTGCCCAGCTCCGGCAGGATCTTGTTGGCCAGCTGTTTGCCCAGCTCGACACCCCACTGGTCGAAGCTGAAGATGTTCCAGATTGCGCCCTGTACGAAGATCTTGTGTTCGTACATGGCGATCAGGGCACCCAGGGTTTTCGGGGTCAGGCTCTTGAACAGGATGGAGTTGGTCGGGCGGTTGCCTTCGAACACCTTGAACGGCACCAGATCCTTGACCTGCTCCAGGGTTTTGCCAGCCGCCAGGAACTCGGCTTCAACCTCTTCCTTGCTCTTGCCGAAGGCCAGCGCCTCGGTCTGGGCGAAGAAGTTGGCCAGCAGTTTCGGATGGTGGTCACCGATCGGGTTGTGGCTGATGGCTGGCGCCAGGAAGTCACAGGGGATCAGCTTGGTGCCCTGATGGATCAGCTGGTAGAAGGCGTGCTGGCCGTTGGTACCAGGCTCGCCCCAGATGATGGGGCCGGTCTGGTAGTCAACCGGCTTGCCGTTGCGATCCACGTACTTGCCGTTGGATTCCATGTTGCCTTGCTGGAAGTAGGCAGGGAAGCGGTGCATGTACTGGTCGTACGGCAGAATGGCTTCGGACTCGGCACCGTAGAAGTTGTTGTACCACAGGCCGATCAGCGCCAGCAGCACCGGCACGTTCTGCTCATAGGAGGCAGTGGCGAAGTGCATGTCCATCTCGAAGGCGCCTTGCAGCAGGGCTTCGAAGTTCTCGAAACCGACAGACAGGGCGATGGGCATGCCGATGGCAGACCAGGAGGAGTAGCGGCCGCCAACCCAGTCCCAGAACTCGAACATGTTGTTGGTGTCGATGCCGAACTCGGCCACGGCCTTGCCGTTGGTGGAGAGGGCAGCGAAGTGCTTGGCAACGTGGGCCTTGTCACCGGCGATATTGATAAACCAGTCGCGGGCGGTCAGGGCGTTGGTCATGGTCTCCTGGGTGGTGAAGGTCTTGGAGGCCACCAGGAACAGGGTGGTTTCCGGATCGATCTTCTTCAGGGTCTCGGCGATGTGGGTGCCATCGACGTTGGAGACGAAGTGCATCTGCAGGTGGTTTTTGTAGGGACGCAGTGCCTCGGTGATCATTACCGGGCCCAGATCTGAGCCACCGATACCGATATTGACCACGTGCTGGATCGCTTTACCGGTGTAGCCTTTCCACTCGCCGGAGATGATTTTCTCGCAGAAGCCTTTCATCTTGGCCAGTACGGCGTTCACTTCCGGCATCACGTCCTTACCGTCGCACTCGATGGGGCGGTCGGAGCGGTTGCGCAGGGCCACGTGCAGTACGGAGCGCCCTTCGGTCATGTTGATCTTGTCGCCATTGAACATGGCATCGATCGCGCTGCGAAGATCGGTCTCTTTGGCCAGATCAACCAGCAACTTGAGGGTTTCTTCGGTGATCAGGTTCTTCGAGTAATCAACCAGGATGTCGCCGCCGAAGGTAAGGGAAAACTTGTCAAAGCGCTTCGGGTCCTGCGCGAACAGATCCTTGAGTCGGGTCTCTTTGTTTGCTGCAAAGTGGGCTTCCAGTGCCTGCCAGGCCTGGGTTTGGGTTGGATTGATATTTTTCATAGGATTCCTGAAATGCCAAGTTGTGTTTGAACCTTGCAGGCAAGGTCCCGCCAAACCTTATTATTCGAGCATTATAGCGAGCCGAACGGGCGGCCCGTGTAACAGATTTTTACCGATTGTCTTTTACCGCAATGGGTCACTGCCGGGAGCATACAACCAGAACATTGGGATTATGTGTCACGAAAGCAAGGCGGATCTTGCGCTTGCTCATGATTGGGGCCACCCCGATAGCCTGAAATTGTTTTCATCCGGTTGGCGTGGTTATACACCGACATGACCATGGGCTGGGGCCAGAAACGACAATGCCAGCCCGAAGGCTGGCATTGTCTGTTGCAGCAGAACCGCGATCACGCCTGCGGTTTTTGCATGTGCATCACCATCTGCGGGAAGGGGATCTCGATGCCTTCAGCATCAAAGGTCAGTTTCACCTTCTCGTGGAAGTCGAACCAGACACCCCAATAGTCAGCGGTTTTCACCCAGGGGCGCACCACGATATTGACCGAGGAGTCGGCCAGCGCGGCAACGGCGATGGTAGCGGCCGGATCTTTCAGGATGCGCGGCTCTTCGCTTACCAGACGCTCGAGGATCTGTTTGGCCTTGCGCAGGTCAGAGCCGTAGCCGATGCCAAAGGTCATGTCGACGCGGCGGGTATCCATGCGCGAGTAGTTGACGATGGTGCCGTTGAGGATGGCGGAGTTCGGTACTACCACCATCTTGTTGTCACCGGAGGTGAGGGTAGTGGTAAAGAGCTGAACGGACTGCACCACACCCGCGGTGCCAGCCACTTCGATAAACTCGCCCGCCTTGATGGGGCGGAAGATGATCAGCAGGAAGCCGGCAGCGAAGTTGGAGAGCGAGCCTTGCAGCGCCAGACCGATGGCCAGACCGGCGGCACCGATAATGGCGACGAAGGAGGCGGTCTGCACCCCGACACGGCCCAGCGCGGCGATCACTACGAACACCAGAATGGCGTATTTGAGGATGCTGCCGACGAAGTGGGTGACTGTGGTGTCCAGCTTGCGGGCCTGCATCACCTTGACCACGCCACCGCTGATGAGGTTGGCGGCGATATAGCCGACCAGCAGGGTCAGCAGGGCGGCGGCGATATTGACGCCGTATTCGATCAGCAGTCCCTGATTATTGACCAGCCAGGTCTGCGCTTCGGTAATGATTTCGGGTTCCATAGGATGTCCTGTCAGGTTCTAAAAGGTTTATGGTGGATAAATCTAACACCGCAGCGCGACAGTACGGGTCGCATCTGGTACTTCTTTTCTGCCATAAAAACCTGACACAAAAAAGAAGGGAGGCCAAAGCCTCCCTTCTTTTTGCTGGATGATGCGAAAAAACCATCAGCTCTGCAGCAGCTGGCTGCGGATAAATTGCCACTGATCTTCAAAACCGGCGGTCGGCTTGAGCTTGAACTCGGAGCGCACGAACTGGCTGATGCGGCCTTCGGTGTAGGCCAGCAGCAGATTGGCCAGCATGGTCTCGTCGAGCTGGAAGCCTTGCCCCTCACGCAGCCGCTTCTCGCGCAGCACCTGTTTGATCTGGGTCTCCAGCTTGTCGAACAGGATGCTGATGCGATCCCGCAGCCGATCGTGCTCACCCAGCAGGGCGTCGCCGTTGAGGATGCGGGTGATGCCGGGATTGCGCTCGGCGAACACCAGCAGCAGCTGCAGGATATGGTGACAGCGCGCCATGGTGTCCTTCTCTTCCGCCATGATCAGATTGACCCGTGACAGCAGGGAATCCTCGATAAAGTCGATCAGCCCCTCGAACATCCGCGCCTTGCTGGGAAAATGTCGATAGAGGGCTGCTTCAGAGACGCCGACCTCGGCCGCCAGACGGGCCGTGGTGATGCGCTGACCCGGACTGGTTTCCAGCATATGGGCGAGCGCCTGCAGGATCTGATCGCGCCGACTCTGTTTCTGATTACTGCTTGCCATGGATTCCCCTAAAAAAACAATGGCTTGATTCTATTATTAGGCACCGCCCATCGGGTTGGTGTGGTCTGTTATTGGCGACCAGAAGAACCAAAACCGCCTTCACCCCGTTCGCTCTGATTGAACTCATCGACCAGTTGGAAGCTGGCCTGAACTACCGGCATGATCACCAGCTGGGCGATGCGCTCGCCGGGTTGCATGGTGAACTCATCCTTGCCGCGGTTCCAGACCGAAACCATCAGCTGACCCTGATAATCGGAATCGATCAGACCGACCAGGTTGCCCAGCACGATGCCGTGCTTATGGCCGAGGCCGGAGCGGGGCAGGATGGTGGCACACAGACCCGGATCCTGGATGTGAATGGCCAGACCGGTCGGCACCAGGGTGGTATCACCCGGAGCCAGAGTCAGCGGCGCATCCAGCAGTGCGCGCAGATCCATGCCGGCAGAGCCGGGAGTGGCGTAGGCGGGCAGTGGGTACTCGGTACCGATACGGGCATCCAGAATCTTCAGTTCAATTTGTGTAGTCATGAATCGCTTTTTCAGTTGGATCTTGTATTGGCGTCCCTCTTGGCAGGCGGGGCGCCGTGAGTCTTGTTCTTTCGGGACGCTCAGTGCCGGTAGTGGCGTGCAATCAGGGCGATCAGGTGACGGGCCAGCGTCAGCTTGTCGGCCAGCGGCAGCGGGGCCTGGCCCCCTTGCCAGAACACGGTCAGGGCGTTGTCATCGGCGTTGAAGCCTTGCCCCTCGCGGGACACATCGTTGGCGGCGATCATGTCCAGCCGCTTACGCTGCAACTTGTCGAGGGCGTATTGTTCCACATCCACGGTTTCGGCGGCAAATCCGACGGTGAAGGGTTTGTCTGAAAGGGCACCAACGGCCGCGATGATGTCGGGGTTTTTCACCAGCTTCACCACCATCTGGTCGTTGTCGCCGGTCTTCTTGATCTTCTGGCTGGCCACCTGTTCGGGGCGGTAGTCGGCCACTGCCGCGCAACCGATGAAGAGGTCGCACTCGCCCACCCGGCTCATCACAGCCTGATGCATCTGCTCGGCGCTCTCGACATCGATGCGGGTAACGCCCGCAGGCGTCGCCAGCGTCACCGGCCCGCTCACCAGCGTCACTTCGGCACCCGCTTCACGGGCAGCTCGGGCGATGGCGTAGCCCATCTTGCCGGAGCTGTGGTTGCTGATGTAGCGCACCGGATCGAGCGCCTCGCGGGTTGGACCTGCGGTGAGCAGCAGCTTGACGCCCGCCAGCAAGGGCTCTGCGGCCAGCTGCTGGCAGCAGCGATCCACCAGTTCGAGGGGATCCAGCATCCGGCCCGGGCCCACATCGCCACAGGCCTGACTGCCGGCATCCGGCCCCCACAGCAGAATGCCGCGGCTGGCCAGGGTCTTGAGGTTGGCTTGGGTCGCGGCGTTGAGATACATCTGCTGATTCATTGCTGGTGCCAGCGCGATGGGCGCCGGAGTGGCCAGACAGAGGGTGGTCAGCAGTTCGTCGGCCATGCCTGCAGCCATCCGCGCCATCAGGTTGGCGCTGGCGGGGGAGATCAGTACCAGATCGGCCCACTTGGCCAGCTCGATATGGCCCATGCCCGCTTCGGCAGAGGGGTCCAGCAGGCTGTAGGCCACCGGATGACCGGAGACCGCCTGCAGGGTCAGCGGGGTGATGAACTCCTTGGCGGAGCGGGTCATCACCACCCGCACTTCGGCGCCCTGATCTTTCAGGCGGCGTACCAGCTCGGCACTCTTGTAGGCGGCGATCCCGCCACTGACACCCAACAGGATGCGTTTATCGGCCAATCTCATCTGCTGTTTCTCTATCCGGCTCATTCTGACTGGTCGGCTAAGATACCACAGGCAATGGATGACGACAGGGGTTGGCATCAAGGGGTGTGGTCGGGCGCGCGCAATTTTTTGCTATGTTTTTTCTCAACAGGGATGAGGGAGAGACAAATGAGCATCAAAGAGTGGCCGGAAGATGAACGCCCCAGAGAGAAGCTGCTGCGTCAGGGGCCCGCGGCGCTCTCCGATGCCGAGCTGCTCGCCATCTTTCTGCGCACTGGCGTCAATGGCCTGAGTGCAGTGGATCTTTCACGTAATCTATTGAATCAATTCGGCTCTTTGCGCAGCTTGCTGGGGGCGGATCAACGGGCATTCTGCGAGGCGCACGGCCTTGGCCCGGCCAAATATGCCCAGTTGCAGGCGGTGCTGGAGATGGCCAGACGCCATCTGGCCGAGCAGCTGCAACGGGGTGATGCGCTCACCTCGCCCCAGCTGACCCGCGACTATCTGCAGGCCCAACTGCGGGATCGGCCGAGGGAAGTGTTTGCCCTGCTGTTGCTCGACAATCAGCACAGAGTCATTCAATTTGTTGAGCTTTTTTTCGGCACAATCGATTCGGCGAGCGTCTGGCCAAGAGAAATCGTGCAGATCGCGCTCAAACATAATGCAGCCGCGGTGATTCTGGCGCATAATCACCCGTCCGGCGTCGCCGAGCCCAGTAGGGCCGACCGCCAGATCACGGATCGGATCACGGCCGCCTTGGCCCTGATCGATATCAGAGTGCTGGATCACTTGGTGATCGGTGATGGCATCACGGTTTCTTTTGCCGAGCGCGGTTGGCTATAACTGTGCTCTGGCACCGTATTAGTTGATCTTTGATCACGGATGCTGTATAAAATGCCGCCTTCTGTTTGCCCCGCAATCGAAGGCCAGCGGGGCAGATATTTGCTCGAGCAATGAAGTAAGATTTGGAGAGACTGACATGTCTAGAGTATGCCAAGTAACCGGCAAGCGCCCGGCAGTTGGTAACAACCGTTCGCACGCTAACAACGCCACCAAGCGTCGTTTCCTGCCGAACCTGCACACTCACCGTTTCTGGGTTGAGAGTGAAAAACGCTTCGTAAGCCTGCGCGTATCCGCAAAAGGCATGCGTATTATCGACAAGCGTGGCGTTGAAGTGGTTCTGGCTGAACTGCGCGCCAGCGGTGTTAAGGTATAAGGAATTAGATCATGGCTAAAGGTATTCGCGAGAAAATTCGCCTGAACTCCAGCGCCGGTACTGGTCACTTCTATACCACTACCAAAAACAAGCGCACCATGCCCGAAAAAATGGAGATCAAAAAGTTTGATCCCGTTGTTCGTCAGCATGTGATCTACAAGGAAGGCAAAATCAAGTAATTACTTGATGCTGCATTCCCAAAAACCCGGCTTCGTGCCGGGTTTTTTTATGCGCCGAATTCAGTACACTGCCGGTTCAAAGGGAGGCTTGCCATGTTCAAATTGAGCCGCAAAGGCTGGAATAACGTGATCATTGTGGTGGTGCTGATCGTGATCACCCTGTTGCATCGTATGGAGACTGCCCAGCAGGAGAACAGCGCCAAGCGGGCTCGCCCCTTGCTGCCGGATGCGGCCGTGGTGCTCACTTGGCAGGGGCCGAGCTGGCAGATTGAGCGGATTGGTCAGGGCTGGCGCAGCGTGCCGGATCTGGGGCTCGACACGGCTCAGCTGGATGCCCGTCTGGCGCGCTGGCAGAGCTGGTTGCTGCCCCCCGGCGAGGTGGTGCGCGGCACCTCGGTGCCCATCAAGGTGTGGATTGCCGGCCAGAACGATCCGGTCGAGATCGGCCTCTATCAGAACAGCGGCCAATATGGCGCTCAGCTGCCCTCCGGTCTCTGGCTCGCCCTCACTGCCGAGCAGTATCGCGATCTGCTGCGTCCTGCCCCCTGAGTTCCTTTTCCTTGCGAGGTGCCCATGCCTGAATTGCCAGAAGTTGAAGTCAGTCGTCAGGGGATCTCCCCCTGGCTCACCGGTATCAAGGTGACGCGTGTAGTGGTGCGGGATGGCCGCCTGCGCTGGCCGATCCCCGGTGAGATTCAGGAGCTGGTGGATCTCACCATACATCGGGTGCGTCGCCGTGCCAAATACCTGCTGCTGGAGACCGATTTCGGCACCGCCATCCTTCATCTGGGGATGTCCGGCAGCCTGCGGGTGCTGGATATCGGCACCCCGGCCGAGAAGCACGACCACGTGGATATCGAGCTGGAGAATGGCAAGCTGCTGCGGCTCAACGATCCGCGCCGCTTCGGCGCCCTGTTGTGGACTCGGGAACCGGCCGAAGCCCACGCGCTGCTCGCCAAGCTGGGGCCCGAGCCTCTCACCGATGCCTTCAGTGCTGATTACCTGCAGGGGCGCGCCAAGGGGCGCAGCACCGCCATCAAACAGTTCCTGATGGACAATCAGGTGGTGGTCGGGGTGGGCAACATCTACGCGAACGAGGCGCTCTATGCTGCCGGCATTCACCCCAAACGGGCGGCGGGCAATATCAGTGCCGAGCGGCTGGGAACCCTGGTGGCCGAGATCAAGCGGGTGTTGGCCGAGGCGATTCGCCAGGGCGGCACTACTCTCAAGGATTTCACCAGCGCCGATGGCAAGCCGGGCTATTTCGTGCAGCAGTTGCAGGTTTATGGCCGTGGCGGTCAGCCCTGTTTCCACTGTCACACCCTGCTGACCGAGACAAGAATGGGCCAGCGCACCACGGTTTTTTGCAGTCATTGCCAGCGCTGAGCGCACTTTTTGCCCCGATCCGGGGGAAGTTGTAACAGCGTATTTCCACTCTGTTGAAGATTTGCACAGCTGTCACTAGTATCCCGACCGTTCAGGCGGTTTGAGAATATAAAAATGACAGTTAAATCAATAGACTGGGAATATTTATCCCGGCAGGAGCGCTATTGCGCAAAATCCATGGCCCGCTTCCTCTACCCCGAGGGATGTGACCGGAAAACCTTCAATCGCGGCAAGTTCGTGCTGCGCAGCCTGCTCTATCGCAAGTCGCTGAGCCGGGTCTTCAGCCTGTTTCAGTGCGACTCGCTCAAGGCGCTGCCGGCGGTCTATCCCGAGCTGCTCGACAAGCCGATGCGCCCCTATCGCTTCGCCTGTGCCAGCGCCCGTGAGCGGGCCGAGATGCTGGAAAATCACTACCGTTTGCTGCTGGAGTGCTACCCGCAGCTGATCGACCCCCTCTATCTGGGCGAGGGGATCGAACTTGGGCACTATCCCCAGAGCGGCTGCCGCATTCTGTTGCGCCACGATGGCACCTTCCGCCGCGAGGCCGAGCTGGCGCTCTCCATCGTCAACGGCGAGGGGCAGCGCCTCTACAGTTGCGCCTTTTCGCTGGCAGGTAGCGTGGATCGTTTGATTCTGATGATCGGCTCCATGCAGGGGCCGGAGCCTGCGGTCGACAATGCTCAGGATCGGGTGCGCGAGCTGACCAAAGAGGGACACGGCCTGCGGCCCAAATCCCTGCTGGTGCAACTGGTGCTGCAACTGGCGCAGAGCATGGGAGCGGCGGAGGTGCTGGCGGTGCGCAAGCGGGCCCACGTGTTTCAGGCCAAGCGCTACAGCAGCAAGCAGAAAGCCAATTTGCAGGCCGATTATGACGAGCTGTGGCAGGAGTTCGACGCCCGGGATGTGGATGCCAACTTCGTCGCCCTGCAAGCCCAGCCACGCAAGCCGCTGGAGGAGATCGCCTCCAAGAAGCGGGCCATGTATCGGCGCCGCTACGAGTGGCTCGATCAGCTGGTGCAGGAGATGAATGAGCGGTTTGCCCGTCAGTAACCGGCAAGCAGGCTGACCTCCCCATGCGAGAGAGATACAACAAGGGCTACCCGCGGGTAGCCCTTGTTCGTTTCTGCCAATCAGGGGAGGGATTAGCGCTGTTGCTGTTTGGCTGCGATGGCCTGGGCCACCACGGGATCGACAAACTGACGAATGTCGCCACCGTGCAGCGCCACCTCTTTCACCAGAGTGGAGGAGATAAAGGAGTTCTCCTCGGCTGGGGTGAGAAAGACGCTCTCAAGCGTGGGCATCAGGCGACGGTTCATATTGGCCAGCTGAAACTCGTACTCGAAGTCGGAGACGGCGCGCAGGCCGCGGATCAGCACGTTGGCTTGATGCTCTTTGGCGAAATCGACCAGCAGCCCGGAGAAGCCCACCACCTTGACGTTGGGAAGCGTGCTGGTCACTTGCTGGACAAGCTGGACACGTTCTGCCAGATCGAACAGCGGGCGCTTGCTCGGGCTGTTGGCGACCCCGACCACCACCTCGTCAAACAGCTTGGCGGCGCGGCCGATGAGATCGGCGTGGCCATTGGTAACGGGATCAAATGTCCCGGGATAAATCACCCTGGTAGTCATCTTTGTGGTCCTGCAACCTGGAAATTTGGTCGCATTATAAGGTCGTCGCTTGAGAATAGCAGTGCATCAGGCAAGAATACGCCATCGCGCATCAAGCCTCCTTGCATTGGTGACAGGGAGCAAAGGGATTTTTTATGAAACGTATTCTGGTCGTTCGCAATGACAAGATTGGTGACTTCATGCTGGCGTGGCCTAGCTTCGCCATGCTCAAAGGCTCCATGGAGTGTCATGTGACTGCCCTGGTTCCGGCCTACACGGCGCCGCTGGCCAGGCTCTGCCCCTGGATTGACGAGGTGATCATCGATCCGGGCGTGCGTGCCGACAAGGAGCAACAGCGGGCGCTGCTGGCGCGGATCAAGGCGGCTGCGTTCGACGCGTCCATCTGCCTCTTCTCCAACTCCCGCAACGCCATGCTGGTGTGGAAGGCGCACATCCCTTACCGGCTGGCCCCGGCGACCAAGCTGGCGCAGGTGCTCTACAACCAGCGACTGGTGCAGCGTCGCTCCCGTTCCCAGAAGCCGGAGTCCGAGTACAACCTGGAGCTGATCCGCCGCTTCCTGGCCGATCAACAGGTGGCCGTGGTGGAGCCCCAGACCCCCTTCCTGCGGTTCGATGACGAGACCCTGCTACAGGTGCGCGAACAACTGGCACTCAAGCTCAAGCTCGATGCCAGCCGCCCCTGGCTGATGGTGCATGCCGGTAGCGGCGGTTCGGCCAACAACCTCTCCATCGAGCAGTACGCCCGCATCATCATCAAGCTCAATCAGGCCTGCCCCGAGCTGCAGTGCGTGCTGACCGCAGGCCCGGGCGAGGAGAAGATGGCCGAACAGCTGGCGGCCGAGTTGCTGGCCCACGGCGGCAACGGCTGGATCTACCGCTCCAGCGATGGTCTGCCGATGTTCTGTCAGGTGCTGGCCAACGCAGCCCTGTTTATCGCTGGCAGTACCGGCCCGCTCCATATCGCCGGTGCGCTCGATGTGCCGACCATCGGCTTCTTCCCGATGCGCCGCTCCGCCACTCCGCTGCGCTGGAAGCCCCTCAACAGCGAAGGGCGCCACCTCGCCTTCAGCCCGCCTGAGGATAGCGACCATCCTGAGGATATGAGCCAGCTCGATCCCAAGACCATGGTGCCGGTGATGGCCCGCTGGGCGGCGCCTTTCTGGCGCAAATAACGTATGCAGCAATGCAAACAGGGCCCCGCGGGGCCCTGTTTCGTATGACGGTTATTCCGGCTGCTGCGGTTGCTGGCGCACCCAGAGGTCGGCGTATTTGACGAAGGTGGAGTGGGCGGAGAGGATCGCCAGCAGCAGCCCCTGCTTGCCATCGAGGAAGCCCGCTTTGAGCAGGTACATCTTGAGGAAGCAGCCGACCGCGTGGATCAGCCCCTGACTGAGGGAGCCCTTCTTGCCGCGGGCGGTGCGCTGATCGGCCCAGGCGCGGGCATAACCGGCGGATTTCACCAGATAGTGCTCCAGATCCCGATAGGTGAAGTGGAGCAGGTCGCCATGAATATTGACGATCTTCATGTTGGCCCGCACTTCCACCTTTTCGTGCACCAGCGCCTCGTTGTAGCTGGTGAGCGCCTTGGGATAGAGGCGCAGCACCCGATCCGGATACCAGCCACTGTGGCGGATAAAGCGGCCAAAGACCCAGGAGAGGCGCGGGATCGAGTAGATGGTATCGCTGGCCGGATTGGCCATCACCTCGGCGATGGCGGTTTTCAGCTCGGGGGTGAGCCGCTCGTCGGCATCCAGCCACAGCACCCAGTCGGACTGCACGTGGGACTGGGCCAGTCGGCGCTGTTTGCCAAAGCCCGGCCACTTGGCGTTGACGAAGAAGCGGGCGCCAAATTCGGCGGCAATGGCCGGGGTCTCGTCCTGACTGCCTGAGTCCAGAATGACGATCTCGTCCACCAGTCCGTCGAGGGAGGCGAGGCACTTGCGCAGGTTGTCGGCTTCATTCTTGACGATCAGAACGGCAGCCAGAGTCGGTTTTTTCACGAAATGGGGCTCACGGTTATTGCCCGGCTGGCGGGTCGAATGCGTATTGATGGGCCATTCTAACGGAAAAACGGGTCAAAGAGAGAGCCGCCATTGCCCGTTTCTATCAGCTGTCTGCCTGTCTCGTCTCGTCCGGTTGGAAGAGGGCCACTGCTGGAAAAATGGGGTGGCAGCAGCGTTTGGCAAGGATCTTCTGTTATTTATCCAGTCATTCTTGGGGCATAATCTCGCCCAGTGATGATTAACAGCCGGGCCAGTCCCGAGAGAAGACGCGTGATGAAAATATTGGTGATCGGCCCCTCCTGGGTCGGCGATATGGTGATGTCCCAGAGTCTCTACAAGGCGATCAAGGCCAACCATCCCGAGTGCGAGCTGCACGTGATGGCCCCCGCCTGGTGCTGCGCCCTGCTGGAGCGGATGCCGGAGGTGGACAAGGCGATCACCATGCCCCTCGGCCACGGTGACTTCAAACTGGTGGCGCGCCGCCGCCTCGGCAAGCAGCTGGCCGCCGAGAAGTACGATCAGGCCATCGTCCAGCCCAACTCCATGAAGTCGGCGCTGATCCCCTGGTTTGCCCGCATTCCGGTGCGTACCGGCTGGAAGGGTGAGAGCCGCTATGGCCTGCTCAACGACCTGCGCAGCAACAAGTCCGCCTTCCCGCTGATGGTGGAGGGCTATCTGGCGCTCGCCTATCCCAAGGCGCAGATGAAGAGCCGGGCCGATATTCCGACCATTCCGCACCCTTCTCTGCACGTCGACCTGATCAACCAGAGCAAGGCGCTGGAGCGACTGGGGCTGGATCGCGCCCGCCCGGTGCTGGTGCTCTGCCCCGGTGCCGAGTTCGGCCCGGCCAAGCGCTGGCCGGAGGGGCACTACGCCGTGGTGGCCCAACAGCATCTGGACGAGGGGTGGCAGGTGTGGATCTTCGGTTCCAACAAGGATGTGCCGGTGGCCAATACCATCCGGGATCGGGTCAATCTGCTGACTCGCCCCAACTGCCACGTGCTGGCGGGCAAGACCAGCCTGCACGAGGCGATCGATCTGATGGCGCTGGCCAGCCGGGTCATCTCCAACGACTCCGGCCTGATGCACATCGCCGCCGCCCTCAACCGGCCGTTGGTGGGTGTCTATGGCTCCACTTCGCCGCTCTACACCCCGCCGCTGGCGGATCGGGTCGAGATCGTCCACACCGACATCGAGTGTCGCCCCTGCTTCAAGCGCACCTGCAAGTTCGGCCATCTCAAGTGCTTGATCGATCTGGCGCCGGAGCAGGTGGTCGATGCCTGCAAGAAGCTGGAGCAGAGTCAGTAAGATGCCCTACCGTCTGCTCTACAACCTGCTGATCCATCTGGGATTGCCGCTGGCGCTGCTGGCGCTTTACAAGCCGAAGAAGGGCAAGCCCGGCTTTGGCGAGCGCTGGGCCGAGCATCTCGGGCGGCTGCCCGCCACCGGACAGGAGGCGCCGCTCTGGATCCATGCGGTGAGCGTGGGGGAGACGCTGGCCATCACGCCGCTCATTCGCGCCCTCAAGGCGGAGCGGCCCGATCTGCCGATCCTGCTCACCACCACCACCCGCACCGGCGCCGATCAGGCTGCCAGGCTGGGGGATCTGGTGATCCATCGCTACGCGCCGCTCGACTACCCCTGGGCCATTGCCGCCTTTCTCGACACCTTCAAGCCGCGTGCGCTCTGGGTGATGGAGACCGAATTGTGGCCGAACTGGCTGGCCGCCTGTGAGGCGCGCCACCTGCCGGTGACCATCATCAACGCCCGCCTCTCCGAGCGTTCCTGCCAGCGTTATGCCCGCTTCCACGGCGCCTTCGATGCCCTGAGCCGGCCGCTGACCCATCTGCTCTGCCAGCATCAGGATGACGCCGACCGCTTCGCCCGCCTCGGTATCGAGCGTTCGCGGCTGGCGGTGACCGGCTCTATCAAGTTCGATATCCAGTTTGGTGACGAGGTGCAGGCAAAAGGGCGCGCCCTGCGCCAGCAGCTGGGGACAGATCGGCCGGTCTGGATCGCCGCCAGCACCCATCAAGGTGAGGACGAGCAGGTGCTGACCGCCTTCGATCTGCTGCTCAAACGCCATCCCGATGCGCTGCTCATTCTGGTGCCGCGCCACCCCGAGCGGTTCGACCGGGTGGCCGAACTGTGCGCCCCTTACGGCTGCGTGCGGCGCACTGATGGTGCTGAGGTGAGTGCGGAGGATAAGGTCTATCTCGGCGATACCATGGGTGAGCTGCCGCTGATGCTGGCGGCGGCCGATGTGGCCTTTGTCGGTGGCAGTCTGGTGAAGATCGGCGGTCACAACCTGCTGGAGCCGGCAGCCCTCGGCAAGCCTTGCCTGACTGGGCCCGCCTACTTCAACTTCAGCGACATCACCCGCCAGCTGGTGGCTCAGGGTGGCGCCGCCATCGTGGCCGATGCCGCCGAGCTGGGCGAGCGGGTGAGCCAGCTGTTTGCCGACGGCAACGCCCGCCGCGAGATGGGCGAGCAGGCTCGCGCCGTGGTGCTGCGCAATCAGGGTGCGCTGGCGCGTACCCTCTCGCACTGCCTCACTGCGTTGGAGAACGACTGAACCCATGATGAGCACCGCTCTGGCTCTCGATTTTCAACTGCAAAAGCGTCAAAGCAGCTGATCCCCGTTTCACACGTCATCAAAGAGGCAACCATGTTCAAGGCTCTGTTACTGGAAAACCAAGACGGCAAGACTGTTCCGACCCTGACCCGGCTGGCCGAGAGCCAGTTGCCGGAAGGTGAAGTGCGGGTAGCGGTCGCTTACAGCTCCATCAACTACAAGGACGGGTTGGCCATCACCGGCAAGGGCAAGATAGTGCGCCAGTGGCCGCTGGTGCCCGGCATCGACTTTGCCGGTACCGTGCTTGAGTCTGCCGACAGCCGCTATCAGACCGGCGACAAGGTGGTGCTGACCGGTTGGGGCGTCGGCGAAGGGCACTGGGGCGGCATGGCCGAACAGGCGCGGGTCAAGGGGGACTGGCTGGTGCCGTTGCCCGCCGGGCTGGATGAGCGCCAGGCCATGTGCATCGGTACTGCCGGTCTTACCGCCATGCTCTGCGTGCTGGCACTGGAAGAGGCGGGTATTACTCCCGAAAGCGGCGAGGTGCTGGTCACCGGCGCGGCTGGCGGTGTGGGGGCCACCTCGGTCGCCCTGCTGGCAGCCCTTGGCTATCAGGTGGCGGCGCTGACCGGTCGTCCCGAAGAGCAGGGCGCCATGCTGACCGCACTGGGTGCCAGCCGCATCGTGCCGCGCAGCGAACTGCTGGTGCCTGCCAAGCCGCTGGAGAAGCAGCTGTGGGCCGGTGCTATCGACACCGTCGGCAGTCAGGTGCTGGCCAAGCTGCTGGCCCAGATGAACTATGGCGGCGCTGTGGCGGCCTGCGGGTTGGCGGGCGGTTTCGATCTGCCGACCAGTGTGATGCCCTTTATCCTGCGCAATGTGCGGTTGCAGGGGGTCGATTCGGTGATGTGCCCGTTTGAACGTCGTCAACTGGCGTGGCAGCGACTGGCACGGGATCTGCCCGCCAGCTTCTTTGAACAGGCGGTTACCGAGATTGGGCTGGAGCAGGTAGTGGAGGCCGCCGAGGCCATCACGCAAGGCCAGATCGCCGGTCGCACTCTGGTCAAACTTTGAACTCCCTCTGACTGGCGAGCCCGACAATTCCGGATAAAATTGGAGTGCGGGTGAACTATCCAAGGAGAGTGAAGATGGGTGGACACAAGCCGGATTACGACTCCTCTGATGATGACTGGGAGCCGGATTCCTGGGAAGAAGAGCTGGATCAGTGGGAAGATGAAAGCTGGCAGGATGATGACACTTTCGATGACCAGTGAACCACGGCATTGAACGAACAGGCGGGCTTTGGGCCCGCCTGATTTTTTTGCCGCGCTCACATGGCTGAGCGTTCGTCCTTGGTCAGGGGCGGGCCGCTGGGTAGAATGAACTGCCCAAATGACGCTCAAGGATGACTATGCGACTCTTCATCATATTGTTGGCTGCCCTGCTGGGTGGCTGTGTCTCCAACGATGATCCCTGCGAGAAGGTATGGAGTGAGGTTGGGGAGGCGGATGGCAAGCTGGGCTTCACCACCGAGCGGATCGAGTTCCATCAGGGCCAGTGTGGCAAGAAGGTGGATGCCGAACTGTGGAAGCAGGGACATCAGAAGGGATTGGCATGGTATTGCCGCCCCGAGCATCTCTATCTGGCTGGCCGCTCAGGCGAGGAGTATCGCGGCGTTTGCCCGAATGATACCCAGGCACGCAGATTGTTCGAACAGGGGCGTCAGGGGTGGACCGATCAATAACGCCCTGACAGGGAGGGGCGTTACTCCTCTTTCAAACGCAGCGGCTGGCAGAGGTAACCCTTGTCATTGGCACTGCGGGCGCACTTGCTGCAGACAAACTTGGGTTTGCGGACTATCTTGCGCAACGCCTTGAGATCGGTGGGGATCTCGTGGCGGCGCCATTCACACAGGGTTTTGCTGCCCATAACGACTACCTCTACGACTTGACGGCCGTATTGTAATCGATTTTCATTTCGAATAAACCGGCAAACCTCGCTTATTGGCCGATATGCCAATAAGCGATTGTTTCGGGAGGGATTACTGGTAGAGGAACTTGGTGAAGATAAGCTCGCGCACCGCTTTCTTGCCGGTCTCTTTCACCAGCAGTTCGTTGACGGTTGTCTCGCACTCCTTGCGCAGCTCTTCTCGGTTGGTCAGGGACTTCACTTGATCGGCATTTTTGCTGCCAATCAGGCGGATGATGGCATCGCGGATCAGCGGGTCATGCTGCTCCAGCAGCTTGAGATCGGCCTCGTTTTCCGCCATCAGCTCTACCGTGACCCGGATATAACCGAGGGTTTTGCTATCACTCAGGTAGTTGGTGATGATGTCGGGATCGAGCGCGTGGTAGGAGAAACCAGGCTTGGCAGCCCCCTCTGCGCCCTCGGCGGGCGGCTCATCTTCAGCCAGAGCTTGCTGCTGCAGGGCGCCACAGCTCAGTAACAACACCAGCAGAATTTTGAAGATCTTCATATAGATGGCTCATCAGCAAGAGATAACCCATTTTTGATGTTGCCATCGGGGCCGTCAAGCACGGATGTTCTTACATTTCGCTATTGATTTACGGATAATAAACCGGATTTTAACCTGAACACGGAAATCTCTGGATGGTGAAGCTGTGAAGTCCGAGTTGACTGTTCCCCTCACGCCGTTAAGCGGGTGGCTCGCTCCCGAATGTTGTGAATTGCCTGCCAGTTTGCGCCCCTGGCTGCTGGAGCCCGGCTCCATGACCCGGCGGCTGCGTCAGCACAATCGCCACTTTTCGGTGGAGTGGCTGGGCAATCACCCGGTCGCCCTTACTGCCGATGAGCAGTGGCTGGTGGATTCGGCCTCGCCGGCCGGCACCTGCCGCGAGGTGATCCTGCACGGGGATCGTGGGCCCGCCGTGCTGGGCTGGACCCTGTTTGCCGATGACGCATTGCAAGGGAGCGGCATTGCCGAGCTTGGCGAGCAGCCGCTGGGTGAGCGGGTATTTGGCCATGAGCCTGCCCGCCGCGATCATCTGCAACTGGCCCGTTTCGATATTGCCGCCAATCCCCGTTGCCCGGCCGCCACTGTCTGGGGGCGTCGTTCCCGTCTGTTTCTGGGGCAGTGGCCACTGCTGGTGCACGAGCTGTTTCTGCCCTCTCTCGTCTGTGACAAGGAGCTGGAGTGAATCTGTTAACCAAGGAGCGGGGACTTGCCTATATGCAGTTGGCCCGCGTCGACAAACCCATAGGTACTCTGCTGCTGCTGTGGCCAACCCTGTGGGCGCTCTGGCTGGCCGCTGGTGGCCTGCCCAATCTCTGGGTGCTGACCGTGTTTGTGGTCGGCGTCTTTCTGATGCGCTCGGCAGGGTGCGTGATCAACGACTATGCGGATCGCAACTTCGACGGCCATGTCAAACGCACCGCCGGTCGCCCCTTGCCCACGGGCAGAGTCAAACCGTGGGAGGTGCTGGCTCTCTTCTTCGTGCTGGCGCTTATCTCGTTTGGTCTGGTGCTGACCATGAATCCGCTCACCATCGGTCTGTCGTTTGTCGCCCTGCTGCTGGCGGTGAGTTACCCCTTCATGAAGCGCTTTATCTCGAATCCCCAGCTGGTGCTCGGGATGGCCTTCTCCTGGTCGATCCCGATGGCCTATGCTGCGCAGGCGGATGCCCTGCCGCTGGTGGCCTGGTTGCTCTTCTTTGCCAATCTGCTCTGGACGGTGGCTTACGACACCCAGTACGCCATGGTGGATCGGGATGACGACCTCAAGATCGGCCTCAAATCCAGCGCCATCCTGTTTGGTCGTTACGACAAACGGATCATCGGCGCATTGCAACTCTCGACTTTGCTGCTGCTGTTGGCGGTCGGGCAGCTGATGACGCTGGGGGGCTGGTATTACTGGGGATTGCTGGGGGCGGCGGTGCTGTTTGTCTATCAGCAGCGGCTTATTCGTGAGCGGCAGCGAGAAGCCTGCTTCCAGGCGTTTCTCAACAACAACTATGTGGGGGCGCTGGTGTTTGCCGGTCTGGTGCTCGACTACCTGCTGGCGTGATTGCGCTCCGAGTAAAACTGGATAAAAAGAAGGCCGCATGATGCGGCCTTCTTTGTTTGCGTTGCAGATTAGAGCTGATTGCCTGCCTGAATGGTGCGGCGGATCTTGTTGCTCAGCAGCGGCACTATGTTGTCGGCCAGCGCCTGGAAGCGGCCGAGATCCGGCTTGCACTCTGGGGAGAGGTAACCCTCTTTGCGCAAGGTGTGGATCAGGGTGCTGAACAGCTTCTGGTCGAAGAACTCGGGGGCGTTGATGCCGTGCAGGGTGCCGAGGCGCTCTGCCATCATCAGGCCGTCCGCCTCCAGTTGCTCCGCCTCGATGTGAGGCTGGGCCAACACCCGGGTCAGCACGATGGCGTAGCGTTGCAGGGTCTCCTGAATGCTCTCCGCCAGCAGCAGCAGGCGCATCTGGTTGGCCGGATTGACCCAGTAGCCGTCATCGCGGGTCTCGATCAGTTGCTGGGTCAGCAGGGCGTCTAGCAGGCTGTCGACCAGCGCCGGCAGCTCCTCCTCTTCATAACGCAGGAACAGCTCGGTCTTGAGCAGCGGATAGATGTCGATGCAACGGGCCATGATCTCGCTGCGGGAGATCCCTTCGCACCGTTCGATCAATGCCGCCACCAGAGAGGGCATGGCGAACAGGTGGAGGATGTTGTTGCGGTAGTAGGTCAGCAGGATCGCCTGATAGCGGTCCAGACTGATGATCTGCCCCAGTTTGTCCTCGCTCACCTCGAACTTGTTGAGCTCCATCGCCTGATCCAGCAGGGTCTTGGCATCCTCATCCGGAATGGTGCTCTGCGGGCTGTAAGGCACCGCCTTGAGCAGATCCAGATAGGTGTTGAGCTGGGCCTGCAACTCGTCGCGGGTTAGGGCGTGGCGCTCGGCGGCCAGCAGCGCCAGCGCACTCAGGGTCAGGCCGTTGACCGCGGCAGCGCCGTTGATGCGGGTCATCAGCAGTTCGGCCAGATTGTTGACGGTGCCCGCCATCCACTCCGGACGCTCCTCTTCCCCGATGTGCTTTTTCCAGTCGGGGATGTGTTCGCTCAGGTAGCTGTTGAGAGTCAGCGGCTCGCCGAAGTTGACGAAACCACGGCCGTAGTTGCGCAGCTTGCGCAGGATGCCGAGCACCTGCAGGAAGCTCTCTTTCTCCTTGCGGCTCCCCTTGAGCTCGTTGTGGTAGGTGTTCACCTCCATCACGTGCTCGTAACCCAGATAGACGGGCACCAGAGTGACCGGCCTGTCCAGCCCGCGCATCATTGCCTGCAGGGTCATCGCCAGCATGCCGGTCTTGGGCGGTAGCAGACGGCCGGTACGGGAGCGACCACCTTCGGTGAAGAACTCTACCGAGTAACCCTTGGCAAACAGCAGGTTGAGGTATTCCCGGAATACCGTGCTGTAGAGCGGGTTGCCCTTGAAGGTGCGGCGAATGAAGAAGGCGCCGCCGTGGCGGAAGATGGGGCCCGCCGGCCAGAAGTTGAGGTTGATGCCTGCCGCGATATGGGGCGGCACCATCCCCTGGTGGTAGATGACGTAGGAGAGCAGCAGGTAGTCCATGTGGCTGCGGTGGCAGGGAACGTAGACGATCTCGTGCCCTTCCTGCGCCAGTTGGCGCACCTTCTCGGCGCCATTGACCGACAAACCGCGGTAGAGCTTGTTCCACAGCCAGCCGAGGAAGCTCTCGCCCAGGCGGATCAGCCGGTAGGAGAAGTTGGAGGCGATCTCGTCCATGTAGCCATGGGCACGCTTTTGCGCCTTCTCGAGGCTGATCCCCTCGCGCTGGGCCTCCTCTTCAATCGCCTGCTGGATCACCGCGGAGTCGAGCAGCTGCTTGAACAGCAGGTTGCGGTTCGGCAGTTTCGGGCCGGTGGCAGCCAGCTGCTGACGGCTGAAGTGGGTACGGGCCACTCGTGCCAGCTTGTGGGCGATCGCCTCGTCAGTGCCGTGCTTGTCCGCCATATAGCGCAGGGAGAGGGGCGGCGAGAAGCGCACCAGATTCTCGCGACCCTTGAGGATCACGATAAGCGCCTTCTTCAGCCGGTTCGGCGCCAGGCTGCTGATGATGTTGAGGCCGGAGGCTTCTTCCCCTTCCCGACCCGGAGCGCGGCCCCAGAACAGGGTGACGGGCACCACCTGGATATCCAGCTCGGGATCCTGCTTGTGCAGATCCAACAGCTGGTGGAACTCCTGCAGGAAGGGGAGCGGTTTGCTGCGTTTGCCAAACAGGGGAGGCGGACGATCCAGACAGACATAGCGCGGCAGCAGCTGGCCGTTCAGTTCCAGCGGCGTGAAGGGACCGGGCAGACCGAGATCCTCGCAGCACTGCTGCAGGGTCATCAGGTCGGTGATCGAACTGGTTTTCAGGGCATAGACGATGGGTCTGGCCGGATCCAGATTGAGTTCTGTGATGGGATTTTCCGGCAGGCTCTTGTGATTGACCAAGCCGCTGACCGGCCATTGCAAGATGGCTCTGGAAATCTTCTGTCCTATGGACATGTGCGTCTGCTCTCCAAAAAAATGCGGCGTGAGCATAGCAAATCGACAGCCCCTTGTCGCCGAGAGGTACGATGAGTCGGCTGCGCAGGATCAAAACAGTAGTAAAGGAGGGGTTGGTCGCGACAAATGTCAGCTGCGCCTTGCCTTGGCCACTGCACTGTATATACTGCCAGTGTGCTGTATAAAAAGACAGGTGCCAATTCTATGAAACCCCTTACCCCCCGCCAGGCCGAAGTGCTGGAGCTGATCAAGGTGAACATGAGCGAGACCGGTATGCCGCCGACTCGTGCCGAGATTGCCCAGAAGCTTGGTTTCAAGTCGGCCAATGCGGCCGAAGAACATCTGAAGGCCCTGGCCAAAAAAGGGGTCATCGAGATCATGCCGGGCACGTCCCGCGGCATTCGCCTGTTGCTCGAAGAGGAAGAGGTGCTGGAAGAGAGCGGCTTGCCGCTCATCGGCAAGGTCGCTGCCGGTGAACCCATCCTAGCTCAGGAGCATATCGAGAGCCACTATCAGGTTGATCCCGCCCTGTTCCATCCGCGCGCAGATTTTCTGCTGCGGGTGCAGGGGATGAGCATGAAGAACATCGGCATTCTGGATGGCGATCTGCTGGCGGTGCACAAGACCCAGGAGGTGCGCAACGGTCAGGTGGTGGTCGCCCGTCTCGATGAGGATGTCACCGTCAAGCGCTTCCAGCGCAAGGGCAGTCAGGTATGGCTGCTGCCGGAAAATGAAGAGCTCTCCCCTATCGAGGTGGATCTCTCTTGCCAGCAGCTCACCATCGAGGGGCTGGCGGTCGGGGTGATCCGCAACGCCGACTGGATGTAATCCTCCCCGCCAACTGCGTTTGCCACACGGCCTCCTTCGGGAGGCTGTGCTGTTTCTGGCGCACTTTCCCTGTCATATCAAACAGATCATCGGTGGTGGCATTTTTGTCCTGCGCGACCGGCTACCAATCATCCATTTCAGATATATGCTCAGATCAGTGCCCTGTCGCCGAGACAGGCCTTGGCACCTCCCTCTGACCATCACAATGCGTCGGTACGGAAGGGCCGGTAACAACGAGAATCGGGCAGTACACCTTCACGGGATATGAAGGGGGAGTGGGGAGATCCCGAGCCTTGTCAGGCAAAGGGGACCACTCGTAATGGTTGCAGATAGTCGTGACGGGCCTGTTCCCAGTTCAGGCCGACGAAGCAACATGACCTGTCGGTCAAGGAGGACTGGTATGGCATCAAGATCGCCATGGGATTCAGAGGCTGGGGCTGCGCCAGCGGAATCGTCAATCACCCGTTTTGTCAAAGGTAGCCGGATGACCTGGTTTTACGGTCTCTGGCTGCACCATCGTGGTTCGCACTGGACGCTCTGGCTGGGATGTCCGAAAGAGAAGGTGGTGCGTCTGGTGCTGCTGTTCAAACGGGGTCACGGTGATCGCCAGGGGGAAGAGGGCTGGCTGGCCCCCGTGATTCCCATCGGCGTGCGGGCCATCGGCAAGATGTTGCAGCAGGGGCGTAACGCTCGCCCCTGAGCAGAAGAGACCAACAAATCCATCCATAACCGGCACCCGAGGGGGCCGGTTTTTTTATGGCCGCAACTGGTGATTAATTATGCCAAATGGTCGACTCCTGACAGGGCGTTGCACAAGGTTGAACCACCTTGGCGGCTCGCTGGGGTACAATGCCCCCCTCTTGTCCGGTCACTGCTGGCCATCTGCCTCGAACTGAAAGGGTCTCTTGTTATGATGAAGCTCCGCTATCCCCTGCTCTTTCTGCTGCTGACAGCCTGCCTGATCCTGGTGTTCTACGCCACGCAGCCAGAGCAGCCGGAACAGGCCGACTACTATCCGGCGGGGCGGGACATCAATGATTTCGCCTTTACCGATGCGGACAACCAGCCGTTCACTCCTGCCAACCTGAAGGGGCACTGGACCTTCCTGTTTGTCGGTTACACCTTCTGCCCCGATATCTGCCCCACCACCCTGGCAGATATGCGTTCCGTCTATGACCAACTGAAGAAGATGGCGCCCGACAGTCAGGTGGTGTTTATCTCGGCGGATCCCCAGCGTGATGATATTCCACGTCTCAAGACCTATACCGCCTTCTTCAATCCCGAGTTCAAGGCGGCCACTGCCCCCCACGACAAGCTGTTCCCGTTCGTGCGCAATCTGGGGCTCATCTACTCCATCGCCAATCAGGGGGAGAAGGATTACCTGATCGATCACTCCGCCTCCATCGTGCTCATCAATCCCAAGGGCAAGCTGCAGGCGGTATTCCGCCCGCAGGTGGCGCCGGATCAGGTGCCCAGGGTGCAGATGGCCACCATGCTCTCTGACTTCTCCCGCATCCTGAAGCTGACAGGCCACTGAACGTGACCCCAGCTGTTGCCCCCTGGTGGCGAGATCCCTCTCGCCACCGAGCCGTCTTTGCGCTCGCCCTGCCCATGGTTTTCTCCAATATCACCACCCCCTTGCTGGGGCTGGTGGACACCTGGGTGATCGGTCATCTCGGTCAGGCCTGGTTTCTGGGGGGCGTCTCGGTCGGTGCAACCCTGATCAACCTCATTTTCTGGCTGCTCGGCTTCTTGCGGATGTCGACCACCGGCCTGACGGCGCAGGCGCACGGCGCAGCTGATGGTCGTGCCCAGCTCGATACCCTGCTGCGGGCGCTGGGGTTGGCCATTGCTCTTGGCCTGGCGCTGCTGTTGTTGCTCTTCCCCCTGTTGCCACGACTGATCGCCCTGAGTGGCGGCTCGCCCGAGGTGCAGCTCTATGCGGGCCAATATGTGGCGGTGCGGATCTGGAGCGCCCCGGCGGCGCTCTGCAATCTGGTGATCATGGGTTGGCTGTTGGGGATGCAGGATGCCCGCAGCCCCATGGTAATGCTGATCCTCACCAATCTGGTCAATATGGCGCTCGACGCCCTGTTTGTGCTCGGGCTCGGCTGGCAGGTGCGGGGTGTGGCGGCAGCCTCGGTCATGGCGGACTACTGCGCGCTGGCCGTCGGCATCTGGCTGGTACGCCGTCAGCTGGGGCAACTGGCGCCGACGGTGTGGCAGGATGGCTGGCAGCGCTGGCGGCAGCTTGCGCCCATGGTGCGGTTGCTCGGCCTCAACCGCGATATCTTTCTGCGCTCCCTCTGTTTGCAGCTCTGTTTCGCCTTCATGACTCTGCAAGGGGCACGACTGGGGGATGTGGCGGTGGCCGCCAATGCGGTGCTGCTCAACTTCCTGATGCTCATCTCCTACGGGCTCGATGGTTTTGCCTATGCGGTGGAGGCCATGGTAGGACGAGCCATCGGTCAGCGGGATCGGCAGAAACTGCGGGAGGCCATCGTGCTCAATCTGGGCTGGGCCGCCCTCATCGCCAGTGGTTTTACCCTGGTGTTTGCCCTCTTTGGTGCCCACCTTATCGGCTATATCACCGACATTCCGGCTGTGGTGGCGGAGGCAAATCGTCAGCTTCCCTGGCTGATCGCCATGCCTTTGCTGGCGGTCTGGTGCTTCCTGCTGGATGGCGTATTTATCGGGGCGACTCGGGCGCGGGAGATGCGCAACAGCATGTTGCTGGCCGCGTTTGGCGGCTTCTTCCCGATCTGGTGGCTCTGTCAGTCGTGGGGCGTGGCCGCGCTATGGGCGGCGATGGCGGCGCTGATGGTGGGGCGCGGTCTGTCGCTGGGGGTCACTTGCTGGCGGCTGGAGCGCAGCGGGCATCTGCTCGACGCCCGCCACTGATCATCGGTGGCGCTTACATGGCACCGTCGTAGCCGAGCTGGCGCCAGCTCTCGTAGACAAATACAGATACCGCGTTGGAGAGGTTCATGCTGCGGCTCTGGGGCACCATAGGGATGCGTAGCCGCTGCTCGAATGGCAGACTCTCGATGATCTCGATGGGTAGGCCGCGACTCTCCGGGCCAAACAGCAGGGCGTCGCCAAGGGCATATTGTGCTGCCGAGTGCGCGGTGCGCCCCTTGGTGGTGCAGGCAAACACCCGCTTGGGCGCCACGGCGGCCAGAAAAGCCTCATAGCTCGGCCAGCGCTTCACCTCGGCAAACTCGTGATAGTCGAGTCCCGCCCGCTTTACCCGCTTGTCATCCCACTCAAATCCCAGCGGCTCGATCAGATGGAGCCGGTAACCGGTATTGGCGCAAAGCCGGATGATATTGCCGGTGTTGGGCGGAATTTCCGGCTGGTAGAGGACGATATCGAGCATGACGAGCTCCTGCAAAGAGATGTAAAGCCAAGAAGGGGCGCCAGCATACCCAGCGCCCGTCCGGATGAAAAGGATCAGGCGATGGGCAAGCGGATGGTGATGGTCAGCCCGGTCGGGTGATTGTTGCTGGCCGAAATGGTACCGCCGTGGCGCTGGATTGCCTCCGAGGCGATGGCCAGCCCCAGCCCGGTGCCGCCAGTCTTGGCGTTGCGGGCGTCATCGACCCGGAAGAAGGGTTGGAACAGCAGCGCCTGCTGCTCGTCTGGCACCCCGGGGCCGTCATCCCGAATGGTCATCACCCACTCCAGTCCCTCCCGATACCAGTCCACCTTGATGAACTCGCGGGCATATTTGAGGGCGTTGCGCAGGGGGTTCTCCACGGCCCGGGCCAGCAGCTCGGGCCACATCTGGATCGACTCTGCGGGCAGCGGCGGCAGTCTGAGCTGTTTGCCGCTCTGGTTTGCCTCGAACATGGCATCTTCGAGGATGGGTTCCAGCAGGTCGGCCAGCGGGTGTACCACCGGCGCCTCTACATGCTGCTGCACTCGCGACAGATCCAGCAGATCGCCGATCAGCTTGTCCAGCCGCCCGATCTCCGATTCGATCCGCGCCAGCTCGGCGCTGTCACCCTGCTTGCGGCGGATCAGTGCCTGCGCCAGTTGCATCCGGGTGAGGGGGCTGCGCAGCTCGTGGGAGATATCGGAAAGCAGCTGTTTCTGCTTCTGGATCATGCTCTTGAGCGTCTCCACCATGCGGCTGACGTTGTCCGCCAGCTGGCCGATCTCGTCGCCCCGTCCCAGGTTGGGGATCTGTACCTCCAGATTGCCGGCCGCCAGTTGGGAGACCGATTTCTGCAACTGCAGGATGGGGCGGGTCAGCCGCCAGGCGAGCAGCAGGCAGAGCGGGGTGCTGACCAGCATCGAGATGCCCAGAATGCGGATCGGGTGATCCAGCACCTGAATGAACAGGAACAGATAGGGGTTCTCGGCATTGAGGCCGAAATAGACGTGATAGCGATGACCGTGGTGCTCCATCAGGAAGGGGCCGGCGATCGCCTTGCGATCCTCGTTGCCCAGCATGGGATTGGCCGGGTCATCGGCATCCACCATAAAGCGCACCACGAACTTGCGCGGATGGGTGGTGGACTGGATCTGCCCCTTCTCGTCGCGCAGGTAGACGTTGTCCACCGGCAGCATGGCGATCTTGTCCATCGCCTTGGCCAGATCGAAATCCTGATCCGGCTCGGCGGCGTTGAGCAGGGCCTGCACGTTGTTCTGCATCCGCGCGACTTCGTGGGTCGGCAGCGGGATCTGGTTGCGGGGATCCAGGGTCGGCAGGCTAATCACGGCGGCCAGCATCACCAGCAGCATGAACCAGAACCAGAGGAAGATGTGGGTCGAGATCCCGTTGAGGGAGTTGATGCGCTCTATTCTTGCTCTAGCCACAGGTACCCGCGCCCCCGTACGGTTTTGAAGCGGGGCTGGCCATCGGTGCGGTCCGGCAGCTTCTTGCGCAGGTTGCTCAGGTGCATGTCGATGGCCCGATCGAAGGGTTCCAGCTTCTTGCCCAGCACCTGCTCGGAAAGGTGGCTCTTGCTGACGATCTGGCCGGGATTACGCAGCAGGCACTCCAGCAGCCCGAATTCGGTGGCGGTCAGCTCCAGCAGTTGTTCGCCGCAGCGGGCCTGCTGCAGGCCGGGTTGCAGCACGATATCCATGAAGTGCACTTCGTCGGAGGAGTTGCCGCGCTGGGGCGGGGCGCTCTGGGTACGGCGCAGGATGGCGCGTACCCGGGCCAGCAGCTCCCTGTCATCGAACGGCTTGGCCAGATAGTCGTCGGCACCCGCTTCCAGACCGTTGACCCGATCCTGGCTGTCACCGCGGGCGGTCAGCATCAGCACCGGGGTATCGTGGGTCTTGCGCAGCTTGGTCAGCATGGCAAAGCCGTTGAGTTTGGGCATCATTACATCCAGCAACACCAGATCGAAGCTCTGCTCCGCCAGCCGTTGCAGCCCCTCTTCACCATCCTCGGCGACCGTGACCTGAAATCCCTCCAGGGTCAGAATTTCGGTGAGCAGTTGGGTCAATTCAAGATCGTCGTCGACCAGGAGTATTCTGTTCATCTGGTGTTATTCCGCAGATTTTCGCGCCAAACTGACGCCGGGGTCAGGGTATAATAAGTTTTTCATCGCCAGAGGAAAGCCGGTTTTGAGCCATCAACAATATTCCCGTTGGGTGACCTTTGCCAGCATAGCGGCGGTCACCACCGCTACCTTGCTGATCATCGGCAAACTGATCGCCTGGCTGATGACCGACTCGTCGACCCTGCTGGCGTCGCTGACCGACTCCTTCATGGATGTGAGTGCCTCCATCATCAACCTGTTGGCCATTCGCTATGCGCTTGCCCCCGCCGATGACGAACACCGCTTCGGTCACGGCAAGGCGGAGTCGCTGGCGGGCCTCATCCAGTCAGCCTTTATCTCCGGCTCCGCCCTGCTGCTGGTGATGCACGGAATTTCATCCCTGCTCAATCAGGCGCCTATCCTGCGGCTGGAAGCGGGTCTCTGGGTCAGCGGCGGATCCATCGTGCTGACCCTGCTGCTGGTCAGCTTCCAGAGTTTCGTTATTCGCAAGACCAACAGTGTGGCCATCAAGGCCGACATGCTGCACTACCGTTCCGATCTGCTGCTTAATGCCGGTGTCTTGCTGGCGCTGGTGCTGGCGGGGCAGGGGTGGTACTGGGCCGACGGCCTGTTTGCCATCCTGATCGGGCTGTTCCTGTTGTGGGGGGCGGGACACATCGGCTACGAGTCGGTGCAGGCGCTGCTCGATCGTCAGTTGCCAGCGGAAGAACAAGCGAGAATAATGGCGCTCTGCTGTGCCGTAGAAGGTGTACACGGCGTACATGACCTGCGCACCCGTCAATCCGGGCCGACCCGATTCGTACAGTTGCATCTTGAACTGGATGATCAGATCCCCCTGGTCAAGGCCCATCAAATCGCCGATGAAGCCGAGATGGCGGTACGCCAGGCATTCGAGCGGATGGATGTCATCATCCACATGGACCCCATCTCGGTGCTGACAAAAGAACAACAGAGCCCTCACCCAGAACAACAGTAGGCTGCAACATGGATGAACTGGTTGCCAAAACCTGGCACAAAATTCAGCAAGAAGCGGAGTGCATGGCGGCCCAGGAGCCGATGCTGGCCAGCTTCTTCCACTCCACCATTCTCAATCACAAGAACCTGCGTTCGGCCCTCAGCTTCCAGCTGGCCAACAAACTCGACAGCGCCACCATGCCGGCCATCGCACTGCGCGAGGTGATCGAGCTGGCCCTGCGCAGCGAGCCCGAGCTGCTGACGGTAGTGGCGGCCGACATCTGCGCCGTGCAGGAGCGGGATCCGGCGGTCGACCTCTTCTCCACCCCGCTGCTCTATCTCAAGGGGTTCCATGCCCTGCAGGGCTATCGGGTCGCCAACTGGCTGTGGCGTCAGGGGCGCCGCTCGCTGGCCCTTTATCTGCAAAACCAGATCTCGGTGGTGTTCGGGGTAGATGTGCACCCGGCCGCCCGTATCGGCAAGGGGATCATGTTCGACCACGCCACCGGCATAGTAGTCGGCGAGACGGCGGTGATTGAAGATGATGTCTCCATCCTGCAGAGCGTGACCCTCGGTGGTACCGGCAAGGAGAGCGGCGATCGCCATCCCAAGATCCGCGAAGGGGTGATGATAGGGGCGGGCGCCAAGGTGCTCGGCAATATCGAAGTGGGCGTGGGTGCCAAAATTGGCGCGGGCAGCGTGGTGATCAACCCGGTGCCGCCTCATACCACGGTCGCTGGCGTACCCGCCAAGATCGTCGGCCGTCCGGAGTGTGACAAGCCTTCACTGGATATGGATCAGTGTCTCTGATCTCCCGGCCGGAGTAGTCGATGGCCAAACGCTGGTCGGGTTATCTGATTTTGGGGATGTGGCTGCTCAACTTGCTGCATCTCTATCTGGGACTCTCCCCCTGGCCAGCGGCCATTGCGGCCTGGGGGGCGTCGCTGCTCACCTGGCCCTGGCTGGTGGGAGCCGCCAAGCGGCAGGCGCTGGCCTTGTATGGCGCGGCGCTGTTGCTGCTCATCTTTTCCTGGTGGCAGGGCGCGCCCCTCACCGCCGGTGACTGGCTGCTGCCCAACATCAATATGCTCACCATGTTTGCCGCGGTGAGCACCCTCAACCTCGCCACCTCGGGTCTCTTGACCGGCACCACCTCCTGGACCGGGCGAAAGGGGCTGTGGAGCACCATGGCCAGCCTCAATCTGCTGGGGGCGGTCATCAACCTCTCGGTGTTGTTTATCATCGGCGATCGACTGGAGCGCAATGGCACCCTGGAGCGGCGTCAGGTGATGGTGCTGAGCCGGATCTTCTGTGCCGCTGCCTTCTGGTCACCCTTCTTTGTCGCCATGGCGGTGGCGCTCACCTATGCGCCGGGCTTGCAGCTCTCCCATATTTTGCCGTTCGGGATCCTCGCCGCCTTGCTGGCGATGGGACTGACCGCCTGGCAGGTGGAGCGGATCGGGGTGGCCGACTTTGCCGGTTATCCGCTGCGGTTGCAGACTCTGGGGCTGCCGGTCACGCTGGCGTTGCTGGTACTGCTCATCAAGCAGGTCTGGCCCCAGCTCGGCATTCTGGCGGTGATCGCGCTGGTGGCCCCGCTGCTGGCGCTGCTCTTTATGCCGAGGGTCGGGCGCAAGGCGGCCCTCAAGCGGCAGGTGGTGGAGCGCTTTCCCGCCATCGGCGGTCAGCTGGTGCTGTTTCTGGGGGCCGGTTTGCTGGCAGCAGGCATCAACAGTGCGTTGTCGGTCATCGATCTCGGCTCCGGTCACGGTCTGCCGCTGTTCAACCACTTTGGCTGGCTTGAGGCATCCCTCACTCTGCTGCTGATCCTGCTGGTGGCCATCGTCGGGGTACATCCGCTCATCAGTATCTCCGGGCTGGCGCCGCTGCTCTGGCCGCTGGCGCCGGATCCCAGCCTGCTCGGCATGTGTTTCCTGCTGGGATGGGGGCTTGCCACCGGCACCAGTCCGCTCTCCGGATCCAATCTGGCGCTGGCCTCCCGCTACAACCTCAGTGCCGGGCTGATCCTGCGCTGGAACCTGCTCTACGGCCTGCTGATGTATGTCGTCGCCTGTCTGTTGCTGGGGGCTTATATCGCCTTGCATGGATAACGGCGGCGCCGTCAGGAGGGTGCCAATGATGCGCGGGTGGCGGGGCTTTTTACGCACGCTTCAGTGTGTTGTCGCGGCTCGGGCGCAGGATGCGAGAAAAATAGACGCATATTTAGACAATACATCTATGGAAGGCGCATTTTACAGCGCACTGGCTTGTTTGTGCCGATGCGCTCGGGGTATGCTGGCTTCACGCGCTTGAATCGCCCTCTGTGGGGCATCGCAATTGAACAAACAGGTATGCATATGTCACTAGAAGTCCTTGAGCAACTCGAATCCAAAGTACAATCCGCCGTCGACAACATCTCCTTGCTGAAGATGGAGCTGGACGAGCTGAAAGAGCAGAACAGCAAGCTGCAAGACGAGAACCATCAACTGCGCAACGAGCACACTGCATGGCAGGAGCGTCTGCGTGCCCTGCTGGGTAAAATGGATCAGATGGGCGAAACCATCTAATTCATTGCCTTTAGGCAGAATTGACAACGGGCCGCTCCATGAGCGGCCCGTCTGTTTTTGGCAGGGTGAGGATTATAGCGCCAGCAGTTGCTTGACCGTCTTCTCGATGCCGTCCGCCGCTTCGACTATGTTGCTGGCCAGCATGTAGGCGGGGGTGGAGATCACCTTGCGCTCCTGATCCACCACGAACTCGTTGACTGGGCAGTTGAGATGGCTGCCACCCATCGCCTCGATGGCGTTGGCGGTGCCTTCGTCATGGCCGATGGTCGCCAGCGTCCCGGCACCATAGATCAGCGGGATCATGGCGGGCGCGATGCAGATATAGGCGGCCGGTTTGTTGGCTTTGGCAAAGCTCTGGCACGCTTTCAGCACATCGGGCTGGATCTGGCACTCGGCTCCTTTGATAGCGAAGTTGCACAGGTTTTTGGCCGCGCCAAAGCCGCCGGGCACCAGCAGCGCGTCGTAATCGGCCGCATCCAGCTCGGCCACATCCTTTATCTGGCCACGGCAGATGCGGGCCGCTTCGACCAGCACATTGCGGCTCTCTCCCTCGCTCACTTCACCGGTCAGGTGGTTGATGACATGGAGCTGCGCCACGTTCGGGGCGAAGCACTGGACGGCGGCTCCCTGACGGGCCAGCGCCAGCAGGCTGATGACGGCCTCGTGGATTTCGGCCCCGTCAAAGACACCGCAGCCACTCAAAATCACGGCCACTTTTTTCATGGCAAACTCCTCGTTGTTGAAAATGTGAGCCAGGATGGATTGTTGTACTTTTGTATGGTTATCGCTCGCCCTCCGCTGGTCAAGTCATCTTGCTGTGCTAGGATTGTTTCGCTTTGGATCCTGCCGTACCTACTCCCTTAAATCTTTTTCCACATTGATCGAGATCATTCTAACTGTCTCACGATCGGTTTTTACGATCTCAATGCATTGTTTTTAATGGCTTTTTATATTCTTATACACAGTTTTATAACTGTGTGCTCTGATGCGTCCCATTTTTGAACACAGAGTTATCCACAGACTGAGTCCCTTAATCAGGCGCTGTGTGCTGTTGCTGCGCCCCTTGGTGTGAGGGGGGCCCTGTGGCATCCTAGCGGCTGTTTATCTCTGGCAGGACGATTTCATGGCCCCTAGCAACCCCCTTATTCTGGTCGACGGCTCCTCTTATCTTTACCGCGCCTTCTTCGCCTCCCAGCAGGCTGATCTGCGCACATCGACCGGTTTGCCGAGCGGCGCCGTCCGTGTCATGGCCAACATGATGCGCAGCCTGCGCAAGCAATATCCTGACTGTCATGTGGCCGTGGTGTTTGATGCCAAGGGCAAGACCTTCCGCGACGACATCTATCCCCAGTACAAGGCGACCCGCGCCAGCATGCCGGACGATCTGCGCAGCCAGGTTGCCCCTATCCACCAGATGATCAAGGCGATGGGTTTCCCCTTCCTGATGGTGGAAGGGGTTGAAGCCGACGACGTGATCGGCACCCTGGCCCGCCAGGCGACCGAGAAGCAGCTGCCGGTACTGATCAGCACCGGTGACAAGGATATGGCACAGCTGGTCTCCGACCATGTCACCCTGATCGACACCATGAAAGATGTGAAGACCGATCGGGAAGGGGTGATCGAGAAGTTTGGCGTACCGCCCGAGCTCATCATCGACTATCTGGCCCTGATGGGTGACAAGGTCGACAACATTCCCGGTATGACCGGTGTCGGCGAGAAGACCGCACTGGCTCTGCTGCAGGGGATTGGCAGCATCGACGAGATTGCCGCCAACCTCGACAAGGTAGCTGCGCTCGGTTTCCGTGGCTCCAAGGCCTTTGCCGACAAGTTCCGCGAGCAGGAGGAGCAGGTTCGTCTCTCCTATCGACTGGCGACCATCAAGACCGATGTCGAGCTGGAACAGAGTCTGGAAGAGCTGTTGCTCAAGCCGGTCGACAAGGAGTCCCTGCTGGCGGTCTATCGCGAATACGAGCTGCGCAACCTGATCAAGGAGCTGGAATCCGGTGGTGAAGAGGGGAGCGAGAGCGCCGGACAGGACGAAGCTGGCGATGAGAGCGCTGCTCCGGTTGCCGCCATCGAAACCGACTACCGCTGCATTCTGGACGAAGCCGAGTTTGACGGCTGGCTGGAACAGTTGAAATCGGCACCGCTGTTTGCCTTCGATACCGAAACCACCAGTCTCGACTATATGGAGGCACGGATTGTTGGCGTCTCCTTCGCGGTTGAGCCGGGCAAGGCTGCTTATGTGCCGTTTGGCCACGACTATCTGGGGGCCCCGGTACAGCTGAGCGAGGCCGTGGTGTTGGGCAAGCTCAAGCCGCTGCTGGAAGATCCGACCCATCTCAAGGTGGGGCAGAACCTCAAGTACGACCGCAACGTGCTGCTCAACCATGACATCGACCTGCAGGGTATCGCCTACGACACCATGCTCGAGTCCTACGTGCTCAACTCCACCGCCAGTCGTCACGATATGGATTCGTTGGCCAAGCGTTACCTCGGGGTCGAGACCACCGCCTTTGAAGATATCGCGGGCAAAGGAGTGAAACAGCTCACCTTCAACCAGATCGAGCTGGAGCAGGCGGCCCCCTATGCGGCGGAAGATGCCGATATCACCCTGCGTCTGCATCAGGCGCTGTGGGGTCAGCTGGAGGCCGTGCCGGGTCTCGCCAAGGTATTCAGTGAGATTGAGCTGCCGCTGTTGCCTGTACTGGCGCGGATGGAGTTGCTCGGCACCACTATCGATCCCAAGTTGCTGCACCAGCAGAGTCAGGAGATCGAGCTGCGGTTGGCAGAGCTGGAGAAACAGGCTCACGAGCTGGCCGGGCAGGAGTTCAACCTCTCCTCGCCCAAGCAGTTGGGGGAGATCCTCTTCACCAAGCTGGGGCTGCCGATCATCAAAAAGACTCCGAAGGGGGCACCGTCCACCGCAGAAGAGGTGCTGGCCGAGCTGGCGGAGACCTACGAGCTGCCGCAACTGCTGATGGAGCATCGTGGGCTGGCCAAGCTCAAGTCCACCTACACCGACAAGTTGCCGCTGATGATCAAGCCCCGGACCGGGCGGGTACACACCTCCTATCATCAGGCGGTAGCGGCTACGGGCCGCTTGTCATCATCTGATCCCAACCTGCAGAACATCCCGGTGCGCAATGAGCAAGGGCGCCGGATCCGTCAGGCCTTCATCCCTAGCGCCGGTTACAAGCTGGTGGCGGCGGACTACTCCCAGATCGAGCTGCGCATCATGGCGCACCTCTCCGGTGACAAGGGGCTGCTGACCGCCTTTGCCGAGGGCAAGGACATCCACAAGGCGACTGCCGCCGAGGTGTTCGGCGTGGCGCTCGATGCGGTCACCACCGACATGCGCCGCAGCGCCAAGGCGATCAACTTCGGCCTTATCTACGGCATGAGTGCCTTCGGTCTGGCCAAGCAGCTGGGGATCGGTCGTGCCGAAGCGCAGAAGTACATGGATCTCTACTTCGAACGCTACCCGGGCGTGCTGGAGTATATGGAGCGCACCCGTCAGCAGGCGGAAGCCCAGGGGTATGTCGAGACCCTGTTTGGTCGTCGCCTCTATCTGCCGGATATCAAGTCCCGCAACGCCGGTCTGCGCAAGGCTGCCGAACGGGCCGCCATCAACGCCCCGATGCAGGGCACGGCCGCCGATATCATCAAGCGCGCCATGATCAACGTGGACAGCTGGATCCGCGGTATCGAGGATGAGTCGATCCGCATGCTGATGCAGGTACACGATGAACTGGTGTTCGAGATCCGCGAAGAGAAGCTGGAGGAATACACCGCCATCATCAAGGAGAAGATGTCGGCCGCTGCCGAACTGCATGTGCCGCTGCTGGTTGAAGCGGGTACCGGTGACAACTGGGATCAGGCCCACTGATTTCCGGTCAGCCGTTCTGCACGGCTATATAGCTATATAAGAAGCGAAGCCCGGCATTATGCCGGGCTTCCTGTTTCTGCCAGCCCTATCAGGTCTCTTGCAGATATTCATCCTTGAGCAGGACATAGTTGTCGGCCGAGGTCTTGAGGAAGGCGATCTCGGCGGGTTTGAGCGGGCGAGCCTGTTTGACGGGATTACCTATATATAGAAAGCCCGATTCGAGTCGCTTGCCCGGTGGCACCAGCGAACCTGCGCCGATCATCACATCATCTTCAACCACGACGCCATCAAGCAGAATGGCACCCATGCCGACCAGCACCCGGTTGCCTATGGTGCAGCCGTGCAGCATCGCCTTGTGACCCACAGTGACATCTTCACCGATAAGCAGCGGATAGCCGGTCGGATTGCTGACGCTCTTGCGGGTCAGATGCAATACGGTGCCATCCTGAATGTTGCTGCGGGCGCCGATGCGGATATGGTTCACATCCCCCCGTGCCGCCACCATGGGCCAGATGCTGGCGTCGTCGGCCAGTTCGATATCGCCCACCAGTGTCGCGCAGGGATCTACATACACCCGTTTGCCCAGTTGCGGGCGTTTTCCCTTATAGGGTCTCAGTCGCAAGTCCATCTTGGCCTCCTTGTTTTCGGCCATTCTAGCAATCTGGAACCAGTTTCTGTGGATAAGTTTGTATAAAAGCTGTGGTTGGAAATGAATAACTAAAAAAGTGCGGTTTTTTGCAATTTTATTGCAGATAAGGGGTTGCCAGAAAGAATCTGTTCCCTATAATGCGCCTCCATCGACAGGGCAAGCGGCAACGCAAACAACCTCGTCGGTAACCTCGAAAAGCCTTTGAA